>DASZCR010000228.1:0-7506 GCA_035942915.1 Pyrinomonadaceae bacterium | reverse complement strand
CAGGGGCGGCTTCGTGTTGCCTGCTGACGCTACTCGACGCCGGTAGAAGCCATCGGGTCAGCGGGCGAAATCGTGTCCGGCGAACGTTAAGGTCTGGCCTTCGCTACGGCGCTGTCGGCCTGCGTGGCGATGACGATGTTTTTGGCGAACTTGAGCGGGTTCTGCTCATCGAGGTCAACCGTCACCACGTCGCCCTCGCGCACATCCTTGAGCGAGACGAGTTTGCCAGCTATCCGCACGCTCGTGTCCTTGCCGTCGATGGCGATGACATGCTCGACGCCCGTGCGCGTCACGACCGAGATGCGCGTGTCGTTGACCTCGACAACCTTCGCGTCGATGAAGCGCGTGTCCGTGTCTTCCTCTTCGAGCGTGGCGGCGAAGGCGTTGGCGGAAAAGAGCGCGAGAAGAATGGTTGCCATCAAGGTTGCGAGGTGTCGTCGTCTCATGTATGTCCCCTGTTTCGGTTCGACCGTTGAAATCCTGCCTCGACACGACTTTGGCAAGCCCTATGCCGTGCCGCGACGAACCTCGCCGAGAGGCGGCCTTAGTGCTGATATTTCAAGATTAACGGCCGTTTTCGGCCGCTCTTATCAATCATCTCGCGCGCTTCTGCCAGGCGGCTTTCGTATGATGAGAGGACGCATTGTATTGATACAAAGCAAAGCTTTGCGCCCCGTCGTCTGTAGCGCGAAACTTGATGTCACGCTAAAGACGACAGGGCGCAAAGAGGAACCATGTCGTGTTGTATCGTGGCCGGTCTAGCCGAAGATGTCTCGGACTTTATCCATCAGACCTTTGTCTTCGAGGTCTTTGTCCTCCACGTCTGCGAGTTGTTCGAGCAGGCGGCGCTGTTCGCGCGAGAGCGTGGTGGGCGTGACGACGGTGACGGCGACGAAGAGGTCGCCGCGCCCGCGACCGCCGAGAACAGGCATGCCGTCGCCCTTGAGACGGAAGACCGTGCCGGTCTGCGTCCCGGCGGGAATCTTCAACGGCTTCTGCCCGTCGAGCGTGTCAACCGTAATCTCCGCGCCGAGCGCGGCCTGCGCGAAGGTGATGGGCACGGAGGCGTAGAGGTTACTGCCCTGCCGCTCGAACTGCTCGTGCTCTGTGACGTGAATCACGACGTAGAGGTCGCCGGAAGGGCCGCCGGACGTGCCCGATTCGCCCTCCCCCGCGATACGCAGACGCGAGCCCGTCTCGACGCCCGCCGGTATCTTCACCTCCAGAGACTTCTCGCGCTCGACGCGCCCCGCGCCCTGACAGTTCTCACAAGGATTTTTAATCACGCGTCCCGTGCCGCGACAGTTGCCGCAGGTGCGCGCGACAGAGAAGAAGCCTTGCTGGTAGCGCACCTGTCCGACGCCGTTGCAGGTGGGGCAGGATTCGGGCTGTGAGCCTGCGGCCGCGCCCGTCCCCGTGCAAACGTCGCAGGTTTCGAGACGCGGGATGCGCAGTTGCGCCGTCATCCCCTTGGCGGCATCTTCGAGGCTCATTTCGAGGTCGTAGCGGAGGTCTGCGCCGCGCTGCGCGGCCGTCCGACGCGAGCCTGTGCCGGCGCGCGCCCCACCGCCGCCGAACATGTCGCTGAAGCCGAAGAGGTCGCCGAGAATGTCTTCGATGCCGCCAAAGCCCTGTGCGCCCCAACCGGCGGAGGCAGCGCCCGCGCCGGAGACGCCCGCGTGGCCGAAGCGGTCGTAACGCGCGCGCTGTTCGACGTTGGATAAGACCGAATAGGCTTCGGCCGCCTCTTTGAACTTCTCTTCGGCCTCGTCGTCGCCGGGGTTGCGGTCAGGGTGATAGCGCACGGCCAGACGCCGGTATGCGCTCTTAATCTCCTGCTCGGTGGCGTTGCGGCCGACGCCGAGCACTTCGTAATAGTCCCGTTTGCTCATAATAGTTTTAGTTTAAAGTTCAAAGTTCAAAGTTCAAAGCGTCGAGCCAGGCTCTCAACCTTGAACTTTGAACTTTGGATGTCAGGCTCGATTACAGTCTACTGTTGGGCTCTTCAGGGTCTTGCATGCCACGCTCGCCCGTCCCGCTCTGTGTGGCGGGCGGCGTCGTTGAGGTCGTCGAAGAGGGCGAGGGCTGATTGTTCGGGTCGAGCATCGCCATCGTCAGCAGCGACGCGAGCCGCTCGACGGTGGCGTGCGCGCGGTGAATCTGTTCCGGGTCTTCCGACTTGGCGGCCTCTTCGCCTTCAATCAAGGCCAACTGCCCCATCTGTCTATCGTCTGCCGAGAGCGCGCCGCCGAACTCACGGAAGGTGCGTTGCGTGTTGCGCACCAAGCCTTCGAGGCGCGAGCGCAGAGAGATAATCTCTTTGATGCGCCGGTCGGTTTCGGCCGACGTGGTGGCCTCCGCGATGAGCCTCTCAATCTCGTCGGCCGAGAGACCCGATGTCGGCGTCACCTGCATCTGTTGCTGGCGTCCGCTGGCCTTGTCCTGCGCCGAGACGGAGAGGATGCCGTTGGCGTCAACCTCGAAAGCGACTTCAATCTGCGGTGCGCCGCGCGGACTCGGCGGGATGCCAACCAACTCGAACTTGCCGAGGCTGCGGTTGCCCTGCGCCACCTCGCGCTCGCCCTGTAGGACGTGGATTTCGACGGATGCCTGATTGTCGACGACGGTCGTGAAAATCTGGCTCTGGCGCAAGGGAATGGTCGAGTTGCGCTCGATGATTTTCGTGAAGAGGCCGCCGCGCGTCTCAAGGCCGAGGCTCAAGGGGAGCACGTCGAGCAGGACGATGTCTTTAACGTCGCCTGTCAGCACGCCGCCCTGTATGGCCGCGCCCATTGCCACCACTTCGTCAGGGTTAATCTCGGCCGAAGCGTCGCGCCCGAAGATTTCGCGGACGGTGCGCGCGATGATGGGCGAGCGCGTCTGTCCGCCGACGAGCAGCACCTTGTCGATGTCCGACGGCTGAAGTTTGGCGTCCCAGAGCGCCTTCTGGCATGGCTCGATGGTCTGTTCGACGAGGTCGGAGACGAGTTCCTCGAACTTATCGCGCGTCAGCATCTTGCTGAAGTGCTTCGGCCCCGAAGGGTCTGCGGCGATAAAGGGCAGGTTGATGTTCGTCTCCGACAGCGAAGAGAGTTCGCACTTGGCGCGCTCGGCCGCTTCCTTCAGGCGTTGCAGGGCGAGGCGGTCTTGCCGCAGGTCGATGCTGGTCTCCTCGCGGAACAGTTCGACCATCCAGTTGATGATGCGCTCGTCGAAATCTTCGCCGCCGAGGAAGGTGTTGCCCGAAGTCGAGAGCACCTCGAAGACGCCGTCGTTCATCTCCAGAATGGAGATATCAAACGTGCCGCCGCCGAGGTCGTAGACGGCGATGCGTTCGGCCTCCTCGCGTCCCAACCCGTAGGCCAGCGCGGCGGCCGTCGGCTCGTTGATGATGCGCTCGATGTTGAGACCGGCAATCTTGCCCGCGTCCTTCGTCGCCTGTCGCTGCGTGTCGTCGAAGTAGGCAGGGACAGTGACGATGGCCTCGCTGACGGCTTCGCCGAGGAAATCTTCGGCCGCCGCCTTGAGCCTTTGCAGCACGATGCCGGAAATCTCCTGCGGACTGTAGACGCGGTTCTGCACGCTGATACGCGCGTCGCCGTTCGGCGAATCGACAATCTCGAAGGGTGCCGTCTCACGCGCGCGCGCGACTTCGGGCGAGTCGAACTTGCGCCCGATGAGCCGCTTGACGGCGTAGATGGTGTTAGTGGCGTTCGTCACGGCCTGCCGCTTGGCAATCTGGCCGACGAGACGCTCGCCTTTGTCTGTGAAGCCGACGACGGTCGGGGTCGTGCGTCCGCCTTCTTTGTTCGGCACAATCTGTACCGCGCCGCCTTCAAGGACGGCGACACAGCAGTTCGTAGTGCCCAAATCTATTCCGACGACTTTACCCATAGCGGCTTCTCGAACCAGTGAGGTGACAGACCGAAGAAGGCTTGGGGAGAGTCTGCAAGCCTTCCCTGAATTACTTTGCGACCTTAACCATTGCCGGGCGCAGCAACTTGTCGCCGAGGCGATAGCCGCGCACCAACTCCTCCATGACCGTGTCGGGCTTGAACCTGTCGGACTCTTCGGCCGCGACAGCCTCGTGAATGTGCGGGTCGAACGGCTGCCCGACGGTCTGAACGGTCTCGACGCCGAGCGTCTCCAACACGCCGTCCAACTGCCGCGCAATCAACTCGACGCCGCGCAGGAAGTGACGAAACTCCTCGGACTCGCCCCCCTCGACCGATGCTTCGGCATCGACGGCGCGACGCAGATTATCGACCACCGGCAGCAGGTGGCCGACGACTTCGGCCACGACGCGGCTGTAAGTCTCCTGCCGCTCGCGCTCCATGCGCTTGCGGTAGTTCTCGAAATCGGCCTGACGGCGAGCCACCTTATCGACCAAATCCTGTCGCTCCTCGGTGAACTTCTGCAACTCGCCCTCGACCCTTTTCAACTCGGCCCGCGTGGCAATCAACTCCGCAAGCACGGGGCCGGAAGCCTCGCCCATCCTCGGCGACGAATCATCAGAGTCGTCTTCACCGTCGGCGTCGCCGCCGGAAGTGTGGCCTGTGGCCGATGCGTCTCTGCGCCGTGACTCGTTTTCCGCGTGCGACGGGTTAGTGTCCTGGTCGCCGCGTCGCTCCGGCATCTCCTGTCGCGGGAGTGCGCCTGCGGTGTCGGCGTCGTCGGCGCGGTCTTGCCCTTCGGAGGTATCATCCTCCCCGCCGCGATTGATACGACGCTGCATCTCGGTCGCGTCTTCGTAAATCGAAGCCCGTCCGAGTTCTTCGGCCGTC
The DNA here is from genome assembly GCA_035942915.1 of Pyrinomonadaceae bacterium. Lineage (GTDB taxonomy): Bacteria > Acidobacteriota > Blastocatellia > Pyrinomonadales > Pyrinomonadaceae > DASZCR01. The sequence continues at coordinate 2,722 of DASZCR010000228.1, read as the reverse complement.
TGTTCGCCGCCCTCGTTGCGTTCGTCGCGCTCCGTCTCGCCCTTGTTCTGCCCGCCGCTCGCCTCATCATCGACGAAGCGAATCGGGATGCGGCTGGGCGTGTGCCTGTTCTTGTTCATCATGTTCGTTTCGACCCGCGATTGCTGCCCCTCCAATCTTCAAACCCTCGCGTTCTCCTCACGCAACATCCGCTCAACGAGTCGCGCCACGTAGTTGACGACGGCCATCGTCCGCGCATACTCGATACGCATCGGCCCGACGACGCCGAGCGTGCCCGCCGCCTCGCCTTCGCCGAGACGATAAGGCGCAGTTATCAGCGCGCAGTTCTGCATCGAAGGCGCGGTGTGCTCGCGTCCGATGACGACGTGCACGTCGCCGAAGACGGGGTCGCGCGCGATGCACTCGTTGAGGATTTTCACCAGATGCGACTTGGCCTCGAAGGTGCGAAACAGTTCGCGCAACCGTTCGATGTCGGCGAAGTCCGGCTTGGCGAGGATGTTCGATGCACCATCCACGTAGACATCGCCCGTCTCGGACTCTTCGCCCTCAAGGCTGCGCTCGCAAAGCAGCACGGCGTTGCGTAACAGACGGTCGTAGAGAGCCTTTTCCTCGCGCATCATCGAGAGGATTTCGGCGCGTATCGTCTGCAAACTCTTGCCCGTGAACTCCGCATTCAGGTAGCGCGCCGTGCGCTCCAACTCGTCCTGTGAGAGCGGCACGTCAATCCGAATCAACTTGTTCTGCACGACGTTGGAGGCGAAGACCAGCACGACGAGGATGCGGTCGTCCGAGAGACGCATGAACTCGATGTGCTGCAAACGGTTGTCGGCCATCGGCGGCGAGACGACGATGCCGACGTTCTCCGAAAGCTGTGACAACAGGTGCGACACCTTCTCCATCAGGCGGTTGGGCGAGGCGGCGTCCGCGCCCTGAAGGCCGAGCGTGCGGTCGATGGTCGAGAGGTCTGCGCGCGACAGACGCGCGTCGCCGACCATGTGGTCGACGTAGAAGCGATAGCCCTTGTCGGTCGGGACGCGCCCGGCCGAAGTGTGCGGCTGCTCGACGAGTCCGGCCTCTTCGAGTTCGCCCATCACGTTGCGAATCGTCGCCGAACTCCACCCGGCCGCGCCCGCGCAACGCTCCGAGATGGTGCGCGAGCCGACCGGCTCACCCGTCCGCAGGTGCTCCTTGATGATGGCCGACAAAACAGCCTGTGCGCGCGCATCGGGCGTCCACTCTGACTGCATCTGTGTTGTCGAACTGCGAATTGCCATCTTGCTTTGATACCGGGCGCGGGGGGAACGTGGGCGACAGAAGAAGTTAATCGGGCGATTAGGGTGGCCGCGACAGACCGAGACGGCCGCGCAGACCACTCTTGCAATTCTTTACAGTGCCGCTAACCACCTGTCAAGTGTTTATTTTCCGGCCGCTGCCGCCGTCTCTGCGACCCGCCGTCGGCCTTCTCACAGAAGTATAGCGGATTGGGGAAAAAGCGCGCAAACGCCGACCCGCTGACGCACACGGACTTTCTTTCCGCCATCACCTCAAGCGTCTTAATTTGAAGATTCTACAGAGGTTAGCCCGCGTCGGGGCGGCGCGCGCCGCACCGTTCAAGCTAAACTGTTGCAGCGCAACGCTTTGTCAGACAGGCTGCGGACGCTCTTCGTCGCCCCAGCGTCCGTCCGCACGGCCATTTCTCGCATCCAAACAAGTTAGCGTTGCGCGCCGAGAAGCCATTTGACGCCTCAGCCGGACGACTCGTAATATCAAGGCCGAAGCGGTTGTCAAAAATCTTCCTGCTTTTCGGACGAGACGGGTCGGGTCGAACGCTCCATCCGAACGCCTTTCAGACGACGGGTCGCCCACGCGGGGGACTAACTTTATGTCCGATTCTCAACCACTGCTCGGCGTCCTCTTCATCGACGCCTTCCGGCATCTGGCGCGCAACCGCCCCGTGCCGGAGGTGGACGTGCGCTACTACCCTTACGCCGGACTCAACCACACGATTCGCCTGCGTTCCGGCCGGGTCTACGTGCGTGTCTCGGACATCTTCAAGAGCGCGCCCGTCAACGTCCATCGCGCCTTGGCCTTTATCCTCGTCGCCAAGCTCCTGCGACGGCGCGCGCCCGAAGTTCACGAGAAGGTCTATAGAGACTACGCCTACGCGCCCGAAGTCTTGCGCGCCTCCGACCTCGCACGTCGCCGACGCGGTCGCAAGCTCATCTCCTCTGCGCAAGGGCGCTACTACGACCTCGACAAGATGTTTGCGCGTCTCAACCGCAGACACTTCGACGGACAACTGCCAACCCCGACTCTGACATGGTCGCGCCGCCGCACGCGCACCATCCTCGGCCATCACGACGGCGTCCACGAGACGATTGTCATCAGCAAGACGCTCGACTCGGAGGACGTGCCGGAGTGGTTTGTCGAATACATCCTCTTCCACGAGATGCTCCACATCAAACACCCTGCGCGGCTCATCAACGGCCGTCGCTACTACCACACGCGCGCCTTCCGCGCCGAGGAGCAGCGCTTTCCTTTCTACGAAGAGGCGCAGGAGTGGCTCGACAACGTGGCACGCCAGCGACGCACGCTGCGTGCGCGCGCCGCCTGATGCCTCCATAAGGGTTCTACGCCTTTCGCCGAAAATAATTTTCCGAAACTTTATCCCCACCCGGTCGTTTAAACGGGCAGGAAGGTGGGCTCCTCCGAGAAGAGGGGG
>DASZCR010000227.1:0-6482 GCA_035942915.1 Pyrinomonadaceae bacterium | reverse complement strand
GTTGTTCATGAACAACGCGCACGCTTTCATCAACGCTCATCGCTATCCTGCCTACCATCAGGTATTTTTCCGAGATAAAATCCCGACGACTGGCGAGTAATCGTTCTTTAGACGCCACACAAAGCTCTTCTTTGCTTCGTAGATGGAGGAAACATTGTGAGAGGTAGCCGCCCGGTTCATTTTAGGATTGGATTACTGTGTCTTTACGTCTTCGTGTGGTGCATGGGCGAGTTGAATGCACAGCAGCAACCGTCAAGCGTTGACGCGGGAGGCTCATCCGAAGGTCTTCAGGAAGAGCAGGTGTTTGATAGTTTCGAGCGGGCTTTCCAATCGCCCGAAAAAGTGCGCCGACTCATCCTCCAGAAGGAAGACCCAGAGATGAGACATCTGCCTTCGAGGCTTGGGACATTGGTTAATCTGGAAGCGTTGGAAATCGCCTGTCTGGAAAACCTCGAAGACCTGCCGGAAGAAATCGGGAGGCTGCGGAAGTTGGAGGAGTTGATTATCGACAATGGCAATGGCTGCCGGATGAACGTCTCGCTCCCGCGCTCAATCGGTCAGTTACAAAACCTCAGAGTGTTGAGATTATACGGAGCACTCGACCCGCGCGAAATCGATTTTGCAGACACTAAGCCGCGCGTTCAAAGCAAGCGACTGCCGGACACTCTCGCTACGCTTCGGCAACTGGAAGAGTTGGACTTGGGCAGAAACGGCCTTCGCTCCGTACCGCCGCAAGTCGCCTCGCTCCGCCGTTTGAAAAGGTTGGGACTCGACTACAACGCCATCCGCGTCATCCCCTCCTTCATCGGCAATTTGACGAATCTTGAGGAGTTGTCTCTGCGCTCGAACGGCGGGGTTCGACTTCCCCAATCGTTAGCCGGAGTGAAAGGATTGAAGGTATTTATGGGGAACAATTCTCTGACGCTGGCCGAGCAGAGAAACTTACGCAGCCGCTTTCCCGGCATCGTCTTCTCTTTTGAGAATGAGTTTGACGACGACGCGGCGAATGAGGTGCGAGCGCAGCCGAAGTCGAACGCCCGGCGAGGACGGAGACGATGAAAACGTAGCGGACGCCGAAGCAGTTCGGGAAGTAGTAAGATGTCTGTTTGGAAATCTTCAGGGGCGAGAGGCAGGACGGAGCGTGAGCGCGTTGGAGAAGACGAAAGCTTTCATCAAAGCGGCCTTCCCCGGCAGCGCGCCGCTCTATCGGCGTCTGAGAGAAGTTCGACGGGCGCTGCACATTCGCTACGCAGGCATGGGCGTTATCTTCGCAGACATCTACCGGAATAACCTGTGGGCTGACCCGGAGTCTGTTTCCGGGCGTGGCTCGACGCTGGCGCGAACGGAGACGATTCGACGTGCGCTGCCAGCGTTGCTCGCAAGCGTCGGCGCGCGTTCACTACTGGATGCGCCCTGCGGTGATTTCAACTGGATGCGCTACGTCGAGTTGCAAGGGGTCGAGTACACGGGCGCTGATGTTGTTCCCGAACTAATTGCGCGCAACCAGCAGATGCACGGCAGACGGGACAGGAGTTTCATCGTCGCGGATGTGACGAGGGATAGCCTGCCGCGTGCCGACGTTGTTCTGTGTCGGGACTGCTTCATCCACCTTTCGTTCCGAGACATCAACGCCGCGCTCGCCAACTTCAAGCGCAGCGGCTCCGGCTTCCTGCTCGCAACCACGCACGTCAACGTCACGGAGAACGAGGACATGGCGACAGGAGGTTGGCGCTCGGTCAATCTACAAGCAGCGCCTTTCAACTTCCCTGAGCCGCGACAGTTGCTCGTCGAGGACGCAGAGTTGGGCAAATGTTTGGGACTGTGGAATCTGGAAGAGTTGGAGGTCGAGCGCAAGAGCGCGGCGCGCGGCTTCGGCAGGGTGTGGTCTGGATGAGGCTCAGACATTTACTGTTGATTGCGACGTGCGTCCACCTCACGGCGGCGACGGGCGCGCATCTTGCAGGGCGTTGGGGCGTGGCGGCAGGGACGTTCGGCGACGGCGGGATAGCCTCTTTCGCTTCAGATAGCCGCGTCTATCGTTTGCAGATTGTCGCGCTCGAAGAGACGCTCAAAGAGGAAGGAGCGGCAGCGTGGTTGCGGAGTCCCGCCCCTGTCCACGTCAAACTCTATTCGTTGTCGTTCTCGCTGTTCAGTCCATTGTTCGGTCAGTCCATCCTCAGCGCCGCGCCGCTGAATTTAATCTACTACCTGACGACCTTGCTCCTCGTCTTCGCGTTGGGCAGCGAGGCGTTCGGCCGCAGAGAAGGGTTGCTGGCCGCGTGGATGACGGCAGCCTTGTTGCCTTCGTTTCTCCTGCATACGACACAACTGCTGAAAGACCCTCTGTTTGTCGTCCTCGCGCTGACGCTCGTGCTGGTCTCTGTGAAGTGGCTGACGACCCCGTACACTCTCGCGGGAGGTCTGTTGGCCGGGGCGCTCGGCGGCGCAGCGGCCGCGTCGCTATGGCTCGTGAAGAGTTCGGCGTGGTGGGTGGTGCTGGCGATTATGTTTCTCGGCGCGGCGCTCTCCATCGCACGACAAGCGCACAGTCGGACTCTCCACGCGGCCAATCTGGCGGGCGTGGCTCTGATGCTGGCGATTGGCCTGAGCGCGTCGCAGTTCATCACGCCGTACTGGCTCCCGAAGGAGTACTGGATGCCGCACCGGCCGGGCGCAACCGCAGGGCAACAGAAGGAACAAACGGACGGCCGCGCACACGCCGATTCGACGGCGGGAGTTTCTACGGGTTCGACTGCGGAAGTCGCTGCGAAGGCCGACCCGCAGAGCGCGCGACAAACGCGCACACTGTCGTCGCGCGTCGCCGAACGGATTGCGCAGGCGCGCGCACAGTTTATCGAGTTGTACCCCGACGCAGGCTCGAACCTTGACGCGGACGTGCGGTTTGGCGGCATGTCGGATGTCATCCTTTATCTGCCGCGCGCTGTGCTCGTCGGGTTGTGCGCGCCGTTCCCTGTGATGTGGTTCGACGCGGGTGGTAATGTCGGGACGGCGGGGAGGCTCCTCAGCGGGGGCGAGACTCTGTTGATGTACTTCGTCGAACTGCTCGCATTCGTGTGCCTGTGGCACAGGCGTCGGCAAATGACCGTGTGGCTGCTCGTGCTGGTGTCGCTTATCGGCGCGACGGCGCTCGGCCTCGTGGTCGTCAACGTCGGCGCGCTCTACCGCCAGCGTTACCTGTTCTGGATACTGCTGATTGTCGTGGGCGCGGGGACAGTTGCGCGGATGCTCCCGGCACGCTTTGCGCGTGCGACCGACGACCGTCTTGTTTAAATGGCTGAAGGCTCATCAACACGAACCGGGTCGCTGGGGCTGACGCTGTCGCTCGGATGGCTGGCGAGCGTCAACATCGTCGTGACGCTGGTTATCCATTGGTACGTCATCACGCGGCTCGGCATCGGCGTCGAATCGGACGCGCTCTTTGCGGGGATGGTTGTGCCGCAGATGGTTCTCGTGCTCTTCACGTCGTCGCTGCTTCACGTCCTCGTTCCATTGCTGGCAACGCGTGCGGACGAGGGCGCGGGCGACCTCCGACGAGAGCTATGGGGAATCTTTCTGCTCGTCGCTGGCGCGGCGGCGGTGGTTGCGGCGGTGCTCTATCTCGGCGCGGGTTACTGGATGCGCTGGCTCGTGCCGGGCTTCTCGGCCGAAGGCTACGCGCTGGCTGTGGCGCTGACGAGAATCCAGCTCTTCGGCCTGCTGTTTGCCGCGCTTGACTGCGTGCTGCGTGCGGCCTGCCGTGCGCGCCGCAGTTTCGTCTGGGCGGAAGCGGCGACGCCGATAGCCAACGTGGCGGGGCTGCTCCTGCTCATCTGGGCTTTGCCACGCTACGGGGTGCGCGCGGCGGCGTGGATTACGGTGCTGCGGATTGCGCTGCCCGTCGCGTTGATGTGGCCTGTGTTGGGTCGTTGGCGACGTCCGCGCCTGTGGTCGCCTGTGAGGCGCGAGGCGCTGCGCCGCGTCCGGCCGCTGCTTCTCGGAGGGCTTTATAATCAGATTACGCCGCTCGTTACGAGACAGCTTGCGTCGCTCGCTCCGGCCGGCGGTCTCTCGCTGCTCTCCGTGAGCCAGCAATTCTACGGCACGGCCAACACAGTGCTCGACAAAGCTCTCGTCATCCCGGCTTCGCCGACGCTGGCCGTGCAGGCGCGCAATGGACAGTGGAGAAACTTCCGTGCGCTTTACCGTCGGCGTCTGGTGCTGCTCGCGCTGCTGGCGGGCGCGGCTTACGTGTGCGTGCTCGCGTTCGGCCGACCCCTGCTCGCCTTCCTCGTCGGACACGGCGGCGTGACGGCCGAGAACGTCAACTCGCTGTGGTGGATGCTTTCGTCTCTGGGCGTCGCTTTCATGTCGAACGTGATGGGGCAGCCGGTCTTCGCCGCCTTCTGCGCGAAGGGCGACACGCGGACGCCGGTGCGGTTGGCGTTCATCATTAACACTGTTAACATCCCCGCGCGTGCATTGACCTTCTGGGCATACGGGCTGATGGGGATGGCGCTCATGATGAGCGCCTCAGCCGCAGTAGGTCTGCTCGTCAACCTTTTCTTTCTTGAGAAGTCAATCTCCGTAGCGGACGGGCGCGCGTCGGCGCGCAAGGGCGGAACGGGTCAGGAAGACGAAGCTCTGCTGGCGTCGAGAGCCGCCGCCGACGCGACATGAAACGGGGCGGTGGTTCTTTGTTGAAGAGCATCTGGACGCGGCGCAGGCTCTCGACGGAGTTGCCGCCCGCGCCGTTCATCGTCGGCGTGCCGCGCTCCGGGACGACGCTGCTGCGCCTGATGTGCGACGCGCACCCGGAACTAAGCATCCCGCCGGAGATGGGGTTTATGCCCGTCGTGGCGGGCTTACGCGGGCGCGGCGATGAGTTGCGGCAAGCCTTCTTCAACGCCGTCGCGGGGATGGTCTCGTGGGATGATGCCAACATCCCGCGCGAAACGTTTGAGAAGGCTTTGCGGGAGGTTGAGCCGTTTACAGTCGCCGAGGGCGTGAGGACTTTTTACCGCCTCTACGCCGCGCGCTTCGGCAAGGCGCGCTGGGGCGACAAGACTCCGGCCTACTGCCTGCACATGGACAAGATTGAAAAGCTCTTGCCGGAGGCGCGCTTCGTCCACATCATCCGCGACGGCCGCGACGTGGCTCTCTCCGTGCGCGGTCTCTGGTTCTCACCCGGCGACCGGATAGAGGACTCGGCCGAGCGCTGGCGTTCATGGATACTGACGGCGCGCGCGCAGGGAAAGCGCCGTCGGCATTACATGGAAGTGCGCTACGAGGAGTTGATTGCGGACGCGCCCGCCGTGCTACGAAAAGTTTGCGACTTCATCGGGCTGACATACGACGAACGGATGGAGAGATATTATGAGTCGTCGCCTGCGCGGCTCGACGAAGTGAAGACGATGTATCGAGACGACGGCTCGCTGCTTATCACGAAAGAGGAGCGTCTGCACAACCAACGCTTCGTCACACAACCGCCGGAGCCTTCGCGCGTCTTTCGCTGGCGCGTCGCGATGGACGCCGAAACGCAGATGCGCTTTGCTGCCGTCGCAGGCGACCTGCTCGCAGAACTCGGATACCCGATTGATTGACCGAACAGCTTGCCATGATGCCTGAGCAGACAGATTCGCACGAGACCGCCGCCGTAGTCGTTGCCCATCCCGGCCACGAATTGCGCGTCTACGGTTGGCTCGAACAAGCGCGCCCGCGCGTCTTCGTGCTGACGGATGGCTCAGGGCGCACGCAACAATCGCGCGTCGCTTCGACCGACGAAGTGCTGTCGTCGGTCGGCGCATCGCGCGGCTCAATCTACGCGCGTTTCACTGACGCCGCGCTCTACACGGCCATCCTCGACCGCGACTTCGCTCTCTTCACAGACCTCGCGGACGAGTTGGCCGAGACCTTCGTGCGCGCAGGGACGCGGCTCGTCGCGGGCGATGCCAGCGAAGGCTACAACCCCGCGCACGACGCCTGCCGCCTGCTGCTTAACGCGGCAGTTGATTTGGCCTCCGGCACGTCGGGCGCGCAGATTGAGAATCTGGAATTCACGCTCGTCGGCCGTCCCGACGAGTGCGGCGAGGAGTCGCGCGCCGCAGCGCGTTGGCTGCGACTCGACGACGAAACCTTCGCGCGCAAACTGCTCGCCGCACGCAACTATCCTGAGTTGGCGGCGGAAGTCGAGGCCGCGCTTGCCGGTTTGGGGAGCACCGGACTGCGCGAGCATCCAGACTTGGCAGCGCGAAGCGGGCTGACGAGCGTCGGCACGAACGGCGATTCGTTCCGCGTCGAGTGCCTGCGCCCGGCGTCAAACGGCGCGCGAAACGGCAGCGGGTTCGACGGGCTGCCCTTCTATGAACAGTACGGCGAGCGACAGGTAGCCGCAGGCCATTACACGCGCGTGCTTCGCTACCGCGAGCACATGCTTCCGCTGGCTGAAGCCCTGCGCTCTCACGTCGAACGGCGAATCAGATGAC
>DASZCR010000226.1:0-5298 GCA_035942915.1 Pyrinomonadaceae bacterium | reverse complement strand
CGGGACGACCACCTACTGCGACATGTACTACTTCGAGGACGCCATCGCCGACGAGACGGCGCGCGCCGGAGTGCGCGGCCTCTTGGGCGAAACCGTGATTGACTTTCCCGTGGCCGACAACAAGACCTTCAACGAGGCGATGCAGTACACCGAGCGATATCTAGCGAAGTGGAAAGGGCACGCGCTCGTGACGGCGGCGATTGCGCCGCACGCGCCCTACACCGTCTCCGAAGAACACCTCAGAGCCGTCCGCGCACTGTCGGACAGGACGGGCGCTCCCATCCTCATACACGTCGCAGAGACGCGTAAGGAGGTGACAGACCTGACGACGCAGAAGGGCGCGCGCCCCGTCCAATATCTGGCGCGCATCGGTTTCCTGAACGCCCGCGTCGTCGCCGCGCACACGGTTCACCTGAGCGACGACGAGATTGCCATCCTCAAGGATTTCGGCGTCGGCGCGGTGCATAACCCGCAGTCGAACATGAAGCTGGCATCCGGCGTCGCACCCGTGCCGAAGATGCTCGCGTCGCGCGTCGCGCTTGGCCTCGGCACCGATGGCGCAGCCTCGAATAACGACCTCGACATGTGGCAGGAGATGGACACGGCGGCCAAACTGCACAAACTCAGTTCCAACGACCCGCGCGTCGTCTCGGCCGAAGAGGCATTTGCGCTGGCGACCGTCGGCAGCGCGCGCGCCCTGCACATGGAACGCGAAATCGGCTCGCTTGAGACCGGCAAACGCGCCGACCTCGTCGTCGTTGACCTCGACGAACTGCACCAGACGCCGCGCTACAACATCTACTCGCACCTCGTCTATGCAACGAAGGCGTCGGACGTGCGGACGGTCGTCATCGAGGGGCGCGTCGTGATGCGCGACCGCCGCTTGCTGACGCTCAACGAGGCCGACATCAAACAACGCGCACGCGCCTTCCGCGAACGCATCTCGCGCAGCCTCAGATAGCATCAAAGAGGCGCGCGTTTAGCTATCGGCAGGCGGTCAGCGGTTAAAAATCCGTCTCTGGACGAGCACCGAAAACTGTCTGCGATTTACTGAAAACTCCTTTCCCCGTTTGTCAAAATTGTGTCGGACGGGTGATAATGCCGCCAACCTCGGATGTTATCCCCGCAGCGAGCTTGGATTTAGGCTCGCTTTTGAATTTATGGAGTGAGACAGTGAAGGGAATCCCTCTCGGTCGCGTTGGGCGCGCGGCCTCCAAAATTTTGTGTGCGCTGGCTTGCGTTGTCGCTTTCGCAAGTATCCTGCGCGCGCAGGAAGTACAGCAGACGCAGGAACAGACGCAGGCATCAGCCGCCGCCGCCGCTGCTCCGGCGACGACCGAGCCGGAGCCGGACGCCGTGCAACGCCGGATTGCGCGCGCGCGTTCGCTTGCCGCCGTCGGCAAATTGGGAGCCGCCGCCAGCGAACTTGAGGCTCTGCGTACGACGAGCGCGGACAAGTCCGTGCGCGACGTGGCGAGTATTCTGCTGATGTGGATTTACGTCGAGATGCCCGACTACACGAAGGCGGGTGCGCTCCTCGACGAGACCTTCAAAGCGCACACGACCGACGCGCAACCGCTCGACCGCACCTATTTCTCTCTCGCCGGGCAGACCATCAACAGCGTCCGCACACACCTCGAACGCTACCGCACCTTCGGCATCAACGTCTCGGACGCGGAACTGCCGGGCGAGGCTGCGAGCGACCTCGAACAGTTGCGCCGCCTGTTGGAGCGGGTCATCGAGCAGGCGCGCGCCGTGCGCGACCGCGACCTCAGCCGAGACAGAAACGCCAAGAGTCCTGACGCGATGGCGCTCTTAGAAGACGCCGCGACAGTGCGTCTCAGGCTCGCGCGCGGGGAGAACGAGCGCGAGCAGTGGCAACGCGAAGTCGCAGACGCGCGCCAGCGTCTGGTCGCCTCCGAGACACGCGTCGCCAGCATCAGCGGATTGCCGCCCGCCGTCGGCGCGCCTGTTTCAGCATCCGTCCCGCCCGGCAGGACACCGGCCACGAACACCTCGAACACAACTGCCGCCGCCGCGCCCGCCGAAAAGTCTGCCAACAACAACTCCAAGCCCGCTCAGAAGCAGACGGTCGCCGCGCCGAAACAGAAACAGACGCAGACGCCTGCCGTCACGACGGAAGAGAAATCCGCTCAGGGCGGGACGACCGTCGCGGTCGGCGCACTCTCGGCGCTCGCCACGCAGAAGGTTTCGCCCAGTTACCCGGCCATCGCCAAGACGGCGCGCATCTCCGGCATCGTGACCGTCTATCTGGTGGTTGACGAGAAGGGCGTGGTCGAGTCCGTCCTGCGCACAGAAGGCCCCATGCAACTGCAATCGGCCGCTGCCGACGCCGCGCGCCGCTGGAAGTTCCGCCCGACGCTCGTCGACGGAAAACCCGTCCGCGTCTCCGGCTTCCTCAGCTTCAACTTCGCGCTCTAAACGAACATCTCCTGCGAAAAGAAAATGCCGTCAGCAAGAAAGCTGGCGGCATTTTTCATCTCATCTCAAACGAAGCGTCGGAGCTTCATCGTCGTCGCTCGCGTGGCGCTGTCCTCCGCGTCGAGATTTGAACCAGAAGCGGCGCGCTCTTCGTCGCCTGTTCGCGTTCGACGCTGTCGCCGCAACTGCCGCAGCCGGTCGCGCCGGAAGCACGCGCCGCTCCCGCCGCGCGAAACGAGCGCAGACGCTTCAGCCCGCGTCGCAACACGTAGACGAACGCGCCGATGATGATGAGCGCCACCGCGATTGTCTGCCAGTCGAACATCTCCCGCACACCTCAACTGAAGCCGAGCAGCCGCCCGCCCTGATAAGTGACGAACGACGCGACGTAGGCCAGCACGAGCATATAACCCACCATGAAGAGCGGCCAGCGCCAGGAGTTCGTCTCACGCCGGACGATTGCCACCGTTGACATGCACTGACAGGCCAGCACGAAAAAGACCATCATCGAGACGGCCACCAACGGCGTCCACGCGCGCGAGCCGTCCGGCCGACGCGCCTCACGCACCGCCTCAATCAGAGACGAAGACTGAGAAGGGTCGTCAGACTCCGGCGTGCCGACGTTGTAGACGATGCTCAGCGTCGAAACCAACGTCTCGCGCGCCGCGAAGGATGAGATAAGCCCGATGCCCATCTTCCAGTCGAAGCCGAGCGGAGTAAGCACGGGTTCGATGATGTGGCCGAGTTGACCTGCGTAACTGTGTCGTATCTTCTCGCCCGCCGCATCCGTGCTCGCAGGGTCGGCGTGCGTCCCCGGCGCAGGCTCGCCCCTCGACTCGACACCCGTCTCGCGCGTCGATTGCGCAACCTCGGATTCGGTCTCCGGGTCGAGTTGCGGCGCACCCTCGCGCGGGAAGGTGACGAGCGCCCACAGCAGGATGGAGATAGCGAGGATGACCGTCCCGGCGCGTTTGACGAACAGCCACGCGCGCGAGCGCATCGTCTGAAGGATGTTGACGGGGTTCGGCATCCTGTAGGGCGGCAGTTCAAGGACGAGCGGCGGCGGCGGCGCTTTCAGAATCGTGTGCTTCAAGACCCACGCGACAATGATGGCGACCGTCACGCCGAGCGCGTACATCGAGAGGATGATGAGCGCGCCGACCGAGACGAAGCCGAACGCCTTCTGCCCCGAAAAGAAGGCCGCAATCATCAACGTATAGACCGGCAGACGCGCCGAACAACTCATGAACGGCGCAATCATAATCGTCGCCAGACGGTCTTTCGGATTCTCGATGGTGCGCGTCGCCATGATGCCCGGAATCGCGCAGGCGAAACTCGACAGCAGCGGCATGAACGCCTTGCCGTGTAAGCCGACGCCGCGCATCAGCCTGTCCATCAGGAAGGCGGCGCGCGCCATGTAGCCGCTATCTTCCAGCAGCGAGATGAAGAAAAACAGCAGCAGGATTTGCGGCAGGAAGACGAGCACACCGCCGACCCCTGCAATCACACCGTCGGTCAGCAAGTCTGCCAGCAGCCCTTCCGGCAGACGGCTCTTGACCATCTCGCCGAACGCGCCGAAGCCTTTATCAATCAAATCCATCGGCACGCTCGCCCATGAGAAGATGGTCTGAAAGACCAGAAGCATGACGGCGATGAGAATCAGTGGGCCGAAGATTTTGTGCGTCACGAAGCGGTCGATGCGGTCTGTCGCGCTCGGCCGCACGCGCTCCCTTTCGCCGCCGCTGACGACGCCCGCCGCGACACGCTCAATCCACTCGTAACGCGCCACCAGAGGCTCTTGCCACCACTGCGGATTGCCCTCCGCCAGACGCGCACGCGCCGCGCCGACGGCCTCGCGCCGCTCTAAGTCTTCCGGCAACTCTTCTGCGTAGAGGTCGCGCAGCGCCGCCTCGCGGTCGTCGTGGTCTGCGGCCGCCAGCAGCGCCAGTTCACGCTCGGCCTGCGCAGATAAACTCCAACGCGCGCCGCTTGCCTCCTCATCAGCCGCCGCCAGAACAGCGCGCCCCAGTTCTTCGACGCCGCGACCCGTCCGCACAGTGACCGGCACGACGCGCACGCCGAGCGCCGACGCGAGTCTTTCGGCGTCAACCGTCATCCCGCTGCGTTCGGCCACGTCCACCATCGTCAGAGCGACGACGACGGGACGGTTCATCTCCAACAGTTGCGTGACAAGATAGAGGTTGCGTTCGAGGTTGGTGGCATCGACGACGGCGACAATCACATCGGGCGCGGGCGTCTCCGCGTTCTTGCCCGTGAGTACGTCGTGTGCGATGCGCTCGTCGAGCGAGGCGGCTTCGAGACTGTAGAGGCCGGGGAGGTCGATGACGCGCGCAGGCTCATGTCCGTCGGACAGTTGCCAGAAGCCCTCTTTGCGCTCGACCGTCACGCCCGGATAGTTGGCGACCTTCTGCCGTAGACCGGTCACGGCGTTGAAGAGACTGGTCTTGCCGGCGTTAGGATTCCCCGCCAGCGCCACCGTCAACGGGCGCGTCACGGCCTCGCGCACGCCCACGCGGGAAGGGGATTCGGGGGATTCGAGAAGAGTCTTCATAAGAGAACTGTGACGAGTGACAAGTGACCTCTGGCGAGCACAATCAGTGATGCCTGCTGAGTGATGAATGATAGGAGCGAAGCTGTTCTTTCACTCTTCACTTATCACTCGTCACTTATCACTACGGTTATCGTCTGCGCTTCGCTCCGGCGGACGGCGAGATGATAGTTGCGCACGCGTATCTCCAAGGGGTCGCCGAGCGGGGCGCGTTTGATGACGCGGACGGGCGCGCCGGGGACGACCCCCATCTCCATCAGACGCCGCGCCACCGCGCCTGCGCCCTC
>DASZCR010000225.1:0-18868 GCA_035942915.1 Pyrinomonadaceae bacterium | reverse complement strand
ATCATGCCCCGCGCCTTTTTGCGTCAGGACGGCACGGATGCGCATATGAGCAAGACGGAAGTTTTGGGTAAAAGCGTCGGCAGCGGTGGACGCTTGAAAAGATGGTTACTCAAAGGGCAGGTCGAGGAGATGGGCGGCCCTTATGAGTCTGAGAAAACCAAACACCACGAACATCCATGGTGGAAAGTGATGTGTCTGACGGGCGTCGATTATTTCTCGACGCTGGGTTATCAACCGGGGATTGCGGCGCTCGCCGCCGGTGCCCTTTCTCCGATAGCCACGCTCGTCCTCGTTTTGCTCACACTCTTCGGCGCGCTGCCCATCTACAACCGCGTTGCACTTGAGAGTCCACATGGCGAAGGCTCTATCTCTATGCTAGAGAACCTGCTCTCGCGTTGGAGGGGCAAGCTCTTCGTCCTCGTCCTGCTCGGCTTCGTGGCGACGGACTTCGTCATCACCATCACGCTCTCGGCCGCCGACGCCGCCGCGCACGTCCTCGAAAATCCGTTCGTCCATCATCTCTTCGAGGTGCAGAACTGGAACATCGAGAGCCACGCGTGGGCGGTCGGCGTGACGCTGTTGCTGGTCGCACTGCTCGGCGCGGTCTTCCTCAAGGGGTTTAAAGAGGCCATCGGCATCGCGGTCGTCCTCGTCGGCGTTTACCTGCTGCTGAACTTCATCGTCGTCGCGCGCGGCATCTACGAAGTCTTCACGCACCCGGAACATTTTCCCGAATGGACGCAGCGGATTTGGAGCGCGCCGGACATCGGCGGCAATCCGCTGATGGTTGTCGGCTTCGCGCTCCTGCTGTTCCCGAAACTGGCGCTCGGACTCTCAGGCTTCGAGACGGGCGTCGCCATCATGCCGCTCGTCAAGGGCGACCCCGGCGACACGAAGCGCAAGCCGAAGGGGCGCATCCGCAACACGCGCAAACTGCTGCTGACGGCCGCCCTCATCATGAGCGGCTTTCTCATCGCCAGCAGTTTCGTGACGACGCTGCTGATTGAGCCTGCCGCCTTCCGCAATGCCAACACGCCCGGCTTTCCGCCTGAGAAGGGCGAGGCCAACGGACGCGCGCTGGCCTATCTGGCACACGAACTGCTCGGAGACGCCTTCGGCACGGTCTATGACCTGAGCACGATTCTGATTCTGTGGTTTGCCGGAGCGTCGGCGATGGCCGGACTCTTGAACATCGTGCCGAGATATCTGCCGCGCTACGGCATGGCTCCCGACTGGGCGAAGGCGACGCGCCCGCTCGTCATCGTCTACACGGCGGTCGCCTTTGCCGTGACCATCATCTTTGAAGCGGACGTGAACGCGCAGGGCGGCGCCTACGCGACGGGCGTGCTCGTCCTGATGACCTCTGCGGCCGTCGCCGTCACGCTCTCGGTCTATCGCAAGAGCAAGGGGCGCGTCTGGCTGGTCTTCCTCGCCATCGCGCTCGTCTTCGTCTACACGACGATACAGAACGTCCACGAACGGCCGGAAGGCATCAAGATTGCTTCGTTCTTCATCGGCGCAATTATCATCACGTCGTTCTTGTCGAGAATCTGGCGGACGACCGAGTTGCGCGTCGAGGATGTGAAGTTGGACGAGACGGCCAGAACGTTTATCAAAGAGGTGAGCGGCGCGGGCGAGATACGCATCGTGACGAACCGCCGCGACACGGGCGACGCGCTCGAATACGAAGCGAAGGAGCGTGAGAAGCGCGCCGACAACCACATCCCGGCCAGCGACCCCATCCTCTTCTTCGAGGTCACACCGGGCGATGCTTCTGAGTTCTCAGGCGTCCTGAAGGTGAAGGGTGAGGACGTGGAAGGATACCGCGTGCTGCGCGCGGTCAGTCCGGCCGTCCCGAACGCCATCGCAGCCTTCCTGCTTCACCTGCGCAACACGACAGGGAAGATTCCTCACGTCTACTTCGGGTGGAGCGAGGGCAACCCGCTGGCCTACCTGCTCAAGTACATCGCCTTCGGCGAAGGCGACACCGCGCCCGTCACGCACGAGGTCTTACGTCAGGCAGAGAGCGACCCTGAACGGCGTCCTATCGTCCACGTCGGCGGATGAGAGGCGGGCTGTCTGTGAATCGCGCGGCAGGTGGGCGACAGAACGAGTGACGAGTGACAGGCGACGGGTGACGAGTTAGCAGAATCGTCTTAACTCGTCACCGGTCGCCTGTCACTCGTCACTGCTTTAACGCGTGCTCCGCCCGTCGTGGCGGCGCGCTCGGTCGGGAAAGTTGGCGCGACGTGGCGTATGGGTCGGGTGGGGCAGTGTGTGGGGGCGCGCGGGTCGCGCTCGCTCAGCGCGTCTGCGCGTCTTCCGTGCGGCCTGCGAGGAAGCACGAGCGACAGAAGACGGGGCGACCCTGCGAGGGGTAGAACGGGACGGTCGTCTGCTGTCCGCACTGCGCGCAGTTGACCGACACCTCGATGCGCTGGCGCACTCCGGCGGCCTGCGCGGCGGCGATGGCGGCGAGCCGCTCATTCTTAGCCTGCTTGCAAGGCTTGCAACGCTTCGGCTCGTTCTTCAAGCCCTTGTCGTGGAAGAAGACCTGTTCGCCGGCCGTCCAGATGAAATCTTCTCCGCAGTCGACGCACCTAATATTCCTATCGGTGAATTCCGACTCCACCTGACTCCACTCCCCGTTTAATTGTGTCTCTGTTGCTTGTACCGAACTTGACATGATGTAAATCCCCCGTTGATGTGAACTCCCGGCACGGACTTGCTAATGAGGGAAGCCGACCGAAAGTAACCGTTGAAGACCCGTTGGCTGCTACGAGGAAGTTTCGTTAAATCGGCACTCCGGCCGATATTTTTAAGTCCCGAAACTGTTGACGGTCGGGAGGGGGCGACACTAACGAACTGCGGTCGCGCCGACCTTTGCCCATGCAAAGTATACTTATCACAAAACTGTGTCAAGGGTGGGACGGTTATTTTGCGACCCTTTTTTCGGGGAGCAATATTTCGCCCGACGAACTCGCCATCGCGAGGGCGCGAAAATATTGACAGCCCTGCGCGGCGCGTGACAGCATGCGCGCGGTTCTCCGCATCAATCTGAGAGAAGAAAGCCGAGAGATTTTCCGCTTGAACAGCATCCTTGTCATCGGCTCTGGCGGGCGCGAGCACGCTCTCTGTTGGGCTTTGCGACGCGGCGGCGCGCAGTCGGGCGCGAGTCGGCGCATCTTCTGCGCTCCCGGAAACGCAGGCATCGCAGAGGTCGCCAAGTGCGTTCCTCTGGGCGCGACCGAAGTCGCGGCGCTCGCCGACTTCGCCGAAAGAGAGCGCGTCGAGTTAACGGTTGTCGGCAGCGAAGCGCCGCTGGCGGCCGGGCTGGTGGACGAGTTCGAGCGTCGTGGGCTGTCGGTCGCAGGCCCCGTGCGCGAGGCGGCGCGGCTCGAATCGAGCAAGGCTTTCGCCAAAGAGTTCATGGCGCGCCACCGTATCCCGACGGCGCACCATCGCGTCGCCGCCTCTGCCGCAGAGGCGCGCGCCGTTTTGCGTAGCGGGGAATTCGGAGGGGCGGACGCGCCCGTCGTCGTCAAGGCTGACGGGCTTGCGGCGGGCAAGGGCGTCGTCGTCGCGCAGACGCGCGTGGAGGCCGAAGCGGCGGCCGAAAAGTTGACTGAGGGCGGCCGCGTCGTCATCGAAGAGGCGCTTGCGGGCGCGGAGGTCTCTCTGCTGCTGTGGACAGACGGGCGCGACTACGCGCTGATGCCTGCCGCGCGCGACCACAAGCGCATCGGCGAGGGCGACACGGGGCCGAACACGGGAGGGATGGGAGCCATCACCTCGCAGGACTTGTTAGACGAGCGGACGCTGGCACGAGTCGTCACGGAGATTGTCGAACCGACGCTCGAAGGGGCGCGCACCGACGGGTTGAAGTTTCGCGGCGTCCTCTTCATCGGCCTGATGTTGACGCAGGCCGGGCCGCGCGTCCTCGAATACAACGTGCGCTTCGGCGACCCGGAAGCGCAGGCCATTCTCGTCCGACTCGACAGCGACCTCGCCGAAATCTTCGACGCCGTCGCGCGCGGGCATCTCGGCCGGACACGTGTCGCGTGGAGTGCAGACGCTTCGGCCTGTGTCGTGCTGGCGGCGCGGGGCTACCCGGAGAGACCCGAAACCGGCGCGCGCATCGAAGGATTGCACGAAGCGGCGCGCACTTCGGGCGTCCGCCTCTTTCACGCCGGGACGACGCGCGCCGACGACGGCTCTTATCTAACGGCGGGCGGGCGCGTCCTCGGCCTCGCAGCGACCGGCGCGGCGCTCAATGATGCGCTCGCACGCTGCTACGAGGCGGCCGCGCGCCTGCACTGGGACGGCCTGCAATATCGCCGCGATATCGGCCGCTTCGGCAGACAGACGGCGGAAAGCGGCCGGCAGTAGCGTGCAGAGAGAGAGTCGCCGGAACGTGCAAACCTGTCTTGAGCGTCGAGGGTCGGCCGTCTTCTGCCTTCTGTTTTCTCCGCGTCGAAACCCTGTTATACTCCGAAGCAGAGGGCGTTTGCGGCTGTTCAGCAAGTGCAACCCTGCGACGCGGGGCAACGTACAAGGCTCTTGTTGGAAGACGCCGGTTGATGTGCGGCGTGTTTAAATTTGGATGCACCTGTTCGAGAGAGGTTCGAGCGGGGCGTCGGGCGGAGGACGGAAGAGATGGGACTGTTTGCCAGATTGAAGCGTTCCTTGCGCGCCATGTTCGGCGGCGTCATCGAGAAGACCGAAGACCCGGAACTGATACTCCAACAGACGATTCGCGACATGCGCGACCGCGTGCCTGAACTCAACAACTCAGTTGCGCAGGTGATGGCGACCGAACGCCTGCTCGCCAAGAACAAGGAGCGTCTGGAATCTCAAGTTGTCGACCTCGACTCGAAGATTAAAGCGGCCGTCAAGATGAACCGCGACGACATCGCGACCGCCTACATCGGCCAACTGCAACAGGCGCAACTCGACCTCCAGAAGACTTCGCAGCAACTCGACCACGCGAGCGTCGCATCCAAGCAGGCGCTCAAGGCGCGCGACAATTACGTCTTGCAGATGCAGCGCCGCACCGCCGAGGCGATGCAACTCATCAATCAGTCGAAGCAGGCGAAACTGCAAGAGCAACTCGCGCAAACCATGCAGTCGTTCCAACTCGGCGACGACGCCTCGACCTTCGAGGAGATGCGCGAGAAGATTGACCGCCGCTCGGCGACCGCCGATGCCAAGATGCAACTCGGCACTTCCTCCATCGACAACCAGATGCAGGAAATCGAGCGCGAGGCGCTGGACATGCAGTTGCAGGATAAGCTGCTCGAATACAAGCGCAGCATGGGTCTGTTGGGGACGGGCGCAAAGGAGACGCCCGCGCTGCCGGCAGGCGACGACCGTTAAGGAAGAAGCGCACAAGGATTCAGCCGCGCGGCAAACTCCCTCGGCCGGTCGGTTTCACTTTAAATTGCTCGTCGGCTCTGATTCATCGTTATGGCGGAGAGAAAGATTAGTATCGAGTATTTGAAAGAGGCTCTGAAGGAACCCGTCAACTTCTGGGGGTTGGCGGGCTTCGCCGTCGCGGCCGCCTACACACAGTCGCCGATACCGCTCGCCGCCGCCCTCGTGGCCGAAGGCGCGTATCTCGCCACGGTTCCGGCCAGCACCCTCTACCGGCGCCTCGTCGATGGGCGCAATCGTCGCCGCCTGCTCGAACATCGCAACCGCCTGCGAGAGAAGATGATTGAAGGCTTCGACCCGCGCGAGCGCGAAGCCGTGCTCTATCTCAAGTGGCTGAAGAAGCAAATCTTCGACAACTACGTCAAATTCACCGGAACGAAAGAGCCGCCCGCCAACATCAAGAGCCTCGACCAGCGTTGGGAGGATTTCGTTGACCTGCTCGACGTTTATCGCCGACGCAAAAATCATCTCCGCTCCATCAACCGTCAGGCCGTGCAGAACCAACTGACGCAGGCCGAGCGCGCCGTCGAAAACGCGCCCGACGAACGCGCGCGCCGCGTGCAACAGGCCAACGTCGAGATTCTCAAGCGCCGTCTCGCCGCCTTCAACGAACTCGACCGCTCCGTCAAACTCGTCGAAGGCCAGCTTCAGTCCATCGAGAACTTCTTCGGCCTCGTCAACGACCAGGTCGTCACGCTGCCGACGCCCGAACGCGTCTCGGCGCTCGACTTCGAGCAACTCTCAGACTCCATCGCGATGACCAAGCAGATGCTCGAAGATACCTCCGATGCCATCGGCGCGCTCGACAACCACAACCGCGAAATCGGCAACTACGACCTGCTCACCTCCAACTCCTCTGCGAAATAGAGACTTTCGTCTCTCGACAAATCTCGACCATAAAGAGTAAGGCCGGACAACGTGTCCGGCCTTCTCTCTCTTTTCGATAAGAGCACGGCTCAACTTCATCTCAAACGTTCGTCGGAACTGTCTGCGCGAGCACTGCCCTATAATCTATTCCACCTTTATTCGCTCGCTTCGCCCTTGCCTTCGATGATGCCTGCCAGCGATGGCTCGTCGATGCGGTAAGTCTCATTGCAGAAGTGGCAGGTCATGGCCGCTCCCTTGTCTTCGGCGAGCATCGATTCAAGCTCTGCGCGGTCGACAGAGGAGACGAGTGAGTAAGCGCGCTCGTAAGAGCAGGTACAGGCAAACCCTATCTCGCGCTCTTCGAGCACCTCGAACGGAGTCTCGCCGAGCGCGGCCTTCAGCATGTCTACGGGACGCGCGCCCTCGCGGATGAGAGTCGTCGCGTGCGGCGTCTCGGCTACGGTGCTTTCAATGGCCGCCACCGTCCGCTCGTCCGCGCCCGGCATCACCTGCACCATCAGCCCGCCGGCCGCCTCGATGTAGCGTTCGCCAGACTCACGCGCACGCACCAGCACGCCTAACAGCACGGCCGAAGGTATCTGTTCAGACTTCGCCAGATAGTATGCGAAGTCCTCGCCTATCTCGCCTGAGATGAGCGGCACCGAACCGCGATAAGGTTCGCGGTAAAGCCCTATCTCGTAGCCTGATTCATAGGTGACGTAGAACATCCCGCTGCCGACGATGCCGCTCACGTCGAACTTGCCGTTCGGCTTCAACGGCGCATCAGCATCAGGGTTGCGCACATAGCCGCGCACGCGCCCCTGCGCGTTCGTCTCCGCAGTGATGCCGCCGACCGGGCCGTCGCATTCAATCTGCACGGTCAGACGGTCGAACTCCTTAAGCCCCGCGCCGAGGAGCAGCGTCCCCGTCAGCGTCCGGCCAAGCGCCGCCGCCACCGTGTGCGAGACGGCGTGTCGGCGCGCGGCCTCCGCGACCGTCTCGGTCGTGACCGCTGCCATACAACGCACGAGGCCGTCGGCGGCCGTCGCACGCACAAGTGTATCCCCTGAAAAATTTCCTTCGCTCAAAGCTTTTTGAAGCCTCTCTCCAGTGATTTATTCGCCCGCCAACTTAGATGCGCGAGAGCCTGAATTACTTGCCCCATTCTGCCCCGCCGCGTCGAATTTCCACAAGCGGCCGGCGCGCTTTCGAGAGCCTTTCGGGAGGGTGTTGAGTGGTTAAGGTAAAATCTTAAAGAGCGCGCTCTATTGGACTGAAAAGAAAGACGGACACAATATATTGGGTCAGGCTATTGACAGCCCACAAGGAGCTATGTATACTCCGCTTCGCTTGAAGGAGTGCAGGGTCGCTGGCGGATGACGCCCCCTTGGGCTTGCCGCAGGTCGGGACTCCTTTCGCCCCTGCAAGACCAAAGCCAGCCGCAGTATCCGAGCCACACCGAAAGACGGGACGCGCCCTGAGCCGAAGGCAGGTTGATGCGTCCAAATTTTTTGGCAGAGAGTCAATTCAAAAGCGTTTCTGGAAGGAACGCTCCCCGCGTGGGAAAGGTAGAACAGCAATGAGCACCGTCATCGAGCCGAACGCCCCCGAAGGAAGTTCAGCCCCCGTCAACGTCACCGGCGCACGTCCCGCCCAAGATTACGAGACCATCGGACTCAACGCCCGCCGCGTCATCAGCAAGCGTTACAGCCTCAAGGATTCGCACGGCGAGCCTATCGAGGAGTGGCCTGACGTGGTGCGCCGCGTCGTCGGCCACGTCAGTCTGGCCGAGACGGACGAGCGCAAGCGCGACGAGTTCTACGAAGTTCTTTCGGGCATCATGCTGCGGCGCGAGTTCGTCCCGAACACGCCCTGCCTCGTCAACGCGGGCAAGCCTTCCGGGCAACTCGCCGCCTGCTTCGTCTTGGACGTGCCGGACTCGATTGCGGGCATCATGAAGACGGCCACCGATGCGGCCATCATCCACCAGACGGGCGGCGGCACCGGCTTCACCTTCGAGAAACTGCGTCCGGCGGGCGCGATGGTGCGCTCGACGCACGGCGTCGCCTCCGGCCCGGTCTCGTTCATGAACATCTTCAACACGACGACCGACACGGTGAAGCAGGGCGGCGTCCGGCGCGGCGCGAACATGGGTATCATGCGCGTTGACCATCCAGACCTCCTGCGCTTCATCCATGCCAAGAACGACCAGCACAGCTTAACCAACTTCAATATCTCCGTGACCGTCACGGACAAGTTCTTCGAGGCGGTTGACCGGGGCGAGTGGTTTCAGTTGAGCTTCGACGGCGAGCCTTGGACGGAAGAGGTTTTCGACCCCGTGCAGCAAGGCTCATATGCCATCTACCGGCGGCCGGATGGCTCGACCGTCACCTTCCGCGACCGCGCCGCCTTCGAGACGGCAGACCTTTCGGGCACGACGCGCGAAGAGCCGCCGCGCCCCGGCATGGTCTACGCGCCCGACGTGTGGAACCGCATCGTCGCCTCGGCGCACCGCTACGCAGAGCCGGGCGTCATCTTTATTGATGAGGTCAATCGTCATAATCATATGATGAAGTCGATGGGGCCCATCTTCGCGACCAATCCTTGCGCCGAGCAGGCTTTGCACTTCAACAACTCGTGCAACCTCGGCTCCGTCGACCTCGCCAAGTTCTACGACCCGCAGACGCGCCTCGACTGGGAGCGTCTGGCAGAGACGGCGCGCTGGTGTACGCGCTTCCTCGACAACGTTATTGATGTCTGTTCGTGGCCGCTGCCGGAAATCGACGACGTGGTCAAACGCACGCGTCCCGTCGGCTTGGGCGTGATGGGTTTTGCAGACCTCTGCCTGAAACTCAAAGTCGCCTATGGCTCGCCCGCGTCGATTGACCTGATGGACGAAGTGATGTCCTTTGTCCGGCGCGAAGCGTGGACGGAAAGCTGCCGCCTCGGCGCGGAGAAGGGTGTCTTCCCAGAGTACCGCCCGAACAAGGAGGCTTACGACAAGTTCCTGCGCGAGGAGATTGGCATCCCGGAAGACGTGGCCTTGACGCCGCGCAACTACGAGACGACGACCATCGCGCCGACCGGCACTATCTCGCTCGTGGCTGAAACTTCCTCCGGCATCGAGCCGAACTTCTCTTGGGCTTACGTCCGTCATGACACCATCGGCAAGCGCACCTACGTCCACACCATCGCGGCGCAGGCGCTCGGCATAGACGTTGACCAGACCGACCAGGAATCAATCGACCGTGCGGCCGCCTACGTCGTCGAGCATGAAAGCGAGTTGCCCGATTACTTCATCTCGGCGATGTCGATTACGGCGGAGCAGCACGTGCATGTGCTGGCCGCCGCGCAGCGCCACGTCGATAACG
Organism: Pyrinomonadaceae bacterium; assembly: GCA_035942915.1. Classification (GTDB taxonomy): domain Bacteria; phylum Acidobacteriota; class Blastocatellia; order Pyrinomonadales; family Pyrinomonadaceae; genus DASZCR01. The sequence goes on along the minus strand of DASZCR010000225.1, from coordinate 9,197 downwards.
GAGTGTCGAAGACGTGCAACGGCGCGGCTGACGATACGCTCGAATCGGTTGACCATCTCTACCGGCTCGCGCGCGAGTTGGGCTGCAAGGCTGTCAGCTACTACCGCGACGGCTCGCGCGACTCTCAGGTGCTCTCGACCGTCAAGGGCGCAGAGCCGAAGGGCGAGGTCGCGTGCGACCCGGCCATCGTCGCCGACGCGGCGGCGACAAGTGCGACGAGCGTCGAAGAAGAGATGCAGACGGAGTCCGTGCCAGCCGTCTCTGCCGCGCGGCCTCTCGCGGCCACCGCCGCCGCGCCGCAGGCAACAACGACGTCGACCACGCGCGTCGAGCGTCCGCGCGAGTTGAAGGGCGCGACGTGGCAGATTCCGTTCGACGGCGCGAACCTCTACGTGACGGTCAATCACGACGGCCGGATGATTCTCGAAGTCTTTGCGACGGGGCCGATATCCGGCGGTGTGGGCTTGCTCGCCTCGAAGATGCTGCGCGGCGGCTTCGACGTGCGCGAGGTGGCGCACAGTCTCAACAAGGTCACGGGCACGCATGCCGTCTGGTTCAACGAGCGGCTGCTGACCTCGCCGGAACAGGCTGTGGCCGAGTGCCTGATGCTCACGAGCAGACGCCTTCAGGGTTTGCCCGACTCGGCGCGCGCCGCCGCCTCTGCCGAACCCACACTCCACGCCGTCGCTGTCCAAACTCCGTCGGCTGCTCCTGAGACAACGCCGACAACCGGCGTTGCCAAAGGCGCAAGCGGCGGCTACGTGGGCTACTCGATGATTAGCACCTGCCCCGAATGCGGCGGCCAACTCGAACACGCCTCCGGCTGCGACTCGTGCCGCGATTGCGGCTACTCGAAGTGCAAGTAGTCGCTTGGTCAGACTCACGGTTAAGCGAACGTTGCGGCCTCGGAACTACGATAGTCCGAGGCCGCACGTGCGTTCTGAGGTTGAGCGGTTGACTCGGCCTGCTCGTGTGATGAATACTCGGCGCGGTGAAGATTCCGGGATTCAAGTTGAGAGGATTTAAGCGTCCGCGCGAGGCCGTCGCGTCGGCGTTCGGCGCGCTCGAACGCGAGGTGATGGAGTTGGTCTGGCGCGAAGGCGAGGTCAGCGTCGGCGAAGTCCGTCGTGCGCTCGGCGATTTCAGGGCGTACACGACCGTCATGACGACGCTCGACCGGCTGCACAAGAAGGGCTTGCTCGCGCGGCGTAAAAGCGGACGCGCATTTCTCTACAAGGCGCGGCTGACGCGCGAGGAGTTGGAGCGCGGTCTGGCTGAAGATGTCGTCGATGGTTTGCTCAACCGCGCCGGAGGTGAGGCCGAGCCTTTGCTGGCCTGCATCGTCGAGGCCGTCGGCGAACGCGACCGCGAACTGCTCGACGAACTTGACCGTCTCGTCAGACGCAAGAAGCGAGAACTAGAGCGAAAGGAGTTGCCGTGACCTACTACGCGCTGGCGCTCTGTCTTGCCCTGTCAGTCTTCTTCCTGCTAAACGCCGTCTTCACGTCGGCGGCGACCATGCTCTGGACGGCTCTGCACAGAGGCGCGCGAGGGTGGTCTGCCTCGGCGCGCGCCAAGACCGTTTTCGCACTGCGCGTGCTGCCGCCGACGCTCGCGCTCGCGTTCGTCTCGGCGCTGCTCGTCCCGGCCTTTCTGGTTTATGAACCGTATCCTGCGCCGGATTCCGTCGGGCTGCCGCTCGTGGCGCTGTCGCTCGTCTCGGCGTTCGGCGTCGGGCTGGCCTTGTGTCGCGGCGTCGCCTCTTGGCGCGCGACGCGGCGGTTGACGGCCGAGTGGCTGCGGCGCGCAGAGCCTCTGAGGATTGAAGGCGTCTGTGTCGAGGCTTATCGACTGCGCCATCCGACGCCGGTTATCGCCGTCGTCGGGGCTGTGCGTCCGAGGCTGTTTGTCGCGGGGCAGTTGTTCGATGCGCTCAGCCGCGAGGAGATGGAGGTCGCGCTGGCGCACGAGCGCGGGCATCTCGTCGCGCGCGATACGCTCAAGCGCGCCGTCTTGAAAGTCTGCCGCGACGTGCTGCCGATAGCCTGGATGGGGCGTGCGCTCGATAAGGCGTGGGCGGAGGAGGCAGAGCGTGCGGCGGATGAATATGCGGCGCGCGAGGGCGCGGCCGGAGCGCTCAATCTGGCCGCCGCGCTCGTCAAGATTGCGCGCATGATGCCGACGGGCGCAAGCCACGTCGCGCCGGTCAGCGCCTTCCTTCTGGAAGTGACAGACGACGGACTGGCAGGGCGTGTGCGTCGCCTGACGGACATGGCCGCAGACGGCGCCGAGCAGACGCGCCGCAACTTTTTGGCGTCGGGAAACACGCTCCGCATCGGTCTCATCGGTCTCGCCGCGATGCTCTTGGCAATGCTTCCCGACCTGCAACTCTTAGCAACGGTTCACACCCTCACAGAGCACGTCGTTCATCTGCTCAAATAGCACGCATTCTCCCGCCGCTGCTCGTCCCGCCTGAACTACGAGCTATGGTAGTAGATAGAGGTCTCAGGTAAGCTCACCTTTCGCTGTCCGGCTGCGGAAATCTCACTGCCGTCACAAACGACGTAACAATCATGAAAAGAATACTGACCACTCTCTGGTGTGCGCTGGCGTTGACGCTGTGCGTCTCGTCTTTCACCGACAGCGCGCGGGCGCAACAGTCATCGTCTTCGACACAGCAGGGGTCGCGCGGCGTGCTGACGGGCGTCGTCAGAGACGTGGCCGGTGGGGTGCTCGGCGGCGCAGACGTTTCGCTCGTCAACGCCCAGCAGGCCGTCTTCGGCACGACGGAGACGGACGCCGAAGGGCGCTTTCGTTTCGAGGATGTCCCGGCCGGGTCTTACGTCGTCATCGTCTCCGGCACGGACTTCAGCACGCGTCGCGTGGCCGCGCAACTCGCGCCCGGCCAGACGGCGGAAGTCAACGTCGTGCTCGAAGTCAGTCAACTTAGCGAGCAGGTGACGGTGACGGCCGAGGCGGGGCAGGCGGCCGACGCGCGCAACGTCGCGCAGCCGGTCAACGTCGTCAACGCCGAAGAGATTGCGATGCGTGCGACTGAAGTGGTCGCGCAGGTGGTGGACGAGGAGCCGGGCGTTAATCTGCAACGCACAAGCCCGTCGCTGAGCGCCGTGTTTGTGCGCGGCCTGACGGGCAGGAACGTCGCCGTCTACGTCGATGGCGTGCGCTACACGACGAGCGCGCAGCGCGGCGGCGTCGGCACGTTCTTCAGTCTGATTGAGCCGTCGAGCCTTGAGACGGTCGAAATCCTGCGCGGGCCGAACAGTTCGCAGTACGGCTCGGACGTGCTCGGCGGCGTCGTCAACTTCATCTCGCGTGCGCCCGTCTACGGCGGCACGGATGGCGAGTGGCATGGCAACACCAACGTCTTCTATTCGTCTGCGACCAACGGCTTCGGCGGCAACACGCTGCTCACCTACGGCACGCGCCGCTACGGCCTGCTCCTGAACCTCAACGCGCGCCGCATCAACCGCCTGCGACCGGGCGGCGGCCTCGACTCGCACTCCGCGCTGACGCGCTTTCTCGGCATCCCCTCAGACATCTTCGGCGAACGCCTCCCAGACACGGCCTTTACGCAGTACGGCGGACTGCTGCGCACCAGCTTCAACATCGACGACACGACGCAAGTGCTCGTCAGCTACGCGCGCAACCAGCAGGACGGAGGACGCCGCTACGACCAATTGCTCGGTGGCGACGGAAACCTCATCGCAGACCTGCGCAACCTGATGACAGACCTCTTCTACGTCCGTCTCTCGAAGCAGAATCTGTGGTTCTTCGACAACGGTTCATTCACGTTCTCTTATAATGGTCAGCGCGAGGAGCGCGTCAATCAGGGCGGGCAGGGAAATCCGCTTGGCGCGATTACCTCGCAGCGCGAGCGGACGAACGTCCTCGGCTTCAACTTCTATCTCGACAAGCAGATTGGCGACAACAACACGCTGCTCGTCGGCGCAGACATCTACCGCGATAAGATTTCCGCCCCAGCCTTTACGTTCGACCCCGTCAGCGGCGCGAACGTCCCTTCGCGCCCGCGCATCCCGCACGGCGCGCGCTACCTCTCCTACGGCTTCTTCGCGCAAGACTCCTGGACGGTCGTGCCTGACCGGCTGCGCCTGAGCGGCGCGTTGCGCTACAACGTCGCGTCTTATCAATCGCGCGACGAGAACGCGCCCTTCGACCCCACGACGGGTCGCCGTCTCTTCCCGGACGACAGCGCGCGCTTCGACGCTTTCTCCGGTCGTCTCGGCGTCGTCTTCAACGTCGGCGGCGGCTTCGACATCGCGGCCAAGTACACGCGCGGCTTCCGCGCACCGAACACGACCGACCTCGGCATCATCGGTCTCGTCGGCACGGGCTTTGAAGTTGACGCTGCGACGGCCGCTGCCCTCGGTGGCCTCATCGGCACGACCGCAGGCACGGACGCCGTCTCCACAGGCATCCCCGTCAGACCGCTCGGCCCTGAAACCAGCGACAGCTTCGACCTCAGCTTCCGTTACAGCCACGCGCGCGTGAGGGCTGAGTTGACGGGCTTCACCAATAAGCTCAAGGACGTTTACTTCGACCAGGCGCTTATCCTTCCGCCGGGCGCGGTCGGCACGTTTCTAGGGAGCGAGCGCATCACGGCGCAGAACGCCAACGGTCTCGTCTTCGTCGCCGCCGCAACCAGCCCCGTGCTCGTGCGCGTCAACTTCGACGACGCGCGTTTCAACGGCGTCGAGTTCAACACGGAGGCGCGCCTGACCGACGACTTCACGACGACCGGCAACTTCACCTACATCCGCGCGCACAGCCTGCTCAACGGCCTGCCGCCGAACATCGAAGGCGGCATTCCGCCCGCGACCGGCTTCCTCAGCCTGCGCTATCAACCGCGCGGCACGTCGCGCTTCTACGTCGAAGCCTATACGACGCTGGCCGCGCGACAGCGACGCCTCTCGTCGCTCGACCTTGCCGACCGCCGGACGGGCGCGGCGCGCACGCGCGGACAAATCGCCAACTTCTTCAATCGCGGCGCACGCGCACGCGGCCTCATCGGTAACGGCGCGGACGGTCGCCCGAACACGGCCGACGACATCCTGCTGGCAACCGGCGAGACTTTAGCTCAGGTGCAGAATCGTGTGCTGCCCATCGGCGCAACCATCAACGGCGTCACCGTCGTCAACAACAACACGGCCGTCCCGCTCTTCACGGCCGTTCCCGGCTACGGTCTCGTCGGCGTGCGCGGCGCGTTTCGCTTCGACGAGCACTCCGAAGTCTTCGTTGACTTCGAGAACATCGCCGACAAGATGTATCGCGGCATCAGTTGGGGCATTGACGGCGCAGGTCGCGGCGTCACCCTGCGCTATCGCTACAGGTTCTAAGCTCGCGTCAAAGCGCGTGCAAAAGGGCGACCCGTGTGCAAGCGGGTCGCCCTTTGCTTTCGGCAGATTCGCTGGCGCGCCACGCCTCACAAGTCGGCGAGGTTGAGCCGTGCTTCTTCAACCGAGCGGCAGAAGAGACGAACGGCCGCGTCTATCTGCTCGCGCGTGTGTGTCGCCATCACCTGAAAGCGGAAGCGTGCGTGGCCGCGCGCGACCGCCGGATACTCGACGAGGTTGGCTATCAGGCCGTGCTCCTCGACGGCGCGCGCCGTCCAGCGCGCCAGTTTCTCGTCTCCGACGCTGACGGGAACAATCGGCGAAGGGTTTCCGAAACATTCGAGGCCGCGCGCGACAAAGCCCGAACGCAGACGCTCGATGTTGGCCGCCGAGCGTGCGCGCAGCCGTTCGCCTTCATTTGAACGCACGACCGCGAGCGCCTCTCTGACGACGCCTGCCTGAATCGGCGAGAGCGCGTTCGAGAAGGCGTGCGAGCCGCCGTAGATGCTGACGAAATGCTTGACGGACGCATCGTGCATGGCGAGGAATCCGCCGTTGCTGGCAAAGGTCTTCGAGAAAGCGCCCATCACGAGGTCAACTTTGCCGAGGACACTTTGCAGGCCGAGTTGCCCTGTGCCGCGCGGGCCGGTTGCGCCGAGGTCGTGCGCCACATCGACGAGCAGCACGGCCTCAAACTCGCGGCAGACCTCCTGAAGACGCGCGATGTCCGGGCTGTCCGAGTCCATTGAGAAGATTCCTTCGGTGACGACGAGCACGGCGTTCTTCGAGTCTTTCGCGCGAATCCTTTCGAGCTTGCGGCGCGCGTCCGCCACGTCGTTGTGACGAAAGAAGGTGTGCTTCTCGGTGGCGGCGCGCGCGCCCTGCATCAGACAGGCGTGCGAGTTCTGGTCTAAGACGACGTAATCGTGCGGGCGGACGAGCGCGGTGATGGTGCCGAAACCGGCCGCCCATCCCGTCGGAAACAGAATGACGTGTTCGGTCTGGACGTGCTCTGCGAGTTCGCCTTCGAGTGCGCGCGAGAGAGCCGTGTTGCCTTGCAGGATGGCGGAGGCCGCACTGTGCGGGCCGTAGTCGCTGAGTGCGCGGATGGCGGCTTCGTTGATGCTCGTGTGTGCCGAAAGGCCGAGGTAGTCCTGCGAGCCGAAGTTGATGCCATCGACGGCCGTGCCGTTCTGTCCGGTGACGCGCGTGACGGTGGCCGGTTGTCTTTGGAGTGCGCGTGCGTAAGGCCACGTGCCGAGTTCGATGCGCCGTTCGACCCATTCGCCGAGCGGTCTGGTGCGGTCGGTCAGATGTGCGCCGACAGGGTGCGTGAACATACCGAGATGTTTGACGAAAGCGTCGGATTGGTTAAGGTTGGGGGTGGTTTCGCAGGGGAACATAAAGAGTTTCTCCTTGAGGATTCTCGGTTGATGAGATAGTTGGAGCGTCGGGGAAACGTCGCGCACACGTAGGGCGCGAGCTTAGGGATGAGAGACAGACGTGTGCGCGCGGGGGCGCGGCTAGACGCCTATCATCCTTCTCGAACTGTCACTGGTTAAGGAAGACTCAAACGAGGTCGAACCAGAGGGTAACTTGCCGTCAAGCGCGTGCAGAGTAGACCGACCCCACAGGCTTGTCAATTGGAAATACTCGGCGAATGTTGCTCTCAAGGCGCGCACGAGCGCAGTGTGCGGCGACATAAAGTCTCAACGAATCTCGTCTAACGTCTGACCGCAGCGCCATGACCGACGGCGCCAGAGGTGTGACGATTCGCGTGGACGCTTCTTCTCAACAGACACCGGCCGACAACAACGCTCAACCTGAGACGGTCGCCTCCGCGCCGCGTTCTTCGTCGTACTTCGCGGCGCTCAGGCATCGAGATTTTCGTCTGCTCTGGCTCGGACAGATTGTTTCCATCACGGGGTCGCAGATGCAAATCATCGCCATCAACTGGCACATCTATCAGCTTGTCAGACCGTCGGGCGAGCGTGCGGCGGCCTTTGCGCTCGGCGCGGTCGGGCTGGCGCGCGTCGTGCCGATTATCCTCTGCTCGCTCGTCGGCGGCGTCGTGGCCGACGCGCTCAATCGCAAGCGTCTGCTCATCGCCACACAGAGCGCGATGCTGCTGTGCGCGGCGGCGCTGGCGGCCGTCACGGCTTACGGCTTCGAGCGCGTCTGGCTGATTTACGCGCTGACGGCGCTGTCGTCGGCCGCACACGCTTTCGACAATCCGGCGCGGCAGGCCTTGATGCCTTCGCTCGTCTCAGCGGCCGACTTCCCGAACGCGGCGAGCCTGACGCTGGTTGCCTTTCAGGTGGCGACCGTCGCGGGGCCTGTGCTCGGCGGACTCGTCCTCGCGGAGTACAGTGCGGCGACCGTCTATGCGGCGAACGCCCTGAGCTTTCTCGCCGTGATTGCTGCTGCGCTGTTGATGAAGGCGAGCGGGCGCGGGCAGACGGAGGAGGCCGTCAAGGTCAGTCTCGGCGCGTTGACCGAAGGTCTCAGGTTTGTCTGGCGCACGCCCGTCATGGTGCAGACGATGGCGCTCGATTTCGTCGCCACGTTCTTCGCGTCGGCGACGGCGCTGCTGCCCATCTTCGCGGCGGAGATTTTGCGCGTCAGCGAACGCGGATACGGCGTGCTGTCGGCGGCGGCAGCCGTCGGGGCTGTGCTGGCCGGACTTGTCATGGCGCGTCGTCCTGAGTGGAAGCGGCCGGGCGCGATTGTCATCGCCTCGGTCGCCGTCTACGGTGCGGCGACGGTCGTCTTCGGACTCTCGCGCAGCTATTGGCTCTCGTTCCTGATGCTGGCGTTGACGGGCGCGGCCGACACGGTCAGCACAGTCATTCGTCTGACCATCCGCCAACTCATCACGCCCGACCGTCTGCGCGGGCGGATGACCTCTGTGAACATGATTTTCTTCATGGGCGGGCCGCAGTTGGGCGAGTTGGAGGCGGGGCTTGTGGCCGGTTGGTTGGGCGCGCCGTTCTCGGTCGTCGCGGGCGGCATCGGTTGTCTGGCCGCCGTCATCTATGCCGCGTTCAAGGCCAAAGAACTGCTCCGGTATAGAATCGCTACGCCGACGGACACCTGACTTGCGCCGTCCGGCGCGATGCGCTTAATATTCGCGCGCTGAGGAGAGGAGACCGCTACACTTGACGGAGGAGCGCAGAAAGAGTGTCCGCGTGCGCGTGGCGTTGGAGGCGCGTCTGACGCATCATGCCGCGACAGAGACGACGCGCACTTACGACATCAGCGCGGGAGGTTGTTCGCTTGAGGCGACAGGGCAGGCCGCGCCGGGCGAACGCGTCGAGTTGGAGTTGCGTCTGCCTGATGGGCGCTGGCTCTCGCTCTCGTGCGAGGTCGTCCACACGATGCTCGGCGCTGGTTTAGCTGTCCGTTTTCTCGACGCTTCCGCAGAGCAGCGGCAGGCGTTGGCGCAGTTGATGGAAGCGGCACGCGCGATTTAAGGGAAGGGGAGAGGAGACTTCATGCCGTATCAGCAGGACTTTCATGCGCCGTCGGGCGCGTCTCGAAACGGCGCGCTGTGGGCGTCGCTCAACACGACGGCGGCCGACGGGTCGGAGGCAGAGGAGACTGATACGTCTCTCGAAGACGCGGCGCGCGGCGAGCGCGAGTATGTGCGCGAGCGTCTGCGCGGGGAGTTGGGACGCGAACCGACGGAGGAAGAACTCAACGAGTGGCTGCGCGAGCACACGGAAGGCTACTAGGGAAGAGACTTCGCGGCTGTCTATCTAAGACGGCCGCGCAGAAGGAGAAAACGCGCCGCGCATCTGTTGACGGATGCGCGGCGCGTTCGTG
>DASZCR010000224.1:0-2292 GCA_035942915.1 Pyrinomonadaceae bacterium | reverse complement strand
GCGCAAGAGCGGGCCCGTCGTCAGGTCGAAGGGACGCGCCATCTCTTCTGCGGCCAACTCGCGGAGACGTGTCTCGCGCTCGGCTTCGGGGAAGGAGCGCAGATCGACGACAGGCAGCGGAATGTCAGCCGACGGGTGAATAACCTGAAACGGCTGCCCCTCGTTCTCCAAAATCGTCGTGCGAAGTATCTCGTGCCGGCGGATGATTTCCTGAAGACTGCGGCTGAGCGCGTCGATGTTGAGCGAGCCTTTCAGCCGAATCGCGCCGTTGATGTGATAGACGGGATTGCCCGGCTCGAACCGCTCGAAGAACCAGAGACGCTGCTGCGCAAACGAGAGCGGGAAGGAGTTGAAGCCCGACGCGTTCTGCTCAAGTAAGATGGAGAGGAGTTTCTGTTTTTTCGACGACGTATCGTTCCCTTGCATGTCGATGTCGCTCCTTCGGAATACCTCGGACGAGTGCGTTGACGAAATTCTCGACGTTTCGATTAATCATCGCGCAGGGCTATCGTCGGCTCGATGCGAATGGCTCTGCGCGCCGGAACGTAACTGGCAATCAGCATCACCAAAATCAGCACGAGCGCCGCGCCGATGAAGATGACGACATCGTTCGTCGCCACGTCGAACAACAGGCTCTGCATCACGCGCGTCAGGATGAAGGCGGCCGTCAAGCCGATGGCGACGCCGAGGACGGCGAGAAACATCCCCTGTTTCAATATCAGTTTGAGCACGTCTTTGGCCTGCGCGCCGAGCGCCATCCGAATCCCGATTTCGCGCGTGCGCTGGCTGACCGAATAGGACATCACGCCGTAGACGCCGAGCGCGGCCAGAATCAGCGCGACGATGGCGAAGACGCCGAGCAGCAGCATGTTGAAGCGTTGAAGCGCGACCGAATCGGAGAAATACTGCTCCATCGTCTTGATGTCGGTCAGCGGCTGGTCTTTGTCTATCGACCAGATGATGCGCCGCACCGTCGCGGCAGCCGCCATCGGGTCGGAAGCCGTCCGCACTACGAGCGTCATGTCCGGCTCGATGCTCTGCGCGTAAGGGACATACATGCTCGGCCTGACCTCAGCCTTGAGTCCCGTGTGTCTCACGTCGCCGACGACGCCGATGACCGTCAACCAAGGCCGCGTCGAGGTTGGGCCGCCCATCTTCAGACGCTTGCCGAGCGGGTCTTCGCCGGAGAAGAAGCGGCGCGCCATGCTGTCGTTGATGATGACGACGCCGGGCGCTGATTCGTTATCGGCCGCCGTAAAGAGACGACCTTTCAGGAGCGGGATTTCCATCACGCGGAAGTATTCGGCGTCTATCGTGCGGTTATCGCCGAGAGGCGTCTCCTGCGGTGAGGAAACCTGCTTCCCTTCAATGGAAAATCCGCGACTGGCCTCCTGCCCGCTCAGAGGGACGTGTGAGGTTGCGCCGACGGCAACCACGCCCGGCGAAGCTTTCAACTCCTGAAGCGCGCGCGTGAAGAATGCCTTCTTCTGATAACTCTCGGCATACTTCGTCTGGGCCAGCGGCACTCTGGCCGTCAACACGTTCTCTGGATTGAGGCCGGGATTAACGTACAAGAGGCTCATGTAACTTTTAATGAGAAGCCCCGCGCCGATAAGGAGCATCAGCGAGAAGGCAACTTCCGAGATGACCAGAATGCTGCGCGTGCGATTGCGTCGGAAGCCGCCGGTCGAGCCTTTGCTGCCTCCCTCTTTGAGCATCTCGTTGGTGTCAACTTTAGTAATCTTGAGCGACGGGGCGAGGCCGAAGAACGCGCCCGTGAGGAACGAGAGCACGAGCGTAAAGCCGAGCACGGCGGCGTCGGTCGGAATCTCGTCGATGCGTAGGACGCTCTCAGGCAGCAACGCCAGCAGGAGCTTGATGCCGACGAGATTGAGCAGAATGCCGACCGCTCCGCCCAGCAAAGAGAGCAGGATGGCTTCAGTCAACAACTGCCGGATGATGCGACTGCGGCTGGCTCCGAGCGCGGTGCGAATCGCAATCTCTCTCTGCCGCCCCGTCGCGCGCGCCAGCAGCATGTTCGCCACGTTCGAGCAGGCGATGAGCAGCACGAGGGCGACGGCCGCCATCAGCACCAGCAGCGACGGACGGATGTCGCCGACAATCTGCTCGCGCAGAGGCAAAACCGTCACCGTATAAAATGCGTTGCTCTCAGGATGCTCCTGCTCAAGCGCCTTCGCCACAGAGGTCATCTCGGACTGCGCCTGTTGCAGCGAGACGTTCGGCTTGAGCCGCGCCAGCACGGCCAGATTATGGTCGCCGCGTTTACTAATC
>DASZCR010000223.1:0-47451 GCA_035942915.1 Pyrinomonadaceae bacterium | reverse complement strand
GTGGCGAACCTATCAGTTCGCCACACGCGCGTTTGGTTTGCTTGAGGATAATTAACGAGTGCCGAGCACGTGAGCCACTGCATAGATGCAGTCGCCGTTGGCCGTGTATCGCACCAGATAGTTAGCCGCACCGAAAGGAATCATCGGCTTGGCGCGGTCGATGTTGAACCTGTCGGTGTGCGTATCCCAGAGTTGATTGAGCGGAACGCCGTCGTCGCCGTTCCAGTCGGAATCGCCGTTGAAGGGTGAACCCGGCCCCTTAATCTGCGTGACGGGGCCGAAAGGCCATGCCCCGACGAAGGTTCTCTCGTTGGTGATGGGCAGGTTGGAGAAGGTGCTGAATCCGACCTGACCGTCGCCGCCCAGACGCGTGTGCTTCAGTTGGGTGTGGAACGGAAGCGGGACGGGCAGCGGGTTGAAAGTGTTGATGCCGCCGACGGCAAAGAAGGCCGTGCCTTCGTTGATGTAGACGCGCGCGGCCGGAGGCACGGAGGCATTAGCGTAGAGGACGACGAGACTCGCGCCCTGTGAGAGAGGCAGTTTGCAGCCGGATTCCCAGGGGTCGCTGCCGTTGGTGATGGCGCTCGGCATTTGCGAGACGCGGTAATCGTTATTGATGCCCGGTGTAATCAGCGCGATGACGCTGGCACGATAAGCGGCAAAGACTCCGCCGCACCAGCAGGTCTGTCCCGTACCGATGAGCCTGCCCTTGACCGGCGTCCCGTTGAAGGCGATGGTCTGCGTGGCGGGCGGCGCGTTCTGGATGGTGCCCCAGTAGAGATAAGCCCTCACGGCCACAGAACCCGGCGGCACGCCGCGCAGGCGGATGGTGCCGAAGCCCGCGTTGCGCGTGCCGACTCCGTTGGCGACGTGGTCGAGACCGCCCGGCAAGGGCATGGGCTGAATCGGCCAGAGCGCGGTTGAAGCAGCGGAAGCGGTCGTGGTGGTCTGTTCACGGTCATCAGGCGCATAAGGGTCGGCTTCAATGTCTGCCTTATCATACGACTCCGAGAGGTCTAATCTAGCCTCCAATTCTTCGGCCGGTCGGCTCGACGAGCCTTCCGTCTCCTGTGTCGTTTGCGCTTGTGAGGTGGGGACGAACGTGAGGGTCGGCATCACCGTCGTGAGTGCGAGGGCGACGAGCGTTGAGAAGATGCGGATAGAGTTTCGTCCTGACATAGTCATCTCCTTTGGGAGCCGTGCTCCCATGTGTGAAGAGTCCGTTGTGAGTACGGACTGATAGTGAGGTTAAAGAGCAACAAGCCACAGCAATAGCGGCAGCGAGTCTGTGCATCTCGTCCCGGCACACCTCCGGCCTCAGCACGAACCTGTCATGACACGCGCTCGACGCGGAGTTTGTACCGTCTATCTCGATGTCGCGCTAACGGACATCGAACTGTGCAGTTAACTTTTGTTGTCGTGAGGTTTAGGACATGAATGTCTCTTTTAATGCAATCCACACGAGACCTGTTGGTTGATTCCGCCGTTGAGAGACCCGGCCTTCGACCGGCGAGCTTTCGACTGTTGTCATTTGAAGACTGTGTCGAGAGCCGACGAGTGGTGAGTACTCGTCGTCAACCACGATTGATGTTTCTGAAGGCCGCGAGCACGTTACACCCAACTTCGGCGGGAGGTCAATACGAAAGATTTACATGCATAGCAGTCAGGTTCGGTCATCCCGCCACATCTACGAATCCTGCTCATCAATTCTCTATTTCGCTTCGGCGCAACTCGCTGACGGACGGCCTTGAATCGTCGTCCGCAGCGAATATATAAGATTGCAGATATGGACATTCTCCACGCCATCGGAAACACGTCGCTGGTTCGACTGCGCAAGGTCGTTCCGCCCAACTGTGCAGATATCTTGGTGAAACTCGAATGGGAGAATCCGACCGGCAGCGTCAAAGACCGGATGGCGCAGGCCGTGATTGCGCGTGCGGAGCAGGACGGCCGCCTGAAGCCGGGTGACACGGTCGTCGAGTACACGGGCGGGAGCACGGGGGCATCGCTCGCGTTGGTCTGCGCCGCCAAAGGCTACCGCTTACGGATTGTCAGTTCCGACGCGTTCAGCCGGGAGAAGCTCGACCAGATGGCGGCGCTCGGCGCGGAACTGACGCTCGTCGCAAGCGAGGGAGGACTGACCACACGGAAGTTGATACTGGACATGATTGAGGCCGCACGCCGTTTGAGTGAGGAGCCGGACACATACTGGACAGACCAACTCAACAACCATGACAGCATCGCGGGCTACTATTCGCTCGGCGAGGAGATTTGGAGTCAAACGAACGGAGAGGTCGATGCCTTCGTTCACTGCGTCGGGACGGCGGCTTCTTCGCGCGGCGTTGCGACGGTGCTGAAACGATACAAGCCGGGCGTCAGAATCGTCGCCGTCGAACCGGCCGAGTCCTCTGTCTTGCTCGGAGGGCAGGCAGGCCCACACAAAATCGAAGGAGTCGGCATCGGCTACACGCCTCCGCTCTGGGACGCGTCGCTCGTTGACGAGATTCTGCCCGTCAAAACAGACGACGCGAAGGAGATGGCGAGACGCCTCGCGCGTGAGGAAGGACTCTTTGCCGGAACATCGTCGGGAGCCAACGTCCTCGCCGCGATTCAAGTGGCGAAGCGGCTAGGGACGCAGGCCAAAGTGGTCACGCTGATGGCCGACTCCGGGCTGAAGTACCTGAACACAGATGTCTACAGAAGCCTTTGAAGCGTCGTTGCCTCACCTGTCACGCCTCGCCGGTTGACTCAGGCGCAGGCGGTTCGAATCGTCTCTGCCGCAGCAACTCCTCATGATTATTTGCGCGCGGCGTTGCGAGCCGCGCTGACGGACTTGAGCAGAAGCTTGAACCGGGCATCGTCTGTGCTCCATCGACTGCGTCCCAACTTGAGGGTTTGCGCGATGAGGCTCTCGGCCTCCGCCGTCTTGCCGAGAGCGAGCTTGACTTCGGCCAAATAGAATAGCGCCCAGATGTAGTTGTACTCCGCATCGGCTTCGCGGAAACGCCTGACGAGCTCTTCCCTAAGCCCCTCCTCGCGCGCGAGGTCGCCCCGCGCGTGCGCCAGATTGGCGAGGCTGCTGTCGGCCGTGATGGTCGAGTCGTGATGTTCGCCGTAATGCCGGATGAATAAAGTTTTCGCTTCGAGAATCAGGCTTTCGGCGTCGGCGAGCCGGCTCTCATTCCCGCTCCCCTTCTCGGCCGACATAATCCACCCGGCCAATGATTGCAGCATGTAAGGCAGGTTGACGTTTTCCGGGTCGGTCTCGCGCATCATCTCAATCGCTTGCCGCAAGAGAGGCTCAACATCTTCGATGCCCGCGCCCGTCCGACCCATCGCGACGCAGAGGTAATAAATTCCCCTTGCCACTTTCGGATGCCGGTCGCCGTGAACCAGACGGTACAGGTCGAGCGACCGGCGAAAGTGGCTGAATGAATGTTCGTACTCGTAGTGCGTTCGGTAAACTTCACCGACGGTGTAGTGAAGCTCTGCACGCACTTCCGGCTCGTCGGCCAGTTCCGTGTCGATGCGGGTCGCGGCGTCGTCAATCGCCTCGCGCACCGTGACATCCATTCTGCCTTTGCCGCGACCGTGCCAGTGCGGGTTGGCATATTCGAGAAAACTCTGCATGAAGCGGCTCGTCCGTTCGGCCTTCTGTTTTTCCGCTCGCGCACGCGCGGTTTCGAGTTCGGCCTGACGCTGAGCTTCGGCCGCGATTCGCGCCTGCGCTCTGGCGGCGGCGGCCTGCGCCAGAGCAACGCCGATGCCCGCGCACAAGCTGATGACAATCAACGCCGCCGCCCAGACGGAGACTCGGTTGCGCCCGTAAAATTTGCGCGCACGATATGAGAAAGTCGCCGGACGCGCCAGCACGGGCAGACCGTCGATGAAACGCCAGAGGTCTGCCGAGAATTGTTCGACGCTTTGATAACGGCGGGTCGGTTCTTTGCAGAGCGCCTTGAGAATGACGTTGTCGAGGTCTCCCTTCAGTTGAGAGACGGCGAGCGGAGTTCGCGCCGCTTCACTCGGAAGCACAGGCTCGGCTTCTGCTATCTCGCGCAGCAGATGCCCGTTGGTTCTATTGCCGACATGATACGGAAGACTGTCGGTGAGAATCTTGAAGAGGACGATGCCGAGACTGTAAACGTCGGTGGCGGTCGTGACCGGCTCACCTTTGAGTTGTTCCGGGCTGGCGTACTGCGGCGTCAACGCGCCGAGATGTGTAATCTGGCTGGCGTTGTCGGCATTGGCGTCGAGCAGTTTGGAGATGCCGAAGTCGAGCAGTTTCGGTTCGCCGTCGGTGTTGACGAGGATGTTCGACGGCTTCAGGTCGCTGTGCACAATCAGATTGCGGTGGGCGAAGGCGACGGCGTCGCAGACCTTGTTGAAGAGTTTCAGACGGGCATTTAGAGAGAGCTTCCGGTTGCGGCAGAACTTATCAATCGGCTCGCCCTTGACGTACTCCATGACGAGATAAGGAACGCCGTCGGCGGTCGTCCCGGCGTCGAGCAGGGTGGCGATGTTCGGGTGTGCGAGCGTGGCGAGAATCTCTTTTTCGCGGTTGAAATTGCGGCGGATTTTCTCTGTGTTGAATTCGCGTTTGAGCATCTTGATGGCTACTCTTTGCTCAAACTTTCCGTCGGCGCGGGTCGCCAGATAGACCGCGCCCATCCCGCCGAAGCCGAGTTCGGAGACGATTTCGTAGACGCCGATTCTCTGTCTGGCGCGCGCTGGCTCATCGAGCAGGTCTCTGGAAAACTCTCCGACGGAGAGCGACATAAAATCTTCCGCCTCCGCTTCCAGACTCAAAAGCGATTCGACCTCCGCGCGTGTCTCGGCCGTAATATCCGCGCTCCGCAAATAGTCTCGCCTCTCGGAGGGCAAGAGCTTGAGGGCTTCAAGCAGAACTTCTTTGATGGTTTTCCAGTTTTCGGCGTGCATCTTCAATCGTTTCCCGAAAGCTCTGTGTGATATGCGAAAACGGTGGGCGGAGTCGGACACAAAAAGGCAGGGCGAGCGACTTATTTTTGATTCAACTCGCGGTAGAGCCAGAGCCGCGCCGCCTGCCATTCGCGCCCGACCGTTCTTTCGGAGAGGCCTAAACTGGCAGCTACTTCCTGATTGTTCAAGCCGCCGAAGAATTTCATCTCGACGATGCGCGCCTGTGTTTCGTCGAACCTTTCGAGCCGTCTGAGCGCCTCATCCAGAGCGAGAATCGAACCGGCGCGTTCTTCGCGGGGAATCTCTACGTCGTCGAGCGAAAAATGAATCTGATGCTGGCCGCGCTTCTCCGTCGCATAGAGGCGTGCATGGTCAACCAAAATCTGACGCATGAGGCGTGAAGTGATGCCGTAGAAGTGGCTCCGATTTTGCCACTCAATCCCGGTCTGCTCGCTCAACCTGAGAAACGCTTCGTGGACGAGCGCGGTCGGCTGCAACGTGTGTGTGGGACGTTCCGAGGCCATCAGATAACGCGCCTGTCGCTTCAGTTCATCGTAGACGAAAGGTATCAGACGCTCCTTCGCATCCTCATCACCGTTATTCCAGTCTTGCAGAATCCGCGTGATTTCCGCTGTCGATTTTTCGCTCATAAAGACTTTTGGGGCGGGACACACTCCGAAGGGGCTTGTTCTCCCTGAGAGAAGTTGAGGCAGAAAAATTTGGCCGTCTTCCTCGAAGTTCTACGCATATACAGGGCAGAGGCCAAAGCGTTCAGCGAAGTGTCAATAATGCGGCACGGGCGGGTCGCGTGGCAATCATTTTAATCTGTCGAGCTGACCATTTCTCATCATGTTCAACGGTTCCGCACCTTCCGGTCTTCGCTTCGCGGTCACACGACCGTAACAGCGCCAACTACAGAGAAGTTTGCCATCACGACGCGTGCACCGCGCGCCACAGTCAACCCCATTCGAGTAAGGAGCCTGTCAATGCCCCCCACCCCACAGAGAACGACCATCAACTGCGCCCGAAACTTCCGCCTCGACGCTTTCCCTGCGCGCCGCTTTATCGCCAGAGTGCTGGCCTTCATCCTGCTCGCGCAGACGATTGCGCCGCCCGCCCTTGCCGCTCCGACGCATGGCCTCTCGCTCACGTCGCTCGGCAGTCATGCGTTGTCGTCGCTCAGTTCCGCGATTGGGAAGTTGGGCGGCGGCGACGGCAGCGCGCGTGCGGACTCGGTGCAGACAGTCGCTTCGATGCCCGTGACGGAAGAGTTCGGCGTCGTGCTGACGCCGCTCAGCACGGCGTTCGCCGGGCACACGGGCATCGAGCATCATCAACCGTTGCGCAAGGTCGTCGTCTCGTCGAACCACCCGACAGGGATGCCGCTCAACTTCGAGGCGCTCGACGCAGACGGCACGCATCGCCCGCACTCGAACGTGGCGGGGCTGACGGGCGGCGTCAAGATTGCGACGGCGCGCGACGACGGGGCGGGCATCAGTCGCGGCGGCTTCAAGCCCGGCGAGTTGTTCAGCGGGACGGGCGTGCCGGGTGTTATCGCGCGCGTGGCTGCTGACGGGGCGTCTGTGCAGAACCCCTGGGTCACGCTGGCGGGCGAGGCCGGACAGTTGAGCGGTGGTCTCTTCGTTGACCGGACGGGCGTCTTCGGCGGCGACCTCATCGCCGTCACGACGGCGGGCGGCGTCTGGCGCGTCAACTCGGCAGGCGCGGCCACGCGCCTCGCAGACTTCGGCACACACCTCGCTGGCGTCACGACCATCCCCGACGACCCGACCAGATACGGCCCTTGGGCGGGAAAGATTCTGGCGGGGGCGAAAGACGAAGGGCGCGTCTACGCTCTCGACGCGCAGGGCAACTCGACCGCTTACGAACTCGGCATCAACGCGGAAGACATCCGCGTTATCCCCGCGCACGAAAACTTCTACGGCGTTGACCCGGCGGGCGGCAAAATCTGGGGTGCGCCCGATGACGCTTTCGCCGGTCTCATCGGCGACATCCTCATCGCACAGGGTTCGCCCGGCGTGCTGGCGCGTGTGCGCTGGAACGGCACGGAGTTCGAGGTCGGCCGTCTCGCAGAGGTCGAACAGTGGGGACAAATAACCTTCTCGCCCGCCGCCTTGTCCGAAATCGGCGGCGTCCGGCAGGTTTACGACAAGATTGCTGTGGTGCGTCATGCGCCGCAACTCGACAGCGGGCGCGTCGAGGGTGCGCTCTGGCAACTGCTCCCTGAAAACGTCGTGCTCGACGGCACGGACGCCATCACCTCAGACCTGCTCGTGCCCGGCGTGCCGACCGTCACAATCGGCAGCGGCAAGCCGTCCTTCGACGGCGTCATCGAGGGCGTCGAGAGCACACAGCCCGGCGGCTATTCCATCACTATCAGCAACAACGCGAGGCTGCGCCACGTCATCACGCGGACGAACCCGCTCAGCCTGTTGCCCGTCTCTGCGCCGCCCGCTCCGACGGGCACGCGCGACGTGTCTCTGTCGAAAGCTGGCGACACAATCGGCAACCCTGCGACGCTGCGCGACCTGAGTATCTCCGGCAAGGCCGGTGCGGTTGCCATCCCGCCCGGCGCTTACGGCAAGTTCACGGCCAACGGCCATACGGCGTTCGTCCTCGGCGTCGAAGGAGCGACAGAGCCTTCGGTCTATAACCTCGAAGAGTTGTCGCTCTCAGGCGGCAGCGAGTTGCGCTTGCTCGGCCGCGTCAAGCTGAACGTGCGCGGCAACGTGTCTCTCTCTGGCTCGACCGTCGGCGCTGCCGACAACCCGCAACACCTTCTGCTCTCGGTCGCGCAAGGCGCGCTCGGCGTCATCGGCAACGGCGTGCTCTACGCCGTCGTCCGTAACCCGCAGGGGTCTGTCTCCATCGGGGGCAACGGCCGGATTCGGGGCACGGTCACCTGCGACCGTCTCAACATTTTCGGCAACGGCGTCTTGCAGATTACGGAGAACGATGTCGCGCCGCCGCCCGTCAACCGCCCGCCCGTCGCAGAGGCGGGGCCTGACCAGACCATCGCGCTTCCCACCGATGTCGTGAGTCTCAACGCGACGGCTACGGATGACGGGCTGCCCCTCAACAGCACGCTCTCCGTCAACTGGACGAAAGTCTCCGGCCCCGGCACGGTCACTTTCGCCGACGCCGGTCGAGCCGCGACCTCAGCCACCTTCAGCGAGGCAGGCGTCTACGTCCTGCGCCTCTCGGTCAACGACTCGCTGCTGACCGTCTCCGACGAGGTCAGCGTCGAAGTCTTCCCGCGCAACCGTCCGCCCGTCGTCAATGCCGGTCTCGACCAAACAATCGAACTGCCGAACACGGCGACTCTCGCGGGCATCGTGACCGACGACGCGTTGCCGCGCGGCTCGAACGTGACGAAGAGATGGAGCGTCGTGAGCGGCCCCGCCGATGTCGCCTTCGCAGACCCGCACGCCCCTGCCACCGTTGCCACCTTCGCCGCACCCGGCGACTACACCTTGCGCCTGACGGCAGACGATACCGAGTTCAGCGTGAGCGATGATGTCGTCATCACCGTCCACCCGGAGAACCAGCCGCCGGTCGTCAACGCCGGGGCTGACCAGACGGTGCGCCTGCCGACGCCCGCTCCGCTCAACGGCACGGCGACCGACGACGGCCAGCCTTTCGCCAGCACGCTCAAGACGAAGTGGACGCAGGTCTCCGGCCCCGGCGCGGTCACCTTCGCCGACCCCGCCAGCCCCTCCACGTCCGCGCAGTTCTCCGTCGAAGGCACATACGTCCTCCGCCTCTCGGCCGACGACACGCGCTTCAACGTCAGCGACGAATGCACTGTGACGGTCTTGCCGCGCAACGCTCCGCCCTCGGTTGAAGCCGGTGCATCTCAGGAAATCACTTTCCTCGAACCGTTGACGCTCAACGGCACGGCGAGCGACGACGAGATGCCTGTCGGCAGCGTCCTCGAAGTCGCGTGGACGAAAGTCTCAGGCTCCGGCACAGTGACCTTCGACAGTCCTGACAGCCCCGTCACGGCCGTCACCTTCAGCGCGCCCGGCACTTACGTGCTGCGGCTCACCGGCGACGATACGCAGTTCAGCGCCTTCGACGAAACGACCGTAGTCGTCAGGCCGAGAGCGCACGCCGCGCGCGTCTACACGCTGGACGCAGACTTCGACGAAGGCAGCCTCGTCAACCTCGCGCACAGCACGCCCGACCAGTTGCAACTCGACACGACGACCTCGAACGTCGGCACGTGGTCGGTCGTCTTCGATAGTCAGATAGCGGGCGCGGAATGGGGGCGCATCGGCTGGACGGCGCAGGTCTGCGGCGACGGGCTACTGACCGTCGCGGTCGCCACGAGCGATGACAATGCGGCTTATACGCAGCCCCTCGTCGTCTCGAACGGCGACGACCCCGAAGTGCCTAACGGGCGCTACATCAAAATCAGCGTCAGCTTCGAGCGCGCGTCGAGCGGCGAAAGCCCCGTCCTCTACGACCTCTCCGTCGGCACGCTCGGCTTCCCTCTCGACACCCCGCCGAACGTCGCGCCCGGTGTCGATGCAGGTTCGCCGCAGACACTCAACGACACGATGACGGCCACGCTGCGCGCCTCTGCCTGTGATGACGCGCTGCCGAGCAACCGGCGCCTCTCCATGACGTGGTCGCAGGTGAGCGGCCCCGGCACGGCGACCTTCGCACATCCCGACTCGCCCTTCACCGATGTCACCTTCAGCGACCCCGGCACCTACACGCTGCGGATGAACGCTTCCGACTCGGTGCATCAGAGCAGCGACACGCTGGTCATCACCGTGCTCCCCGGCAACCAACCGCCGGTCGTCAATGCCGGGACAGACCAGACCATCACGCTGCCCGCGACGGCCTCCCTGAACGGCACGTTGACCGACGACGGACTTCCTTCCGGCGGCACACTCACGTCCACATGGTCGAAGCTGAGCGGGACGGGGCACGTCACCTTCGGCAACGCCAACCAGACGACGACGACGACCGCCAGCTTCAGCGAAGCAGGAACCTACGTTCTGCGTCTCGAAGCTTCCGACTCGCAGAAGTCCGCCTTTGACGACGTGACCGTCAACGTTCTGCCGAGACCGAACGCCCCGCCGGAGATTATCAGCGAGCCGCCGACAGAGTTTGCGCTCAGTCCCGCTCCCACCGGCGCGGGCGAACTCGTCAACCTCTCCCCTTGGACGGTCAAACAGTACGAACTGAACTCGCAGCCCAACGCCAGTTGGGTGAAAGACCTTGCGAATAACAGAGTCACACAGACCGTCAACGCCGATGCCTCGTTCCTCCTCAGCGACTTCGACCTCGCGCGCGCGCAGATGGACGGGACGTGGCGCGTCGATACGACGAGCGACGACGACTTCATCGGCTTCGTCTTCGGCTATCAGAACTCCGAACACTTCTACCTCTTTGACTGGAAGCAGAGCAGCCAGAACGATTCGCTCGGTTTCGCCGAGCGCGGCATGAGCGTCAAGGTCGTCAACGCCGACTCGCCGCTCACGGGGCGCGACTTCTGGCCGACCGCCGGTAACGGCACACGCGTCCGCACGCTCTATCACAACACCATCGGATGGAGCGAATTCACCGACTACCAGTTCACGCTCCAATTCCACCCCGGCGAAATCAAAATCATCGTCCGGCAGGGCGCAAACGTCCTCGCCGACATCACGGTCAAAGACCAGACCTACACGAACGGGCTCTTCGGCTTCTACAACTACTCGCAGGCGCAGGTGAGATACAGCGGCTTCCGCCGCCTCTCTCTCACGCAAGGCACTTACACCTACGACGTGGAAGCGTCCGACCCCGACGGCGACGCGGTGGCCTACTCGCTCACCGCCGCCCCGGCAGGCATGAGCATCAACCCGACGACCGGACTCATCAACTGGCCTGTCACCTCGCGCGAGGCGGGCGACCACAGCGTCACAGTTCGCGCGCAAGACCCACAAGGCGCTTTCGACACGCAAAGCTACACGCTCTCGATTTTCAACCAGAACCACGCGCCCATCGTCAACGCAGGCCCCGACCGCGCGCTTGCCATCAACAGCACGGCGACCCTGAGCGGCACGGTGACAGACGATGGCCTGCCGCGCAACTCCGCCCTCAGTTCCTCGTGGAGCATGGTGAGCGGCCCCGGCCTCGTCGCCTTCGCCGACCCCGCCTCGCCCACGACGACCGCGACCTTCAGCGAAGCGGGCACTTACGTCCTGCGCCTGACCGCGACCGATACGGCTCTGACCGCGAGCGACGAAACCATCATCACCGTCACGCCGCCCAATCAAGCGCCCCACGTCAACGCGGGCAGCGACCTCACCATCACGCAACCCGGCGCGGCGCGCCTCGACGCGACGGCTACGGATGACGGGCTGCCCCTCAACAGCACGCTCTCCGTCAACTGGACGAAAGTCTCCGGCCCCGGCACGGTCACTTTCGCCGACGCCGGTCGAGCCGTCACTTCAGCCATCTTCACCGAACCCGGTCTCTACGTCCTGCGCCTTTCGGCCAGCGACACGGAACTGACGAGCGTTGACGACGTGAGCGTGACGGTCAACCCGCCAGCGCCCAACCAACCGCCCGTCGTCGAAGCGGGCGCGAATCAGACAGTCGCGCTCAACGCCAATCTCGTTGCGAATGGAGGCAACGACGAACAACTTGCGGGCACAGAGATTCGCGCGTGGACGGAAGCCGTCGGCAACCTCTGGACGCGCGGCGTGTCCGGCGCAGACGGCTTCCCCGAAAGCGCGAACGGCGACGGCTTCTTCTACGCGGGCGCGGTTGATGCGGCCGAACTGCGTCAGGACGTAGACGTGTCGGCCTTTGCCGCGACCATCGCCGCCGGAACGCAGTCGTTCGAGTGGAAGGCTTCCGTCCGCTCGCGCGCCGAGAGCGTGCCCGACAGCGCACGCCTCATCGTCGAATATCGCAACCAGGCGAACACCACCGCCATCGCCTGGACAGACACAGGCGAAGTCGCTTCGGTCGATGCGTGGCGACTGCTTGAGAACAAGCGGACAGCGCCCGCAGGCACGGGCTGGATTCGCCTCCGCCTCATCGCCACACGCCGCACCGGCACGACCAACGACGCATACTTCGACGCGCTCTCGCTGCGCGCCGTGACGGGCGCGGGCGTCAAGTTGAGCGGCACGGTGTCAGACGACGGTCTGCCCGCAGGCGGCGCGCTGGCGAACAACTGGACGAAAATCTCCGGCCCCGGCACAGTCACTTTCGCCGACGCCGGTCGAGCCGCGACCTCAGCCACCTTCAGCGAGGCGGGCGTCTACGTCCTGCGCCTCACCGCCAACGATGCCGAACTGACGAGCGGCGACGAGTTGAGCGTCACGGTCGAACCGCGCAACCTCGCGCCGACCGTCGAGGCCGGAGACGAACAGACCATCACGCTGCCCGCGACGGCTCTTCTCAACGGCGTGGTCACGGACGACGGCAGACCCGCGAACGCCCTCGTCACCTCCCAATGGAGCAAGCTGAGCGGCCCCGGCGCGGTGACCTTCACAGACGCGAGCGCACCGCTCACCAACGCCGCGTTCGCAGAGGAAGGCACATACGTCCTGCGCCTGACGGCCAGCGACGGCGAGTACAGCAGCAGCGACACCGTCACCATTAACGTCAAACCCGTCCCGTCGAATCTCGCCCCGACCGTCAACGCCGGAGCAGACCAACTCATCAACCCGCCCGCGACTTCCGCCACCTTGAACGGCACGGTCACGGACGACGGACGGCCGCCGAGCAGTTCTCTCACCTACGCATGGACGAAAGTCTCAGGCCCCGGCACGGTCAGCTTCAGCAACCCGGCGGCGCTTGCGACCACTGCCAACTTCGGCGAGGCGGGCGTCTACGTCCTGCGCCTCACGGCCGACGATACGGAACTGACAGGCAGCGACGACGTGCGCATCACCGTCAACGGAACGAACAAAGCCCCTGTGGTCAACGCGGGGGCAGACCAGACGGTCGCGCACCCGACGATAATCACACTCGGCGGCTCAGCCACCGACGACGGCCTGCCCATCGACAGCACGCTTCATGTTACTTGGAGTAAAGTGAGCGGTCCCGGCACTGTCACCTTCCTCAACGCCGCCGCCTTGAAGACGAACGCGCTCTTCAGCGCGCCGGGCGTCTACGTCCTGCGCCTGACGGCGAGCGACAACGAACTCACGAGTGCCGACGAAGTAAGCATCACGCAGACGCCTCCGCCGACGGTCGGCATCAGCAGTCCCGCTGACGGGGCGACCATCACCGGCCGCACGAACTTCGTCGGCACGGTCAGCGAGGGCAGTACGTGGAGGCTCGAATACAGCCTCAACGAAGAAGGCTCCGCGCCCGTCTGGACGACCTTCGCATCCGGCAACACGCCCGTCACCAACGGCGTGCTCGGCACGTTCGACCCGACCGCGCTGCTCAACGGCATCTACACCGTCCGCCTCCTCGCCACCAACGCGGGCGGGCAGACGACCATCAGAAGCCAGACGGTCATCGCCGACGGCGGGCAAAAGGTCGGTCACTTCAGCATCTCCTTCACCGACCTGAACGTTCCGCTCGCAGGCATCCCAATCCAGGTTGTCCGCACTTACGACAGCCGCGACAAGCGCGCGGGGGATTTCGGCGTCGGCTGGACGCTCGACGTGCGTAACATGCGCTTGCAGGAGAGCGGCGACCTGGGCGCGGGCTGGCGTGGAACCTTCTCCTCCGGCTTCCTGCCGAGCTACTGCATTGAGCCGACGCGCCCGCACTCCGTCAGCATCACTCTGCCGAGCAACGAAGTGCTCCGCTTCGAGGCCGTCGTCGGCCCGCAGTGCAGCCTGCTCTACCCTTTGAGCGAGACGACCATCAGTTATCGCGCGCTGCCCGGCACCAATGCCCGCCTCGCGCCCGTCGGCGATGCCACCGTCTTCGTCAACGCCAACTTTCCCGGCGACGCCGAGTTGCTCGACTACAGCACCTTTGACGAGAAGGACTTCGACCAATACCGCCTGACGTTACCTAACGGGGCCGAGTTCATCATCGACCAGCGCGCCGGTCTGCGTCAGGCGACCGACGCGAGCGGCAACAGGCTGACCATTGACAGCAACGGCATCACCCATTCCAGCGGCAAGCGCATCGCCTTCACACGCGACGCGCAGGGGCGCATCACACGCATCACAGACCCGGCCGGTGCGGCGACGACTTACGCCTACGATGCGCGCGGCGACCTCGTCAGCTTCATCGACCGCGAGAACAACAACACCACCTTCGCCTACAACTCCAACCACGACCTGCTCTCAATCAAAGACCCGCGCGGCCTCCAACCCGTGCGCAACGAGTACGACTCGTCCGGCCGGCTCGTGCGGCAGATTGATGCCTTCGGCAAGGTCGTCAACTTCACGCACGACCTCGACACGCGACAGGTCGTGACGACCGACCGGCTCGGCCACACGACCGTCAACGAATACAACGCGCGCGGGCAGGTCGTGCGCATCACAGACGCACTCGGCGGCGTCACCACCTTCGCCTACGACAACCGCGACAATCTCATCCGCGAGACGAACTCCGAAGGTCAGATACAGTCTTACACCTACGACGCGCAGGACAATCGTCTGACCGAGACCGACCCGCTCGGCAAGACCACGCGCTACACCTACAACGCCAAGCGTCAGTTGTTGACCGTTACCGACCCGCTCGGCCGCGTCACGACCAACACCTACGACGCAAGCGGCAACCTGACCTCCGTCAAGGACGCGCTCGGCCACACGACGACGAATACCTACGACGGGCGCGGGCTTCTGCTGAGCGTCACCGACCCGCTCGGCAACATCACGCGCTTCGAGTACGACGCGTCGGGCAATCTCACGAAGGAGATTGACCCGCTCGGCAACTCGGTCTCCTACACCTTCGACGCCAACGGCAATCAGGTGAGCGAAACCACGACGCGCACGGTCGCTCCCGGCGTCGTCGAGACGGTGACGAACATCTTCCAGTACGACCGCGAAGGTCGGCAGACGAAGGTCTCCTACCCGAACGGGTCTGCGGTCGAAACCTCCTACAACAATCTCGGTGATGCGAGCGCGCGCGTGAACATGCTCGGCCACCGAACGACCTTTGAATACGACGAACTGCGGCGACTCGTCGGCGTCACCTTCCCCGACGGCAAGAAGGAGCAGTCGGAGTTTGACGCCGAAGGCCGCCGCATCAAGACGACCGACCGCTCAGGGCGCTCGACTCTCTATCAATACGACGCGCTCGGTCGGCTCGTCCGAACGACCTTCTCCGACGGCACGTCGGCCAGCACCACCTACAACACGCTCGGCCATCCCGTCACCATCACGGACACGAGTGGCCGGACAATGCGCTTCGAGTACGACGCGGCCGGACGGCAGACGAAGACCATCGACGCCTCCGGCAACACGACGACGGTCTCTTACGACGCCTTCGGTCAGGAGACTTCCATCACCGATGCGAAAGGGCAGGTCACGAGGTTCGAGTACGATACTGTCGGCAACCTCACGAAGGTCATCTACCCTGACGGCACTTTCGCCACTTCGGTCTACGACGCGCAAGGTCGCGTCTCGGCGCAGACCGACCAGGGCGGACGGACGACGCGTTTCGAGTACGACAAAGCCGGGCAGGTCGCCAGAGTCATCGACGCCGCCGGAGGCGTCACCAGCTACACCTACGACGAGCGCGGCGCACTCATCGCGCAGACCGACGCCAACAACCACACCACCACCTTCGAATATGACCGACTCGGCCTGCGTGTCCGGCGCACGCTCCCGCTCGGCATGTCCGAAACCTACGGCTACAACGCGGGCGGGCAACTGACCACCCGCACCGACTTTCGAGGCAAGACGACCACCTTCGCTTACGACGTGATGAGCCGCCTCGTCACGAAGACCCCGGACGCCTCGCTCGGCGAGCCGCCCATCACCTACACCTATACAGATGCCGGACAGCGCGCCACCATGAACGACGCCTCCGGCACGACCACCTACACCTACGACGCACTCTACCGCCTGACCAGCAAGCAGACGCCGCAGGGCACGCTCTCTTACACCTACGACGCGCCGGGACGCCTGCTCACGCTCCGTTCCTCGAACGCCGGAGGCGTCTCGACCGACTACGCCTACGACACACTCGGACGCCTCTCCGCCGTCACCGATAAGCGCCAACCGCAGGCGGCCGACACGACCTCCTACACCTACGACGCCAACGGCAACCTCTCCGCCACGCTCTACCCGAACGGCGTGCAGACCTCCTACACCTACAACAGCCTCAACCGCCTGACGAAAGTCGAGGCGGCGAAGGGCGCGGCGCTCGCCAGCTACGCCTACACGCTCGGCGCGGCCGGTCAACGCCTCTCCGTCAACGAGCACACGGGGCGCTCCGTCAGCTACACCTACGACGCGCTCTACCGCCTGACGAGCGAGACCATTACCAACGACGCCGCCAACGCTGGCGCTCTCAGCTACACCTACGACGCGGTCGGCAACCGCCTCTCGCGCGTCTCCACCTCGCCGTCCATCGCCTCTGCGACCTACGGCTACGACGCCAACGACCGTCTCAACACAGAGGCCTACGACGCCAACGGCAACCCCGTCACGTCGGGCGGCAACTCCTACGCCTACGATTTCGAGAACCGTCTGACAGAGGTCGGCGGCGGGGTGCGTTACGTCTACGACGGCGACGGCAACCGCGTCGCGAAGACCGTCGGCGGCGTCACCACGCGCTACCTCGTCGATACGAACAACCCGACCGGCCACGCGCAGGTCGTCGAAGAGTTGCAGGACGGCGCGGTTGTACGACAGTACACCTACGGCCGCGACCTCATCAGCCAGAGACAGTTCATCTCCGGCCAGTGGCGGACGAGTTTCTACGGCTACGACGGTCACGGCTCGGTCAGGCAGTTGACCGACGACGCGGGCATCGTCACAGACACCTTCGACTACGACGCCTTCGGCGCACTCATCAACCGCACCGGCACGACGCCCAACGAATACCTCTTCGCGGGCGAGCGTTTCGACCCGGAGACCGGGCTTTACTACCTGCGTGCGCGCTACATGAACGCGTCCACCGGCCGCTTCTGGACGATGGATTGGTACGAAGGACGCGCGCTCGAACCGCTCTCCCTCCACAAGTATCTCTACGCCCACGCAGACCCGGTCAACAACCTCGACCCGACCGGCTTCTTAACCGTCAGCGACCTCTCGACCACGCAGCAGATACAAAGCGTTCTCCTTAAAATCAATCGCACCTACGACTCCGCCATGAATCTTCTCAACAAGGCTCAGACGCTTGCCAAGATTCTTGACTACGCGACGCTGGTGAGCGATATCCTGACGGCACTGAGCGCGCCGACAACGACTCGGATGAAGGCCGACGTACTGGCGGCGCTGCGTCGCAACTTCGGCGCGAAGGCGGGGATGAGCATCAGTTCCATCACGGCCGGCTTCCAGCAGGTGATTGACACCATCGGCCCGCATTGGAGAGACATCTCGGACAGCATCGGGAACAACGCTCTGAAAATTGCGAAGGAGATAACGCCGGGGATGGTGAAGCGACTGCCGAAGCTGTATGCGGAGGAGAAGGCCGGGAAGTTGAAGCAGATTTTCTATGCCCCGACAGCCCCCACAGGCGCGAAGGGACGTAAGGACAAATTCGTTTCTGTCAGACCCGACCTCCTACTGGCCGTCGGCATCAGGGGCGGAGGCCGCATCTTCGGCATCGGGTTTCAGCGACAGAGCGGGCAGTATGAGCAAATCGTCCGCATCGACTACTGGGACGGGCGTGATGCCTCTGAGCGACCCACGCCCACACCGTTGCACATCCACTATCACGTCTTCAGCGAAAAGCATCCTCTGATTCCCAAGGACAGGAGTCGCACCATCTGGCCTTGAGGAACCCGGATGCACGACGAAGGCGTAGTCGCACCGACCGAAAAACACCCGGCTCGCCTTGACCCAACCGAAGCCCTCCGCTCTGGCATCCATCCTCAGCGGAGGGCTTCTCTCAGTTGCGACGATTGAGACGGGAGCGAGGTTTGACGTGCGCGCGCGTTGTGAACGCTGCTATATTGCCTGCTCGCAGAGACACCTGTTTTGAGTGGAAAAACAGCATCTATGAAGCTACTCGGCGTTGTCAAAACTTTGTGGCGATACCCGGTCAAGTCGATGATTGGCGAGCCTTGCCGCAGCCTGCTCATCGATGAGCGCGGCGTCGTCGGCGACAGGCTTTTTGCCGTCAGAGACGAGCAGGGGAAGTTCGGGAGCGGCAAGAACACTCGCAGGTTCGTGAAGATTGATGGGCTGTTCAAATTCCGAGCCGTCTATGACGACACCATCCCCGTTATCACTTTCCCCGATGGGAAATCTCTTCGCGGCGACGATTCCTCCATCCACACGGAGTTGAGCGAAGCCTTAAACCGGAGCGTGACGCTCACGAAGGAAGAGGCCATCCCGCATTTCGACAACGCTCCGGTTCATCTCGTCACCACCGCCTCGCTCGACTGGCTGAAGGCGCAACTTCCCGGTTCGGTCGTTGACGAGAGGAGATTTCGTCCGAACGTGTTGATAGAGACCGCAGGTGCAGGACGGGTCGAACAGGCTTGGCTTGGCAAGACGCTTCGCATCGGCAGCGTGCTGCTGGAAATCACGCGTCCGACCGAACGCTGCGTGATGACCACTTTTGCGCAACCGGCCATCCCCGAAGACAAGAGCATCTTCGCCTGCATCGGCCGCGAGGCCGAGCTAAACTTTGGCGTCTATGCGAAAGTCTCTCTCGGCGGAGAGATTCAATCCGGCGCTCAGGTTGAAATCATCTGAAGTCGGCCATGAACTGAATCCCCAGAGAGGAGCGGCATGGACAGACAAAAAGAGGCTGACCCGTTTCACGAGAGCGAGGCCGGAGACATTTACGATTTATACAATGCCTGCCATGGCATCGTGTTGAGCAATGGACTTCTGGATATAAGCAAGCTGGACGAGTTCAGCACGGAAGAGGCGGAGGCGCTCAACGTGCCGAGACTGAGAGAGATTTGGCATCATACAGAGACCGGCTGTCCTCGATGCGCGAGCATCATCAGCGCACTCGACACGGCACGAAGAAGGCTGAAAGAGCGCGCTGAAGTGTCTTCCGACGAACGGTCGAAAACGGCCGACACGGATATCACTAATTTAATCTCGCAACGAAACGGGTAAACCTCACAACTCAGACTCGTCCGCCGTGACGGTCGTGCCTGCCCTTGCCTCATTCAAAACGCAGAGCGTCTATCGGGTCGAGGGCGGCGGCCTTGCGCGCCGGGTAGTAGCCGAAGAAGATGCCGACGGCTGCCGAGAAGATGGCCGAGCCGATTATCGAGACGGTGGAGACCAGCGTCGGCCAGCCGAGCGTCAGAGGGATGATGACCGAGACGCCGACGCCGAGCAGGATGCCTGCCAGCCCGCCCGTCAGACTCAAGACTATCGACTCGATGAGAAACTGCGTCCTGACGACCGCCGAGCGTGCGCCGATAGCCATGCGGATGCCTATCTCGCGCGTGCGCTCCGTCACGCTGACGAGCATGATGTTCATAATCCCGATGCCGCCGACGAGGAGCGAGACGCCCGCGATGCAGCCGAGCAGAATCGTCATCGTGCTGTTGGTCTCGTTGGCCGCCTCAGCCACGTCCGACATGTTGCGGACGGTGAAATCGTTCGGCTCATTGGCCGACAGTCTGTGACGCTGGCGCAGCAGGTCTGTTATCTGCGCCTGCGCCGTGTAGGTCGCGTCCTGCGAAACGGCCGAGACGTATGCCACCTGTAGGCGATTGTTGCCGAGCAGCTTCTTCTGGACGGCGGTGAAAGGCGCAAACGCCACGTCGTCCTGGTCGCGCCCCTGCGGGTCTTGTCCCTTGCGCGCCATCACGCCGACGACGCGAAACGGCAGATTCGCCACGCGCACGGTCTGCCCCGTCGGGTCTGTGCCGGGGAAGAGGTTGTCGGCCACCGTCTGACCGACGACGATGACGCGTGCGGCCGTCCGCACCTCAGCATCGGTGAAGAACGCGCCGGTGGCGACGCTCCACTTGCGAATGTCCGCATACTGTTCGCCGACGCCCTGCACCTGCGCGTTCCAGTTGAGGTTGCCGGAGACGAGTTGCGAGCGCGAGTTGACGACGGGGCTGACCATCGAGACGCTCGGCACTTCGCGTCTGATGGCTTCGAGGTCTTCGACCGTCAGCGTGTTGTTGCCGCCGTCGGCGCCTGCGCCGCCGCGCACGCCGCCCGTGTTCTGCGCGCCCGCGCTGACGAACAAGAGATTCGTGCCCATGCCTTCAATCTGAGCCTGCACGGTGGCCTGCGCGCCCTGCCCGATGCTGACCATCGCAATCACGGCCGAGACGCCGATGATGATGCCGAGCATGGTTAAAGCGGCGCGCATTTTGTTGCGCGCCAGCGCGCGAAAGGCGATGCGAATGATGCTCAGTGTGTTCATGTTCTCACCTGACAATCTGTCTGACCAGACATCAGACTAGTCTTCGTCTTCGAGTTCGACCGGCGGCAGATTCTGCAACTCTGCGGCCGCATCGCGCGGACTGTCCACGACGTAATCCTTCCTGATTTTTCCGTCCTTGAAGACGACGACGCGGTCTGCGTATGCGGCGATGTCCGGCTCGTGCGTGACAAGGACGAGCGTGATGCCGCGCTCGCGGTTGAGGCGCTGGAAAATCTCCATCACTTCGACTGAGGTGCGCGAGTCGAGCGCGCCGGTCGGCTCGTCTGCGAGAATCAGCGTCGGGTTGTTGACGAGCGCGCGGGCGATGGCGACGCGTTGCTGCTGGCCGCCCGAAAGCTGGTTCGGATGGTTCTGCTCGCGTCCTGCCAAACCGACCGAGCGCAGAGCCTCCTGTGCACGCCGCCGCCGCTCGCCCGTCTCGACGTTCGCATAGAGCATCGGCAATTCGACGTTCTCCAATGCAGAGGTGCGCGAGAGCAGATTGAAGCCCTGAAAGACGAAGCCGAGTTTGCGGCTGCGAATGTCTGCGCGTTCGTCCTTCGACAACTCGGAGACATCCTGCCCCTCGATGATGTAGCGGCCGCGCGTCGGACGGTCGAGGCAGCCGACGATGTTCATCATCGTCGATTTACCTGAACCCGAAGTGCCCATGATGGCGACGAACTCGCCTTCATGAATCGTGAGCGAGACGCCGCGCAGAGCATGTACCTCGACATCGCCCATCGTGTACGTCTTGTGAATCTGTTCGAGACGAATCACGGGGCGCGCTGCGCTCTGTGGCTGAAGCAGTGTTGCGCCCGCGTCGATGTGCCGCCCGATTTCATGTGTCGCCTGCATCGCTTAACTCTCCCGCGTGCCGTGTCGAACGAGACGGCCGCCGCTGTTGCTGACTCCCGTCGCGGCGGCCGTCCGTCGTGGCCGCTAGTCTCTGTCGGAGACTAACGACCCCTGCCTGCGCCGCCCCCGCCGCGCGGCGCGCCACCGAAGCCGGGCGCGGACGGCTGACTTCCCTGCTGTCGCTGCGTCGCGCTCTGGCCGTTCGAGACGTTCTGGCCGGTGATAACCACGTCGCCCTCTTGCAGTTCGCCTTCGACGATTTCCGTCGCCGCGCCGTCGGTCAGTCCTATCTTGACGCGTCGAGGCTGCGGCTGCTTGTTGGCGTCGAGCACCCAGACGCGGCGCACCTGACCTGCGAGCACCGGCGCGCTCGACGGCGCAACTCCGCCGCCGCCGCGTCGCGCTTCGCCCTGCCCCGTCGCAGCTTCGCCGCCGCCCGCGTTCTCAGTCTGTTGACGACGCGCGCCGCGCTCGCCGCTCTGATTCGACCCGGCGGCCGCGCGTCGCTGCGCGCGTTGCTCTTCGGTCAACTGCGGCGTGAAGCGCAGGGCTGCGTTCGGGATTTTGACGACGTTGTTGCGCTCGTCAATCGTGATGCTGAGGTTCGCCGTCATGCCCGGTTTTAACTTCTGCTCAGGATTCTGCACGTCAATCACGACGTTGTAGGTGACGACGTTCTGCGCGCTCACAGGATTGAGACGGAGTTGCTGAATCGTTCCCGTGAACTCGACGCCGGGGAAGGCGTCAACGTCGAACCTGGCGCTCTTCGCCTGCTCGACCAACCCGATGTCGGCCTGGTCAATGTTGGCGATGACCTGCATCTGCGTCAGGTCTTGCGCGATGGTGAAGAGCGTCGGAGCCGAGAGGCTGGCGGCGACGGTCTGTCCGACATCGACGTTGCGCGAGACGACCACGCCGTCAATCGGCGAGCGAATGGTCGTGTGCGCCAGATTCAATTCTGCGAGTTGGAGCGCGGCGCGCGCCTGCTGCACCTGTGCCTCTGCGTTTAAGACCTGCGCCTGCGACTGTTCGACCTGCGCCTGCGACTGTTCGACCTGCGACTGCGCCTGCTCGATTTGCGCTTGCGCCTGCGTCTGCCCGGCGCTCGCCGCCGAACGCTCGCTGAGCACCGCCTGATTCAACTGTGCGAGCGCCTGGTTATAACGCGCCTGTGCAGTCTTGTGCGCCGTCTCGGCCGTCTCGTACTGACGCTGCGAGATGACGCCGCTTTGCAGCAGAGAGGCTTCCTGTCGCAGCACGCTCGCGGCGTCGTCAAGTTGCGCCTTGAGCACGGCGACGTTGGCCTCCGCGCTCGTCACGCCTGCGCGCTGGTTCTGCGTGGTCGAGCCTGCGGCGCTCGCTTTCGCCTGCGCATCCGAGACGCCCGCGCGCGAAGACGAGACGCCCGCACGCGCCTGCACGAGTCCGGCGCGCGCCTGCTGCAACCCGGCCTGCGCCTGTTCGAGATTGGCGCGCGCCTGCTCGATTTGCGCCTGCGTGGTCGAGGGGTCTAACTGCGCGATGACCTGCCCCTTCTTCACGGTCGAGTTAAAATCCGCGTACAGCGCCGAGATAGTGCCCGACGCCTGAGAGCCGACCTGTACGGTCGTGACGGCCTGCAAGGTTCCGGTCGCCGTGACCGTGTTGCGCAGGTCGCCGCGTTCGACGCGCGCCGTTAGATATTCAGCCGCGCTCGCCCCGTCGCCCCAGAACCAGAAGCCCATCGCGCACGCCAGCATGACCGCCGCGCAGACCAGCGCGAGCCGTTTCTTGGTGCCCAGTTGTGCTTTCATCCACTTCATTTTTCTTCTCCGCGCGAGCCGCAAATAAGACCGCCCAATGCCTCTGCTGCCGACGCAGACGGAAAGCTCGACTTTCCATCCGCCCACACTATTGTTAGACACCGCAAGGCTCGGCCTCGTTACACCCGAAGCCTTCAGGAAGATTGCGTTTTGATTGCGGCCGTGTGGCTTGCGAAATGACAGGTTTAGCCGATGCGATGCGAGGGCGCGCCGATGTGTATGTGTGCGCCGGTGGCCGCGCCGGGAACGGCGCCGCGAAAAGCGATAAACGTGATGCCACGACTTTGCAGATAGCTGATGAGCGCGCGCCCCTGCGTGCTGTCTGGATGCAGAGCTACATCGACAGCGCGACTGTGGTCGAAGCCGAGCCGCGTATGCGTCGCCGTCTGGCCGTAGGCGCTGACGGGCAGAGCGCGCCCGAAAGTCGAGGCGAAGAACGCTTGCACGCTCGACAGATTGGCGACCGTCCAACTGTTCGAGCCAGTATGGCGAATGACGGTTGAGGTCGCGCTGTAGGCTCCGGGCGGCCTCACGGTTTTCGACAGGGAGGCGGTCACGGACGCCTCTGCCTGAGCCTTCTTCCGAGCCTCCTCAGCCGCTTCGACCTCTGCGATAACGCGTTCGGATTCGGCAATTTGACGGCGCAAGTCGGCCACCGTCGCGCGCAGTTCGGCGAGCCTGCGTTCGTCCTCTTCCATCTCCCTCTGCGCGATAAGTCCTTCGTCGTAGAGTTGACGAAGTTGCTCCTGCTTGTGCGACGCGGCGGCCAATTCGTCTTCCTTCAGGGCAATCAATTCCTGCGTGTTCTTCTTGACCTCTTCGGCCGAGCCGGCCAGCGCGGCGCGTGCCTGCGAAAGCCCGTCGAAAGACGCCTTCGACGATTCCTGCGCCGACACCGGCGCAACGCACAGCAGCACAGCCAACGCCGCGCCCGCCACGAAAGATGCACGTCTCATTCTTCTCACGAGGACTTCCCCCCTCACATAAGAACAGACACCGGCGCGGCATCTATTGTTACAACATGCGTTTCGCGCGTAAGCGAGAGGCTCCTGCGCGATGCGTTGTCTGACACCTCAGAAGACGAGGCCGTCCGGGTTTCCATTTGAAAACCCGGACGGCCTCTCGATGGTTGATGCGCGTGGCGCGCGGTTCTTATGGTAGAGCCTCGAAATTCACGTAGAACCTGAAGAAGCCCGTCGACTCGACGCCAAGCAGGAACTCGACGTTGATGCTGGCTCCCTGTCCGAGCGGAGTTTCAAGGGTGATTGTTCCTGTCGAAAGGCTATGGTTGAGACCGCCGCCCAAGTCCGTGCTTTGCGCAGCCACCTCTTCGACACTCGTCCCGTGAACGACGGCCGACGTGCCGTCGGTTCGTGTCACGTTGAAGCTGCCTGCACGACTCAGGACTCGCACGTCGGCCTGCACACAGCCGTTGCATATGTTGGGACTGTTGAGCGTCGTGATGTCTATCACGCGGAAGCGCAGGCGCGTGATGGCGGAGCCGGTGTTGTTGGTGTAGGTACGGCGAATGGCGAGCGTGCCGAATCTGGCGTTCTCGCCGACGGCCGACGTGTTTCGCAGACGGTTTGGCGGTTGCGTTTCAAAGGCCAGCGGGTCGAGCGGCCCAAAGGCGATGCTGCGTCCGGCCGGGCTGCTCATGTTCTCCGGCCCCGGCGCGCCGAGAATCGATGAGAGGCGGCCGTAGCGTCCGCCGTCGGGTGAGACGAAAACGAAATCCTGTTCGTTGTCGTTCGTGTCCTGCGGAGCGCCTCCGGCCAGTTTCCGCACGAAGCTGTATTGCCCGTCGCTGATGACGACGGGCGGCAGACCTGCGCCTTCACGGAACAGACCCGGAATGTCGCCCGATAACCTGTCGAAGCCGACCGCATCGAGCCTGCGTTCGGCGACGAAGTTGTCTGCGTTGGCCGTGACGAAGAGGGCTATTCCAGCGTCGTCTGCGATGTCGTGTGTGTAGAAGCTGTCTCCGGCGGCGTAAGCGTCGAGGCTGTAACGGCCGCCGGTGTTGTTGACAGCATCTTTGTTGACGAAGAGGTAATGGCCGCGCGCGGGGATGACTGTGCCATTGGGAATGACGCCGAGCGTCGTCAACAGATTTTCACTATCGACGGCGACGAGCGCCCATCCGGCCGAGCCGTCCAGCGTCGAGACGGTCAGAGGTGCATCGGAGTTGTTGTAGAGTTCGATGAACTCGTCGAGCGAGCCGTCGCCCGCGTCGGGCGTCGAAGGTGTCGGGCCTCTGAAACGAAACTCGGTGATTAAGACGCCGTTGTCCTTGATGTTGCAGAAGCTATGTCCGGTGGGAGCGATGACGGCGGGCGAGTCGGAGAGGTTGAGCGAGAAGGTCTCGCTGCCTTCGGCCAGCGCATCGCTGTTGATGGTGACGGGCACGGTCTTGACCGTTTCACCCGGATTGAAGGTCAACGCACTGGCCGTCTGCTCGTAGTCGCTCCCGGCCTGAGCCGTGCCGTCCTCCGTCTCGTAGTCGAGCGTGATGAGTTGTGCGGACGCGGCCGAGAGTGTGACGGTGAAGACGGCGCTGGTCGTGCCGGTCAAAGGCTCGGCAACCGTGACATCTGCGATGGTGGCCTTCGGCGGCGCGTCGTCGTCTTCAATCGTCAGCGAAGCCGAACTCTGCGAGCCAAGTGTCGCGCCGCCGGTGGGGTTGCTGAGCGTGAGCGAGACTGTTTCGTCGCGCTCGTCGAGCGTGTCGCTGTGGATGGGCACGTCGAACGTCTTGCTGGCCTCCGTCCCTGAGAAGACGAGCGTGCCGCTGGCGTGCGTGTAGTCGCTGCCGGGCGTGGCCGTGCCGCCGCCGGTCGAGTAGTTGACGCTCATGTTGGAACTGCTGAACACTCCATCGCGCGTCACGGTGACGGTCGCCAGACCGGCCTCTTCGTTGACGATGAACGAAGGCTCGGCAAACTGGATGGTGGGTTGGGTGAAGGCGGCTGCGCCGAGTTTCTGCTGAGAGGTGCGCCGGAAGACATCGGGCTTGTGATTGAGGTCGTTGTAAGTGACGTTGCTGCCCGTGCTGACGAAGGCGACGAAGTCTCCTTCGCGGCTGATGAGCGGGTCGGTTGAAGCGCCGTTCGCCGTGCGTGGCGGGTTGGCTGCGATGCCGGTCGGCGCGCTGATGCTGATTAATTCGGTCGTGTCGGTATCGCCGGAGTGGAAGCGAAGGAAAACGTCCGGCGCGCCGTTGTTATCGAGCACGTTGGAGATGAGATTCGTGCCGGTGCTGAGGAAGGCGACGAAGCGACCGTCGAAACTCATCACGGGCGAGCCTGAAGCGCCTTTGGCGCTCCGGCCGCTCTGGGTTGCGCTGACGAGTATCGTCGGCTGAGTGGGCTGGCCGAGGGCGCGTAAAAAGACATCTCGCTTGTCGTTCCGGTCGCGCTCCTTGCCGTCATCTGCGAGTGGGATGAGGTTCGAGGCGCGGCTGACGAAGGCCACAAACTCTCCGTTACCAGAGATGACGGCTTCGACCGACGGGGCGTTGCCGCTGCCGTCGCCGTCTCGGTTGATGCTGACCAACTCGGTCGAGCCTGCGCCCGCGCGGTCGCGCACGTAGATGTCAGGCTTGGTGTCTTCACGCAGGAGCGCGTTGACGAGGTTCGAGCCGGTGCTGACGAAGGCGATGCGCAATCCGCTTTCGCTCATCGAAGGCGCGGTCGAGTCGCCGTTGCTGCTCCGGTTTCCATCCCTGTTGGTGCTGATGAGTTCGATGTGATTGTCGTTGTTCTGACAAACCTGTGTGATGTCGCGCAGGAAGATGTCGAAGTTCGGCAGGCCGTCTCGCGCGCTTGGGACGAGCGTGGTGGAGTTGCTGGCGAAGGCGACGAGGCGTCCGTCGGCGCTGATGACCGGGTCGGTCGAGATGCCGTTGCCGCTGGCCGAACAATCGTTGTTGATGCTGACGAGTGAGACTGCGGGCGACGCGTTGCGACGATAGACGTAGACATCAGGTTTTTGGTCGCCGTCCGGCGCGACCAGATGCGACTTGCTGACGAAGACGACCGACTCGCCGTTTCTGCTGATGAGCGGCGAGGTGGACGCCCCGGCCGCAGCCGACGCGCTGGCACTGATGCTGACGAGCGAAGTCCGGCAAGACACGCGGTCGCGGATGAAGATGTCTTTAACTTTCCCGTTGGTGTCCTGATGTGTCTCTTCCTGCGAGACGATGTTCGTCGCCGTGCTCTCGAAGACGACGAAACGCCCGTCGCCGCTGATGGAGGGCGCGGTCGAGATACCGTCGCTCTGCTCTCCTGACGAGCCGATGCTAATCAACTCGATGACGCCGCTCTGCATGTCGCGGACGTAGACATCGGCGCGGCTCTGCTTGTCTTTCTCATGGAGATTGGTCGAAGTGCTGACGAAGGCGACGAAGCGACCGTCGTCGGAGATGGCGGGCGAGTTGGCCGCACTGTTGCCGCTTGAATCCTTTTCAAAGGCTCGCCTGCTGGCGAGGCGCGTCGCGGAAACGAGCGGGCTGTCGAGCGTCTTGACGCTGACTTCGTTTGAGGGGGACGATGCGCCGCTGGCTTCTCTGAAAGCAGAGACGCGATAGGTGTAGGTCGTTCCCGGCAGAACGTTGGTGTCCTCGCAACCGGTCGGCGTGGGCGCTGAACATTCAATCTCGCGGAACTCCGCGCAGTGCTCGTCGGCGCGCTCGACCCTGTAGCCATCCTCGTCGTCCGAGTTATCCGTCCAGTTGAGTTTGATGCGAGGCTGCGCGTCCGGTGTCGCGGAGAGATTGGTCGGTGCGGCGGGGGGCAGCGGAGTGGTCACTTTCGCCCACCAAGTTCCCCAACGTGAACTGTTCGCGCCCGTCCCGACGCGTTGCGCGGCATACTCCTGAATCGTCCACAGGTCGCGGTCGTTCGTGGGGTCAACAACCGTGTGGCTGTAATCGCCCCACCTGTTTCTCCCACCACCATCGACTTTTGAATAGTAGTCCTCTCCCTCTTTGTAGAGCACGGGGTCG
The DNA here is from genome assembly GCA_035942915.1 of Pyrinomonadaceae bacterium. Lineage (GTDB taxonomy): Bacteria > Acidobacteriota > Blastocatellia > Pyrinomonadales > Pyrinomonadaceae > DASZCR01. The sequence goes on along the minus strand of DASZCR010000223.1, from coordinate 19,377 downwards.
CGCATCGTCTCCGGCGGGTCTGTGCTGAAGCGGAAGGCGTAACCGGCGTCAACAAAATCATCCGACTCGAACTCGGAGAAGCCGAGCATGATGTCGCCGTCGCGATTAACGGAGATGGACGGATGCGCGTACCACTTGCCGCCGTTTGAGTCTGTGGCCGATGCATCCTCGATGCGCCCGCCGTCGAGGAAGACTCCGGTCTGGGCGTCGAGCACAGTCCACTGCGCGGCCGTGCGTCTGAAGACATTGGCGGACGACCCGCCGAGGCCGACGGTCTGCGCGTAGTAGAGCCGACCGTTACGGAAGACGACATTCGAGCGGATAGTATCGTCGACGGCATGTATCTGACCGGGCGCAGGACAAGGTTCGGTCGGGCAATGCTGCGGGAGGACATTACCGGAAGGCTCTTTCCAACCGCCGCCCCGACGGTTTTTAATCTTCACGCCGATGGGCAGCGGTTCGGAAGGCGCGGCAGGCGAGACATCAAAGACCACGTAGGAACCGACAGTTCTATCGAAGTGGCTGACAAGATAGAGCACCTCTTCCGTCGCAGAGTAAGTCGTGGCCGGGTGCATACAGAAGCCCGCCTGTGAGCCGCCTAAGGACTCTATGCGGATGGCTTCCACCGTGCCGTTGCGCAGTTTCGGGTAATCTATCAGGAGGCCGCCGTTTTCGACGTAGCCTGCGTTGTCAATGGCGAAATAGTTCCACGTCACTCCAACCCAGTTCTTGTTGAAACCGAGCATCGGGAAATCAGCCCACTGCCCGGCATCATGACAGCCGAGCGTGCCGCCCTCGCAGCCGACCTTGAAGGCCACGCCCAACCAATCGCCCTCCGGGTCGCTCGTCTGGGAGACGGCGACGAGGACGGTCGAGTCGGGCGCTCGCAGATTCGAGATGGCGACGGCCAGCCAGCGATTGTTGTACGGGTCGTACTGCACGCGTGGGTCTGCTGCTCCCGTCGTATTCAGAGGAGACCAGAAACCGTTAATCGAACAGGCGCTCAAACGCGCCCCCGTCGTTTTGCTCTGCGCGACGTAGTTGTTGTTGAGTGTGACGAACAACTTATCGAGACCGACCGCACCCGTCGTGTCGGGCGGGATAAAGCCAAAGTTGGTGCCAATCTCCGGCTCGTCGAAACCGCCCGCGAAACTCTGCGACGCCTGAGGCGACGGCAGGCGCGGCTCAAGCATCTCAGTCGGCGCGGGCGCTGTGAGGTCGTCGCCGCTGGCCGGTGGCTCGGTCGGAGGGATGTCGTCGCCGTCCTCATTGACCGGAGGCGGCGGCTCCTCGTCGCGTCTTCCCGGCGGAGGGATGGACTTGGTCTCACGCTCTTCTGAGGCGCTTGGCTGCTGATTGAGCGCGGCCGCCTCGCCAGACTTCTTGCAGTTGAGCACCTTAAAGGAACTCACCGTGATGGGTGGGGCTGTCGGGTCGGATGTGTCGTCGAGGGGTATCGCTTTGAGTGCAGGCGTCATCTCGGATTGTGTCGGCGGCGGCGCGGCCGAGACAGTATCGGAAATTTGCGCGAAGCCGACGCGCTGTTTGTCCGCGCGGCCTTCTCGCAGCTTCTTGGCCGAGGAGCCTGTGCTCACAACGAGCAGCAAGCCTTGACCGAGCAGCAGCAGACACAAGACGAGTCGTGTCCGCTTGTTAAAGATAAGACGCAGGTTGAAGAGTTGTTTGAGAAGAGAGGGACGGGGGAACTTGCTTTTCATAAGGAGTCTCCATGAGGCAGCGACCGCAAGGGTGAGATGCGGCGACGTGTGAGTGTTCGCCTCGCGCGGGGAGAGAGCGCAAGATGATGAGGTAGACTCAGCTTCTACTCAATGCTTCGGTGTGAGGCCGAGTAGAGTTTGGGAGAGCGGAAAGTTCCTTGAGACCAACTTGTAGAGCCTTTGATGCGGCGCATCATGTACTCCGGCGGCACACTTGTCAATCACTATCCGGTGTCTCGGTCAACGTGGGCGCAACGCGCACGTCTCCCTTCAGAAACGTGTGACGGCAAGCAAAGCGAGTTTGCGTGTCGAGGCTGGGCGTGCAGAGTGTTGAGCCTCTGAGGTGGTGTGATTTAGGGGTGGTGACTATTCAGTGCGGACGAGTTTACTCTCGCCGGACAGAGGCTTGCCCGGCTCATACTATGCGCCGGAGAGTTCGACCTCATGCGCTGCGGCGCGAACGGCGCGACGGCTTTCGTCAAACCCCTTGACTATCAGCCACAGCGTCAGAGCCAGATAGCTCAGCCCCAACGGCACGCCCATCATCATCATGCTGCGATAACCCATGAACACGGGCAACGTAATCCCTGCGAGATGAAGCATCACCGTGAACAGTCCGACGGCAGACAATGCACGCGGAACCAGAGCGGAGCGGTAAAGCAGGCTATAGAGCACGAAAATCCAACTACCCACGACGAGCAGGTGAGCATAATGCACCCACCTCCATGCCGCGCCGACCACTGCTGCCAACGACTGGAAGAGCCCTGCATCGGCAGCGCCCGTTCGCGCATACTCCTGACTCAGAGAGACCATCGACAGCCACGCGCCGTTCTCGACCGCTTGCAGCGAAAGGTTGACCACCGCGAGCGCCAGAAGCCAGAGCGCCAACGTCTCATTGTGCTGACGAAAGACCCTCCATGACGCGATGGCGATGCCGACCGTCATCGCCCCGCCGACAAACAGGAGAAGCACGGCCAGTCTGGCCTGAAAAGAACTCCCGGCCGCATTTATTAGGAAGCCCGGAGACGATGTCAGCGGCCGCAGCAGCACGTAGGGCACCGTCAGCCCGGTCGCTAAATGTACGAACAACAGCAGCCCGAAGACTCGCCCGACGCTCTGTGTAGCTCTCATCCGCATCTCCTCATCAGGGGGATTCGCCGGACTCGCAGACGCCCCGGCATCAGCTACCTGTACGGCAGATTGATGCGGAGAGTTCAGCGGGCGATGAATGAAAAGCAAGCTGACGCGCCTTCGTCTCTAAGGACTCGCTGCCCGTCTATCGACTCGACAGGAAGAGTGCGGATGGCCTCTTGATAGCCCGCAGGAATCTGTCTGCTTTCTTCTCTGCGCGCGGCGGCTCAACATCCTTTCGTCGCAAAGAGGACGAGGATAACGGTGAGCACGCCGCACACGAAGCCCACGATTGCGAAAGAGGTCTTGTTCGGTTTGGGTTTGTTATTATTCATGACCTTAGATTGCGGTGCGCCGCCTCATTCCCCGCTTGAGTTTATCTCCCGCTGCATCCGTTCGATGATTCCCTGCGGGTCGTACAGCACTCTCATCCCATCAGTGACCACCCTCCGCGTGCCAGCATCAACCGGCAACTCAGCCCAATCGGGCGCGGCAAAACCGTACTCGACTTCCAAACCTTCGCCGTAGAAGACACGCACGGACGTGAGCCGGCCATAATCCTCCTCGCGCCATTCCGCAGCCTCTCCGAACAGCGACACCCAAGACCTCTCGCGGAGATACTTATCGACGCTGGACGTGAGAACCACGAGGTCAACATCAGAGCCTTCCGAAGCTGCGTCGCGGGCATATGAGCCGACGAGGACGACCGCCTCGACATCAGGTTGCCCACGCGCCCAACAGCAAAACGCTTCGAGAAAAGCAGAGACCTTCACAGCCGACACCCGACCCTCACTCGAAAACCTCCGGAGGTTTGCGCGCTCCTCATCTCTCTTGAGCGTTACCGCATTGCTCAAAAAACCCGTAAAGTTGCGGACGTAGCTTTTCTTTCACCGACGCAGAAAAGGGAGACTGCGGAGTCAGCAGCAGCTTTCCGATACGAGTCGCGGCGAAAGCGTCGATGCTCTCGACTTCGGTCGCCGAAAGTTCCGGTACTTTTTCCGTCGAGGTGCCGCTCAGTTCCTTGACGACAATGCGCTCATGTCGGACGAAATTCCGACCGGCCTGACTTTCAAAAAACGAGATTGCCTGACGCAGTTCGTCGTCGGAAAATTCGGCAGAGTAAGCGTTCGCCAGCACAGGCCGCACCAACTCAGGAGTGATTTTAGATACCACACAATGAATCTCTTGTTCCGGTTTCCTGTCCCTTAATGCACTGTCGCGGTAACCGGCCGCATATGCTTCCGCATATAAAATGTGCATCTCCGATGTCTCAAGCAATCGAGCGGCCAGCTCTTCCGACCCCTTACCTGATGCGCAAGCGGCGGCACAAATAAGGACAACCGTAGCCGTCCCGGCGAGAAACTGCTTCATAGTCTTTGTCATATTGTTTTACGCTCAATCAACGTTCTCATGTTCGATTAACGCTCCGCATCACCCGTCGCGCACGCAAACGCGCTGACAGCCAAGCTAACGATAAGGGGCTTCGGCTGAGGCGCGTTCGGGCGCAAGGCGTTGTCAGGCGTCCTGACGAAGGGAGACAAGCCCCTGCGCGATGAATTTCTCTATCTGCCGCCGGTGTCGCAGGACGTGAACGATGGCGTGCTCCAACAACTGCTCTACGTCGTATCTCACTCCCCAGCCGGAATTGATGAGCGTAGCCGTAATCTCCTCGTCCGTCATCTTCCATCTGCCTTCGAGCGTCTGAGCAGTATAAACGAGCATCGCTTCAAGCTGCTCTAACGACTCTCGCGGTGAAAGCAGCCGCTTCGGCGGGCGCGCCGACGGGACGGAGAAGACCTCTCTCAGATAATCAGCGTAGCCGTAGCCCGCATTGACCACGTGGGACATGATAGTTTGGACGGAGCGGCAGGCATCGTCCTCTGTGCGCGCGTCAACTACACGCATGGCTTCCTCGTCGGGGATTCGTTCGACGACGCGCCTGAGTTCCGACGCCGCGCGCTCATACTCATCCATCAATGCCCCGATGGGGCCTTCACGGTAGCTCTGTTTCATACTTTGTAAGTCCATACTCGACCAAAGCGCCTGACGCTGGAATCGAGCAGCATGCGATGCCGCGTCCGAATCGCGTGCGGGTTTGCCTGCCGCTGCGAGGTGCGCTCCTTACGTCATGCCCGTCCTTTCATCATCAGAGGTGGTAAGTCTAACGCTCGGACAGCCCATGGCAGTGCTGTTTCCAGTTGCCGTCGCTGAACCGTGCGGACGCGCGGAGCATCGCTTATCTCAGGCAAACCGGCGCGGGAGGCGAAATAGCCGGAGACGCGCGCCGCGACTTCCGGCGCATCCGGCAAAATCTTTTCGGGTTCAAGCCCGCTCTCATAAGCCAGAGAGGGCAGCCAGAAGCCGAGGTCGAGTCTGGGGTTAGACAGACAGGCCGAGTTCCAATCGATGAAGAGAGCGCGCTCGGCCGTGATGCAGATGTTATCACTGCGTAAGTCCCAGTGCGTCAGGCTGTCGCCCGCGGTAGGACAACTCTCTTCATACTGTATAAGGACGGGAAGTGCTTCCTCAAGCCATCGTGCATCGGCCATTCCGAGCGCCAGAAACGGCTCCGGGTCGGCGGCCACCGCCCGCCAGGTCGCATCACTCATGTCATGAACCTGTGCATAGGTTTCCAACGGCGCACGCGTGTTATGTAAGGCGTCGATTTGTGCCAGCGTCAGGTCAATCTGCCGCTCGTCCCACGGCGGCGGCCAATATTGCCGCGAGAGGTCTTCGATGATGAGGATGGGTTCAGACTCGTGCGCTTCTGAGGCCAAGAGGCGCGGCATGAAATCGCCGCTTAAAGAGTTGTAGATGTGAATCTCGCGGTTGAGACTCTTGGTCGTTCCCGGCGTCGTGCCGATTTTGGCGAAGAAGCTGGCTTCGGTTGTTCTGCACAGCAGCCGCAGCGCCGGGGTATAGCCGCCTTCGATACGACGGTATGATTCGATTCTCGCGCCGATGAGTCTCTCGATGCGAGCGGCCAGTTCCCCGTCAAGTACGTCTTCATCCATTCGACGAAACGCCGCCCTTCATGCAGACGCCAGACAGCACCCGCGTCCCTTGCGCGAGATACATGAGAAGCGCGCTCTGAAGGGGCGTCGGGTGCATGCTCGGCGTCTGGCAGAGGTGAGACGCAGCTTAATGGCTGGCGAGAGCGGTGAGAGCGCCGGCAACCCCTAAGAAGAGCCCGACGAGAAAAGCTTTCATCGCCCAACGCAGCACAGTAGCCTCGGAAAAGTTGAAAGAAGAGCGCACCGGAGCAGGCATGAGCAAGACCTCCTTGAGCGAAGAATTTTGGTTGATTTTACGCGATTCGGCGCAAAAATGTTTCACACAAGAGCCACCCTGTTGCCTGACACGAAGCACGCTTGCCGCTATTCCCTGACGGGCGCACGCCGTTGCGAGGCGGGGCGAGTCCGTCACCTCGCCTTCCTCACTTGCCAGACCAGATAAAGAGCTAAAAACAGGTCAAAGCCGATACAGACAACCGGATACCAGCCCGGCACGAATCCCACCTTCAGCACCGCATCGAGCGCCACGTCCCAGACCGCGTGGGCTGCCCACCCGAAGGCCATCCATAGGCTGTACCTCAGGCCGAGAAGCGCGAGCATTGAGAAGAACGCCAACCCAACCAACTCAAGAGCGAGCCACGCCAGAGACGCCCCGCCGACAACAGCAAAGCCGACGTAGATGAAGGCCGCCACGATGAGAGCCAAGGCATAGACTCTGGCTTCGCGCCTCGCACCCGCACGCCGCGCCACCAGAACGAAGATGAAGCCGGAGAGGACGCCGATGAAAAATTGGATAAGCGTGAGCATAGATGTTTGCAGCCTAACGCTCGTATTGAGTCGCCCCGACCCGGCGTGTGCTCGGTTGATTACGGGAGCGTAGACCGTCATCCATCAACGGCGACAACGTGTGCCTGAATCTTGGCGTCAACTTCGCCCCGTCCGAACCGTTCGGCGATAGCCTCGGCCGCAAGGCGGGTTGCTTCGTCGAGCCGCGAGGCGTCGCGGGCTGTAATCTCACTCCGCAGAGGCGTCCCCTGACAGAACGCGATGGCAGGGATGTCTGGGGAGGTCGCACGGCTACGCACCGCGAGCGTCTCAATTCGCGGCGCGGCGCTGAACCCACCGTTTGCGAGGTCACGCTCAATAGTCTGTCGGTCGTGATAACCGTAGGGCGTGCGGGCAAGGAAGCGCGGCGGGTCTGCGGGAAAGAGTGACGCCAGCGCGCCCTCTATCGTGTCGGCAAACTCGTTCTCCGTGATTCTATCCCACACGTTGAAGAAGAAGACGCCTCCCGGCCTGAGCACCCGTCGCGCCTCTGCAAACGCTTCGGACTTATCGGGAAAGAACATGACCCCGAACTGGCACACAACGGCGTCGAAGCTGGCATCCGGGAAAGGCAGTTGCATCGCGTCCGCCTGTTGCCATTCGACAGCGCGCGTCGTGCCCACCGCAGAGGCGTGGTCGAGCATCGCCTGATTCAAATCCGTAGCCACGATGGAGACGCTTTCGGGTAGCGCAGACGCGAGGGCGCGAGTCACGGCGCCTGTCCCGGCTGCGATTTCGAGGACGCGGGAAAGAGGCCGCGAACTGAGTCGCTCCGCCAAGTCCGCAGCGTACTGCTCGAAGATGAGCGGCACGAGGTACGTGTCGTAAAGCTTCGGTATCGAACCGGCGAAGACTTTGTCGCTATCAGCACTTCCCATCATGATTCTCCTGTAAACGATTAAACAAGCCTTCAAGCTATCGGATGAGACCCACTCCGACCGGCGGCCGGGTACGTGGCGATGTAAGGCGTCTCCCGCCGCTGTTTCATTCTACTTCTGCGTGCGCTCCGTGCCCGTCTCATAGAAGCGGTTCAGGTAGTCGTCCCTGTTCAGATTGCTCGCACGCATGAGCGAGTAGACCTCTGTGCCCTCGCCGATGTGCTCATCGTAGATGTGGAAGACATCTACGAATCCGATGTATAAACAGCCGCTAAGCTGCTCAGCATACTCTTCAGCCATCCTCTCAGCACGCGAGATAGCAGCATCCAAACTCTCTGCCTTCACCAGAATCACCCTTTCTTCGTAAACCTGTCCGGGACAACTTTCGATGTCGGTGTGAAGAAAGATGCACTTTGCGCCGTACCAAGGCTGGTCGTTCATAGCACACCTGATGCCTTTGTTAGATGGCGCTCCCGTCAACTCAGCGCAACGGGCGGCCGGACGCCACGTGCCAGTGGAGATGTTTCGATTCCTGATAATCCCCTAAATTAGTGACCACCCGACAGGCCCCATGTTCCTCTAAGACCTGAGCCGCGACCTGCCGAACAACTCCAATCAACTCAAGCAGCAGCGGATGCTCCTCTTCGCTGAGTGTGAGTAGTGATTCGATGTGCCGCTTCGGAATCACGACCACGTGCACCGGGTAGAAAGGGCGCGTATGGTGGAAGGCCAGCACGTTCTCCGTTTCGACGACTCGCCTGACGCGCGTGCGCTCGCTCAAGACTTCATCACAGTAAAAGTCATTGGTCATGTTTGCCACACAAGATAGACATCTCACGCACGGCATCACCCGCCGCGCACTCGACGCCGAAGCCGCGCAAGTTCCTGATGAGAAGAATGCTGCTTCGCGTTCGGGTGCCTGCCGTCGGTCAATGGAGATTCTTGCTTACAGAGCATCCTCGCATTTGAAAATCATCTCCATATACCCGGCGAAACTCGGCGCAATCTCTCTAAACCCATAGTCTCGATGCTTGCTGGCCGGAGTCAGGCGGCCGTGCACGAACCCTAAGACTCTGCCGCCGCCTGCGGGCGTGAGGTCAAGGTACAGGACGGAGTCTGCGCCATCGCTCGCAAAATGGCAGCAATCTCCTCCAGCGCAGGCGCGGCCTTAGCGTCATCGACTTCCAGATGTTTATACTTTTCGCTCATCTCAAATGTCGCCGTCTCAAGCCCCGACAGCACACGCCTCGAAGTCAGCTTTCTTCAACGGGGCGCGTCTTTTTTCAAAGTGAGCCACGTCCAAATCGCCGCCAACACATCAATCAGCCCGAACAACAGCAAGGCTTTCGGGGCGGAAACCAACAGCACAAAAGCGACAAAGTAAACCATCACCGCGAGGCGCGCCCAGACCGTCCAGCGGATGAAACTCGTCAACTCGCTCCGCGCCGCCAGAACATAATAAAAGCTCAGACAAATCACCAACATCCCATTGATTCTTATCCAGACTTCGTTCGTCGGCGGCACCCCGAAAGCCTGCAAGAGCAGATTCGGGATGAGCAGCAACGTCAAACCTAACCCGCAGAGGTAAATCCCAAAGACAAGCAAACTTTTAGCGGCTCGACTCATATCTCCGAATCTCGTTGGAAGTTATCACTGACCGATGAACCTTCTGCGGCCTAACACCGGGCATAAGGCGAACGAAAACATCTGCCCTCAGCCAAGCGAGCATGTGACCTATCTGCCTGACGCCGCGCACACCCGCCACGCACTAAACCCCAAAACCACACAAGCTCTCGACAAGCGGCGCGCTCCGTCGCAATCAGGTGGATGTCGTTAGTCAGGCGCGGCCTATGAAACCCTTCTGGCAATGACAGCGATGTGTCCGCGTGAAGTGGGGTCGTCAACTTCCCAGACTTCAACTTCAAACCCTTCAGCCTCTAACATCCGGCGCGCAACTTGCGGTGCGTATCCGCTATAGAAGAATGTGTGCCCGAACATTTCGGAAGTAAAACCTTCGGCCTCAATGTCATCGACGGGAGCAGAACCTTCCCCGTCGTTAGCATCCGAGCCGCCGACGGACAACAACAATCTCCCTCCAATTTCAAGAGCGTCGGCGAGTTTACGGTAGATAGCTGCATGATATTTACGCTCCACATGGAAAACAGAATCCCATGCGACGGCGGCCGCGAATCTATCGTTGAACTCTACTTCAACCATATCGCTGTGAATAAACTCTGCCTGCGGAACCTCCGTCTTCGCAATTTCAAGCATTTTCTCTGATTGGTCAACGCCGGTCAGACTGTAACCTCGTCGCACTACATATTTGGCGATAGGTTCGCCCGTCCCACAGCCAAGGTCGAGAACTTTGGCTCCCGGCGGCAGGCCATCGAGAATCTTATCTACGTAGCGTAGAACTCTATCGACGTAAGCTTGCCCTCTGAAGTTTGCGTGCCAATGCTCTGCGATATAGTCGTATGAATTCTGCATCGGATGGCTTCTTAGATTTTGTGTAAATTGGGAGCCTGCTCCGTTTCCACAGCACGACTCTTCTCTTTACGTCGTGCCGCGCCGCAACTGCGACGGCAGTTCTACCCCGAAGTGTTCTTCCAGCAATTCCATATCTCGATAGTCCTTCTCCGCAAGAGCATATCCGTATGCGTGACAGAGCACCTGCGCCTCCGGTGTCAGGCATCTCACATTCTCGCCTCCAATGCTTCCCTGCCCGCTCAGGTGTTGCGCAGAGTAAATCCAATCTTCGCCGTTTTGCATTCTGTAGACACCATTGCCAAGATTGTCGAAAGTGACGGCGTGGACATCAACTTCAAGCCCCGCTCCATCCGCGAGAACGAACGAATCCGGCGGCTTACCTTCACGGACGGTAAAGCCCCTCTCTGCCAGCAACCCTTGAAGCTTTGGGACATCACCGACGGGAAGAATAATATCCACGTCTTTGTGGCTACGGGTCTGTCTCTGAAGCAACGCATCGACGCCCCATCCGCCATCGAGCCAGACCGGTATCGAGGCGCTCTCGAACAATCGAAGCAACTCGACCAACGCTGCTGAAGACATTTCAGGTGTAGTTTCCATCGCTTTATCTGCAAGCTGTCTCGTCATCTAATCTTGCAGCCTGACGCCCGAATTCAACGCGCGCGTGCGAATGACACACAATTTAACCGGAGCAAAGATTGACGAAAGCGACGCTGCGCCGCACACCGATTCAATGAGTTGTCAGGCGCGCTCCTGCTCATCAACAGTCCGCGCAGCATTGGCTATGTCTTCGCCTGCCACTAGTAATAACTCAGACCTGGCTCCCTCCAGACGACTTTTAAGGTAGGGTTTGTACTCGTCACTTTCATAGAAACTCAATGCGGCTTCCCTCGACGGCCACTCAAGGATGAGCAATATCTGAGGAGTCTTCCTTTCACCTTCGAGCCTTTCAATCTGAGACGTGCGAGCTAAATACCTGCCGCCATGACGCTCGACAAGTTTCGTTACATTCTGGATATAGTCTGGAATCCAACTCCGGTCGGTGATGTCCAGTTCGGCAACACAATAATATTTCATCTTCTCGCCCTCAACCGTCATGAGTAGTTATGTCCCACCAAGCCAAAAGCGCCTCACGCCCGGAATCGGCCGCCGCGCACACAACTAAGCATCCGGCCTGATGAATGAAAGCCTCGATGATTCGCGGTCGCGCGCAGGTCGCCGTCAGGTAGTCTGCTCGACGCAGCCCGCTCTTATTGCAGTTCTTTCCTCATCGGCACGAACTCGATTCTCACGCCGTCTCCAATCTCATATTCGACGCGCTCGCTCGCTTCGTATCCGCAAGCCTCGTACAGTTTTAATCCCGGCAGAGTAGCCATCAGTTCTACCGACCGGAAACCGTGAGACAGGGCTTCGCTTTCACAGGCCGAAAGAATCGCTCGACCTATCCCCTTTCTCGCGTACAGAGGATGGACGAAGAAAGCTCGAATCTTCGCAGGCTCCGACTTCGGGTCAAGTTCGCCCGAATCCCTGCTGGCGTAACGGTCGCCCCCGAAGAGGGTTCTCCTCTTACTCCACCCGCCGCAGCCGACTAATACCCCTGAGCAATCGGCAACGAAGTACGTCCCGTCGAGAATAAGGTCTGTATCGACGCCGAAGACTGTCGCCACCGCCGCCTCGATTTGCGGCTCGGAATAATCCTCCCGGCTCAAGCTTCGCGCCGAGATGGCAATGAGGTGTTCGATTGCTGCCCGGTCGCCGAGGTTAGCTTTTCTTATTATGTAATCCATTAAGCCTGATGAAGCCACCTCACGCCCGGAGCGATTGGCGGAATTTGAGAAACGTCGTGCCGGCGGTCTCTAGCACGCGTTTGTCAGACGCGTGTCGGCGCATCCATACCCGGCGGCAGTAGACGCGCCCTTTCCAGACTGTACTTCGCCAATTCCAGCGGCTCCGCTTCATTCGTAGACTGTAGGTGGCTCAGGAGTCTTTCACGTCGCGCCTTCTCACAAGCATCATCGCCGGACGCGCCGATTAACTGGCACAAGTCCCTCTCGGTCTCGGCTTTCGTCTCGTTCTTCAGACAGAGGAGAGCCAGACCAGCGAGTTGGAAGCGGTCGAAGCCTTCCATCAGGAAATCGCGCATGGCGGGGCTGTTGCGAAGGTGGAATCTGATTGTCTGCTCGACCCCGCGCACAGGGTACTGCGGAAAGGCCGCCGAGTGGATGATTGCGGAAGCGAAATTGTTGAGGAGCAGTTCCGCCATCGCCTTCACCTCGTCGTGGCTCGCCGCATCCCCCTCCGCCCAAGACCTGTTCTCGTAGAAGTAAGGGCGCAGGTAGGGCCTCTCAATCAAGATTTTGAGATGGTCGGACGTTTCCGACATCGCCCGCTGCACGAGTTGAATCTGCGGCTGTTGGCGGGCGCTCTCTAGCTGCCGCCGAGCGGTTTCAAGCTGCTCCCTCGTGGCGTGTAGCTGCCTCACGAAGACGGAGAAATTGAGGAGGCCAGTCACCACGAGCAGGAGAGTCCCGCCAACGGTGAGAAAAGGGATGAGCAGCTCAGTATCCACCAAATCACTCCTGCCGGAATATTAAAGCGGGCGACATAAAAGCGTCTAACGCCGGGCATCACGCGCCGCGCACTCAACGAAACAAGACTCGAAGCTAACGGATGAGAGTCGCGCGCAGGTCGCCGCCGGACAGATACGGCCGTTAGGCGCGCGGAGTGGAATTACGCGCGTATTCTCCGGACAAATGCATCATGGTCTCGGTTCTTCGAGGATTCTACCAACTTCATCCGGGCTACAAAATCGAAGAACAATAACCAATACTTTTCATCCTTCGGGAAAGAGTTCCAAAACCACTGGCTTCGGTCACAGCGAGTCGCGTAATAACCGAACATGTAGTAGGCAAGTTCGCTTGTTATCAGTTTTGCTCTGAGCAGCAGGGCAACCTCCTCAAAGAAGCAAAGGAACTGCCATTTATCATGTGCGGGCACTTCAGCGAGTTGGGGGGCATCCGTCTCAAGCAGCTCAGTGATTCTGGCAATCGCTGCATCCTCTTTGAACTCTCTCTTCAAGTTGGCAAAATGCTCGACGCGAGCAAGGAATGCGTTACGGCGATACTCCAAGAAGCCTTTTATCAGGGTCATCACCGCAATAATCACGCCGATTATTGTGGCGATATCTCTGGCATCAGATAGAGTCATCCCATTCTCCGGAAGGCAAACGCCCAACGCGCGACATCAACCGCGTTCCTCTCCAACTATCATCAAAGACTCCGTGATGGTGCGTCGGGTGCAGGCCGTCGTTAGGCTGCGGCGGGCGCGGCCTGCAAACGCTCTCGGTCGTGCCATCTCCTGAGCAGTGCCTCCAGAGCAAGCCCGAACGGCAGCCACATCAGGCCGACTAACAAGCCCGATAACGTGACGAGCGCGATGAGAGCCGGGCGCGCCGTCAACTGCTGCGCGGCTGCGTGCGCGAGCGGGTACCAGGTACAGAGCGTGAGGAGTCCGCCGTAGGCCAGCCCCTTGCGCCGGAGCAGTCGCCGGAACAACCCTTCGTAGACGACGCCTAGCACGATACCGAAACTTGAGAAAGTGAGAACGACGGTAAATGTCCCCGACGCAGTGAACCGCTGCGGGGCGCCGTTAGCGATGGTAATGGCGCCCATCCCGACGCGTGCGCCGACGCCGATAAGGACGCCCGCCAGCAAGCCGCAGCAGGCAGAGATGGCGACGCCTCTGAGCGCCCACGCTAATCCCTGTTGTCGGACGAGGGCAGTAAATCTCCACGTCGTCAGGAGCAGCACGCCAGCTAGCAGGAATATCATGGCGAAAGACCTCCTCCCGCATTACGTTAGAGCAACGGCTGAGGTTCGAGCGGCCTCACGCCCGAAAGAAGCAGCCGCAAGGACAACTGCGACAATCGCAAGTCCTGCGATGAGAAGCGCGCTTTCTCCACAGTCGGCTTGATTGAGTTGTTAATCCGCCTCGAAGAAACGGGCTGACCGCTGCTCTCCCTTCAGTCCGTTTCTTTCACGCAGCCTAACACTGGAATTAAGCGGCACGCACAGCACGCCGAGACTGAGAGGCTTGCTAATTTGCGCGTCCGCTGTCTGCCGTTGTGGGACGCGGACTTGGAAGACGCCTACGCATCTCCTGTACCCTCCGCCGCTGCGCCTATCCTCTCCAAGACACCCAACTGCTCCCCTTCGAACTGCTTGTAACGCAGCACATCCTCCTCAGTGAACTCGACGGCAAACTGCAAATGTCGGCAATTCACGCACCCGTAGGCGCGCACGCCGCGCACGCCGACGCCGAACATGCTCTTCCACTTCGACACCTCGCTCAGCTTGAAGGAGTTCATCCTGCCGCCCCTCATGTCCACCAACTCGCCCTCGACGAGCGAGGTGCTCCCACACGCCACGCACTTCATGCACCCAATCTCCTCCTCTGTACCTAACAAGTCATGCGCCCAACGCTGGAATTTAAGCCGCCCCGCATACTACGCCGCACCACACCAAACCAACCCATCCTCCAATTAAAACAAGCAGAATACCGAAGCCCCCTGCTGACGCTCCGAAATTTACGACGAGCACTACTCCAACACAAATTAAAAGAGCTTCGATTATCATAATGGAATCCGCCACCTTTGCTTAGAACGACAAAGCCGATTACTGCTATAGCCAAACCTACAACTAGACCCACAATGCCAGCAGCAATGAACGTTCTATACCTGCCCTGAGGAAATGGCGAGAACTGAATTCACGAAGGCGATAATCAGACCCGCGCCACGCGTCATCCGCGCCACCTAAAAGAAGGCAGCTAAATTCCACAACTCCACTCTCCGACTCAATTTATAAACTGCCCCGCTTCGACCAGTAGAGAGAGAAGCAAGCTATTCCCCTGAGAGCCTCTTTCGCTCACGGCAAAATCACGGCAAGTCGGCTAAAGATGCCGCTCCGACATAATCTTAACGGGGCTGTAAGTGATGATGTGATAAAGAGAAAGTTGGTAGCGGGGGGGAGACTTGAACTCCCGACCTTGGGGTTATGAATCCTCCGCTCAAGTAGTGCGCCTACTACGGTGTACGTACATTTACTGACATTTATCGCGGATCGCAGCCCGTAACTCTTGCGCCTGTATACACCTATTACGGCTTGGTGGCGGATAAGACCGACACAATTCTCCCCACAATAAAAGCAGCGTCGCATGCTGTCTAGGGCACACTCACCTTTGGCCGCGCAGTGCGGTAAAAGTTGGCATTAGTGGATTAAAGCCGCATCATGCGGTAAAAGATACCTGTAGGCCGACAAATACCGCATGATGCGGTCTAATTATAGTGGCTCTAGAGTAGGAAACTCGACTAGAGCGGATGTTTTTCGAGTAGCCTGAGCAGCAGAGTGCTCAGTTCACTGTTCCTGTTATTGAACCTGTACTCGCACTCCTTCAGGTGTAGATAGAAGGTGCGAGCAGGTACGCCGTTGAACTTCTGGAGCCTGCGCTTAGCATAACTCCAGAAGCTCTCTATCCCGTTGACGTGACTCGTGACGCGCGCGAACTCATTGCGCCCGTGGTTGACTCTAAAGTGCTTCGCATAGCCGACATCCACCAGCCCGTCATAACCGCGCCAGCCGTCGGAGTGGACGACGGCGTCGAGGGTCACTCTGCCGCGGATTACGGCCAAAAGCGTGCGCTTGCGGCAGTCCGGCACGACCTCCGTGTAGACGCAGCCGTTACGCTTGAAGATGCCGAAGACGACGGTCTTACCTGATGCACCGCAGCCTCGCTTGCCGCGCACGCGCCGCGCGCCGAAGTAACTCTCGTCGACTTCGACCTCGCCGCCGAAGGGCGACTGACGTTCACATTCTTCGGCGATGCGCTCCCTGACTCTGAGAAAGATTGAAGTGACGCTCTTGCGCGTCAAGCCCGTCAGCTTAGCCACGTCGGAGGCCGTAAAGTCGAGCGCAAAATGGCGCACGACCTGGCGGAATTTACGCTCCGAAATTTTAGACCGCCTGTAGTAGCGGTTTAGTGGTTGCACGTCAGTAGCTTAGCACCGCGAATCAAGTGCTTTGCTACTCTAGAGCCTTATAGTTAATCCGCCTGACGGAGCGACATGAAGCAAGCAGAAGAATCTCTGCCAGCGCTCATGCCGCTCCTGTGAGGCGGTCTAACAACGCCATGCAGCCGACCGCGATTCAGCGTTGCTATTATGCGCGAGACACCCGCAATTCAAAAGTTCGTCGCGGCGGCTGATGGCGGGCGTTGGATTGCTTCGTTGTTCTGTCGGGACAACTTACTGAGCCTTGTGGTTTGGCTCTTGATCTTCTATCGGCTGCACGACTCCTGTTTCTGTGGCTAAACGGAGAGAAAGAAAGGCTTCTTTCAGCATGGGATTAACTGCGCTATCAGGCTCAGCCATGACGAGATTTTGATAGGCTTCCAGAAATTGCATTCGTATCCTGTAGAAAAGGTGTAGAAAGTGTCGTAGAAAGCCGATGCAATCGAGAATGACGAACTCAGTACCTATTCGCGCGTGCATGGTCGCGGCGTATTCCTTTACCTCTACATCAATTCTGTCGGTAGTGATAAAAATGTAATTGTCAATGTTGTGAGCAGCGGTTGCTAGTTTTTGTAATGCGATTTCTATATCTTCCCGCGTAACCCTCTTTGCCTTCATCTCGTAGACGGTTACGACGTTACTATCATCTTTTAAGGCAATCTGAACATCGCCCAAAGCTCCGGTTTGTTTGTCAGCAGAAGTATGTCCTTGTAACGGCAGATGTCGCTCACCCAGATATTCTTGCGCCGCTTGATACGCTGCCGCTACGACTAAAACAGGCAAACGCGCAGTCTTTGGCAAAGCCATGTGCTGTTGGATGAGCGTGACAATGCTTTCCGCCGGTAAAGCCGTATCGCCTTCTGAGGTTTTTAATGAAGCAAAAAGGGTTTCTAATCGCTGCTTTCTTTCATCTCGTACAATTAAAAGCCAACGGACTATTTCAGCCAATAAATCTTCAGCAGCTACCCTCCCTGTATGCACAGCCGTGATTAAATCAACAACCTTATCGTATAGCTTTTTTGGTCGCCCTACTAATTGCACACCCGGCTCAATAATGGTTTTGTTTGTTCTGAAAGCAGGCGTAAGGAAGCTGGTGGTTGGATTGACAGGCAGCCCGTGTTTGAAGGCAAATGGAGCAACGTAATTTTCGTCGTAATGACGACCTGAATAGATGCCTTCGCCGCCGATTTCTGTATATGGTTTGCGAATGTCGAAAGTTGGATTAGATAGCTTCGCCACCAAGCAAGCCATTAAAAAGCGCGTTCCGGCGAGATTTGATGAGCGGCATACAAATTCAATGTCCGCTTCAATCGTAGGATCGCTGACAAAAGACTTGTCTAAACCGCCGGATGCACGTTGATAGACTAGATCAAGGATGCTTGCTGGCGGCGGGTGCGGGTTTGACACTCAGCATTATCTCCTATTTCGTAGTTCACCCATAAAACTTCCTTGCGCGTTGATTTCACGGAATGAATCACCTTTTCTTCCGCCTCAACACATTGCCAATCACTATAAAGTTTCTCCATCAACGAACATCTATAACTCGACAATGCAACTTTTCCTCGAACGGTGTGCAGAACTTCGGCAAGCTCTCTATGCTGGTCATCAGTCATTTCATTAGCGTAAGCATTAGAGTCGCCGCGTGATTCATGCGGATATGGAGGGTCGCAGTAGAAAAGTGTTTCTTCCGAGTCATATCGCTTGATTATCTCAATAGCTGGAGCGTTCTCAATTTGTACACGAAGTAATCTTTGGGCAATGAGCGGCAAATCTTCAACCGCACCAAGCCAACGGGACACCGCTCCCGCCATGCCAGCACGACTTGTTAAGAGACAATGTGCCCATCTTCCGATACTCGCCTTTTGAGCTAGTCCGGTTCTTACCTGCCTAGCGAGAATATAAAATCTTCGCGCCCGTTCTAAGTCCGAAAGCTTCTCTGTTGATTCTTTGATTGCCGCTTCAAATTCCGCCCGCGAAAAAGGTGTCAATCCTATTGCTTCAATCAACGCATCTTTTTGTTCGCGCAGAACTCGAAAGAAATTAACGACTTCTCCATGAATGTCATTATAAGTTTCTACAGGCGAAGGCACTCGATTTATCAAAACAGCCGCCGAACCGCCGAATGGCTCGCAATAATGTGTGGTCTTGGGAAGCAAAGGTAGCAACCAATCAAGATGACTATACTTGCCACCATACCAGCCGAAAGCTATTATTTTGCCCATCCGCTTACCTCGCGTTAAACTATTGACAGAAAGATACCAAATTATTAGCAAGGTAAGCCTAATATGACAAGGAAGTTATTTTCAACAGAAGCGCAATCCAACAAGTCATTCGAGCCGACCGCGAGTTAGCGCGCCTCTCATCGAGAACTTGCGTGGTTTCGGCATTGTGTGCGCGGCGGCTCAATTCCAGCGTTAGACACGCCTGAACTGAGCGGCGCGACGACAGCCAGAAAAGTTCTGCCGAGTAGTCACGCCGCTCACCAGAGACGGTCTAACTAGTCATTGAAGCGGACGCGCTATTGAGCTAGTTTCTCATGCAAGGCTTGTCGCTTGCAGCGGTTCGTACGCGCCACTTGATTCCAGCGTTAGGCGCTTTGCTTTTGTAATCGAAAAAACTCTTGTCAATTGCGGCATTGGTGATAGAATCCGCCTCCCTCTCGCAGTAGCTACCTAACGAAGCTCACAAAAGGAGATTTACAAGTGGAAGGGAAAGGCTACATTTCGGTTGTCGCTGCTAAAGAATTCAATTTTGGCTCTTTCCTAGACAATCTCCGAGAGTATTTTGATGGCGAACGTTCCGCCGACTTACTCCATGACCTTGTTAACCAGTTTATTGGCATAGTCCAAACGCTCATGGGCGAAATAAACCTTTCTGAGTTCAGACAGTCACATGCGTTTGAGGCTCTTGCATATGGAACGTTGGCGGGATTCTTCCTCAAAGAATATGAGAAGTTCAATGACCGCGAGTATTCAGAGCGTAGGGATGAACTAGCTAGGGCTTGGTCCCAACTCATGGAAATACTCAAAGATAAAGGAGTAGAGGATACAATTCCTTTCCCCTACTAACTCTTAAAGGAGAAAGCACCTGTGCCTAAATGCACTACTTGTAGCGGCAAAGGCTCAGTGAAATGCCCGAAGTGCCATGGCAAAGGAAGATTGAGTGGAGGGCTGCTGACATCTTCCTCCCAGTGCAAAAACTGTCATGGCTCGGGAGTCGTTAAATGTGGCGCTTGTCATGGGAAGGGCTGGCTATAAAGG
>DASZCR010000222.1:0-2030 GCA_035942915.1 Pyrinomonadaceae bacterium | reverse complement strand
ATCTACGAGAAGACGCAGCCCGACAGATTCAACGAGCGATAAGAAGCGTGTGATAAATGATAGGTGATTAAGAGACGAGTGATAGGTGATAAGTGATAGGTGATAAGAGAAAGCCTGTTTTTGTCCTATCACCTATCACCTATCACCTATCACCTATCACCCATCACTCTCGTCCTATCACCTATCACTCATCATCTGTCTTCAAGCCACCGTAATCTCTTCTGCGAGGTAAACGTCCTGAATGGCGTTGAGGAGTTGGACGCCTTCGGCCATCGGGCGTTGGAAGGCTTTGCGCCCGGAGATGAGTCCCATGCCGCCGCCGCGCTTGTTGATGACGGCCGTGCGGACGGCCTCCTGCATGTCGCTCTGCCCCTTCGACTCGCCGCCGGAATTGATGAGGCCGCAGCGTCCCATGTAGCAGTTGGCGACCTGATAACGCACGAGGTCGATGGGATTGTCCGTCGTCAACTCTTCATAGACCTTCTTGTTCGTCTTGCCGTAGGTGCTGTCTTTGGCGAGGTTGAGCGTGTTGTAGCCGCCGTTACGCTCCGGCAACTTCTGCTTGATGATGTCGGCCTGAATGGTGACGCCGAGATGGTTGGCCTGCCCCGTCAGGTCTGCGGCCGTGTGCATGTCGCCGCCTTCGGTCTTGAACTTCGGGTTACGCAGGTAGCACCAGAGAATCGTCGCCATGCCGAGTTCGTGCGCGTAGGCGAAGGCTTCGCTGACTTCCGTAATCTGTCGCGTTGATTCTTCCGAGCCGAAGTAGATGGTTGCGCCGACGGCGACCGCGCCCATGTCGCGCGCCTGTTCGACCGTGCCGAACATGACCTGGTCGAACTTGTTCGGGTAGGTCAGAAGCTCGTTATGATTAATCTTGACGACGAACGGAATCTTGTGCGCGTAGCGACGCGCAACCGCGCCGAGCACGCCGAAGGTCGAGGCGACGGCGTTGCAGCCGCCTTCGATGGCGAGCCGGACGATGTTCTCCGGGTCGAAGTATTGCGGGTTGGGCGCAAACGAAGCGCCGGCAGAGTGTTCGATGCCCTGGTCAACCGGGAGGATTGAGAGATAGCCCGTACCGGCGAGCCGCCCCGTACTAAAGAGGCTCTGAAGCGAGCGCAGGACGGCCGGGCTGCGGTCTGACAACGCCCAGACGCGGTCAACGAAGTCCGGGCCGGGCACTTGAAGCTGCTCGCGGGGAATCGTCTGCGACTTGTGTTCCAGCAGAGTGCGCGCGTCCGCGCCCAAGAGTTCTTCAATCCTGCCGAGAGCGCCCGCGCCCTCGCGCCTTAATTCGGTAGCCATCTTTTTCTAAATCCTCCTGCGGAAATTGTATACACGGTGCTGTTAAGAGGCCAAACGGTTGTAGAGATTATAGCACGGGCGTGAGAAGCGTGTCGGGGCAGACTGAAGACCTGTCCGACGTGAGTTTCGACAAAGATGGAATTTGTCAGAACCACACGCGGGCGAACGTTCTTCGGCCTGCCCCGACGATTTCGTTCGAGGGTTTTAGAGTTGCGCGGAGGGCGGCATCAATTCGTAGCTTTCGGGCGAGACGAGCAGGAGCAGCGCGCCGCCTTCGCTCGTCAGGTCATTGTGGATGCTGCCCGGCAGCGCGCAGTTGAAGTCGCCCGCGCCGAGCGTGTGGCCTGCGGAACTGACATCGCCTTCGAGCACCAGACACTGTTCGACGCCGAGATGCCTGTGCGGAGGGATACGCGAGCCAGGCTCCATCCGCACCAGCGTCGTCACCGTATCGCGTTCCTTATCGACGTAGAGCAGTTTGACGAAGATGCCGGGGTCGGGCGTCCTAATCCACTTGCCTTCGTTGGCGCGCACGATGAGCAGAGACTGTGCGACCGTTTGCGGCGTAGACTGCGTGTGAGCGTCGCCTTCATCAACCTCGCCCGCTTCGTCGGCGACGAGCGTCATCAAACGCGCACGCGCGCCCGTCGGCGGCTCAACATCCGGCGCGCCGAGCGCCAGCGCTTCGGCCACGCGCTCGAACTCGCGCAACTCCGCAGCGC
>DASZCR010000221.1:0-45671 GCA_035942915.1 Pyrinomonadaceae bacterium | reverse complement strand
GCCTTTTTGCTGCTACAATCGCGCCTGAGATGAGCAAAGACAAAGCGTCCAATGCGCCGCCCGCCGACCTCTCGGCGCTCGAAGAGAATCTCGTCTACAACTTCCGCGACCGCGCCCTGCTCGAACGCGCCCTCACGCATCGTTCGTGGGCGCACGAACAGGTTGCGCCCGGCGAGGACGCCGTCGCGCGCCGCCTGCACAACGAGGCTTTCGAGTTCGTCGGCGATTCCGTCCTCGGCTTCGTCGTCGCCGAGGCGCTCTTCAACAACTACCCGGAGGTCACCGAAGGCGAACTCTCGCGCATGAAACATCGTCTGGTGAGCACGCAGACGTTGGCGCGCGCCGCACGTCGTCTCGGTCTCGGTGAGCACCTGCGGGTCGGGCGCGGCGAGGAGAAGACGGGCGGGCGTCGCAAGCGTGCGCTGCTGGCCGACGCCTTCGAGGCCGTGCTGGCGGCCGTCTACATGGACGGCGGGTTTGAGGCCGCGCGCGAGTTTGTCCGCCGCGCGCTCGAACCCGAACTGACCGACGCCGACCCGGCCTCGGCCGCCGCCGCCGACTTCAAGACGCTGCTTCAGGAACGTCTTCAGGCCGAACATCACCAGACGCCTCAATACCACGTCGTCGAAACACACGGGCCGCCGCACCGCCGCGTCTTTCACGTCGAGGTCAGTTGGAGCGAGGGGCGCGTCGTCGGCGCAGGCCACACCATCAAGGCCGCCGAAACGGAGGCCGCCCGCCTCGCCCTCGAACAGATGGACGCGCCGGAAGCGGAGCAGGCGGAAGTGGTCGGCAATCAGTAAGCCGCGAAGGCGGAGTTTTGAGACAGTCTGTGATGTCTGTCGATATCTTGTCTCCGCTTGACCGCCGCGCACGCTCGCCTCTAGGATGCTTCTCATATGGACAACGAGCAGACGGGGGCGGGAGTGGCCGAGCCTCCCGCCGAGCGGGACGCGACGGGCGCGACTGCGCACACGACGGGCGCGGGCGAGGCACACGAGACGGACGGGCGGCGTGCGGACGGCGGAGGCAGAAACTCTCCGGCCGCGCCGCACCGCGCGCACGGCGTCTTGCGCGAGTATTTCGAGTCGCTGGTCGTGACGGCCATCATGGCTCTCTTCGGCATGACCTTCGTCGTGCAGGCCGTCAAAGTCCCGACCGGCTCGATGCAGAACACCATCCTTATCGGCGACCACCTGCTCGTCAACAAGTTCATCTTCGCGCCCGGAGCCGACGACGCCCCCTTCTTCCTGCCGCAACGCGAGATTCGGCGCGGCGACATCATCGTCTTCAAGTATCCCGGCAATCAGTTCGACCCCGACACACCGCAAGACCGCAGAGCCGACAACACCCCCTTCAAGACCAACTACGTCAAGCGCGTGATTGGTCTGCCCGGCGACACGGTTGAAGTGCGCGGCGACCGCGTCTACATCAACGGCAGCCCGCTCCCCGAACGGCGCGTGACGGCGACCGACCCCGGCGCGAGCAGTAACGACGAAGACGACCTTGCGCGCCACGCCCCGCTCGTCATCCGCGACCGACCCCCGGCCGACGAAGATGGCGACTACACCGTCTACTACTCCCCGGAGACGCGCCTCGCACGCGACGGCAGCGGCCTCTTCATCTCCCCTGACTTCCACTTCGCCGTCAGGGGCAAGCCTGAGCAAGTGCCCGAAGGTCACTATTTCGTGATGGGCGATAACCGCGAGAACAGTCTCGACAGCCGCGCGTGGGGCTTCGTCCCGCGCGAGTTGGTCATCGGCCGCGCGCTCTTCGTCTATTGGTCTTACGACGAGAGCCAGCCGCGCAGCGACGCCCCTTACGTCGGCTATCTGGTTGACTTCGTGCGTAACACGCGTTGGAGTCGCACGGGCACGCTCGTCAAGTGAGCGCAGAGGCGAGTTCGTCCCCCGAACAACCGTCTAGGACAGGATTTCCCCCGCTGGATTTTTTCGGACAACGCATCCGGAGGGTTTGACGTTTATGGCGGCGAGAGCGACGGCGTGGGGTCTGGGCGGGTTGAGCGTCAAGGAGTTGGCGCGGCGTGTCTGGTCTGAGATGCAAGAGGACGAGGTCTTCGGGCGCTCGGCACAGTTGTCCTACTACTTCCTGCTGGCACTCTTTCCTCTGCTGCTCTTTCTGACGGCGCTCATCGGCTACTTCGCCGGAGCCGACAGCGAGTTGCGCACGAATCTTTTCGAGTACCTGCGCGTCGTGCTGCCGGGCGAGGCGAGCGACCTGATACGAACGACCGTCACGGATGTCACGCAGGGTTCGGGCGGAGGTAAACTCTCGTTCGGCATCCTCGCCGCGCTCTGGGCGGCATCGAACGGGATGGGAGCAATCAGCGAATCCTTAAACGTCGCTTACGACGTGAAGGAGACGCGGCCTTGGTGGCGTGCGCGCCTGAACGCCGTCATCCTGACGGTGGCGCTCGCCTTTCTCATCATCTCGGCGCTCGTCCTCATCCTCTACGGGCACGACATCGCCGAGACGCTGGCAGGCAAGTTCGGGCTTGGCGCGGTCTTCGAGTGGACTTGGAAAATCCTGCAATGGCCGCTCGTGCTGGCCTTCGTCCTGTTCGCCTTCGCGCTCATCTACTATCTCGCGCCAGACCTCCACGACCAGGATTGGAAGTGGGTCACGCCCGGTTCGGTTATCGGCGTCGTGCTGTGGCTCGCCGTCTCCTTCATCTTCAAAATCTATCTCACCTTCTTCAACTCCTACAGCGCCACCTACGGTTCGCTCGGCGCGGTCATCATCCTCATGCTCTGGTTCTACTTCACGGGCGCGGCCATCCTCATCGGCGGCGAAATCAACTCCGAGATTGAGCACGAGATGGCTGTGCAGGGCGAGCCTGACGCGAAGGAGAAGGGCGAGAAGAGCCCGAACGAGAAGGAGGCTGCGGGCGGCGTCAAGCCGGAGGCGCGCGACGGAGGCAGCGCGCGCGGCAAAGGCGACCAGCAAGACCTCTCGCGCGACGAAGCCCCGCGCCGCGACCGGCAGACGGCGGCCGCCAGCGCGACAGGCGGCGACACCTCGCACACGCGCGCACGCTCTCAAGGCGCTGCGACGAGGACGACGCCCGCTGCGCGAAAGCCTTCTCAGACAGTGGTGACGACGCGCGCCGACAATCGCCGGCCGAAACTCGGAATCGGCAAAGTCGCGCTCGTCTTCGGCGCGTGGGCGCTCTCGAAACTGCGCGGCGGCGGTGGTTCACGCAGGAACTCTTAGTGAGAAAAATTCTCGGCGCGGTTGTGTGCGAAAGAGACGAGAGAGGTGGGAACGCGAAAAGCCCTCCGCAGGTGGAGGGCTTTTCGTTGAGATGCTTCGTCCTGATGGTCGCCGTCGCGCTCGCCGTCGCGTCTAGTTCGTGCTCGGCTGAGCCATTGCGACGCCGAGCAGGAGCACTTTCTTGATGCCTTTGTAGAGCGGCTCGATTTCGCACCATTCGGTGAGAGCGTGCGAATCGCCGCAGGGGCCTGCGCCGGTCGAGATGGAGGAGATGCCTGCGAGCAGCGCCGCGCTCGAATTGTTCGAGCCTGTCACGGTGATGGGCGGCTGAAAGCCCATTGCGAGGTGGACGGCCTCGGCCGTCTTGACGAGGACGGATTCGCGATGGCCGGGAATCTGTGCGGCGGGCGTCGTCGAAATCAGTTCGGTCTTGAAGGTCATCCGCGCTCGCTCGGCCTCTTCCTTGATGATGGCCGCAATCCTCCGCTCGAAGTCAGCAATCACTTCATTACTCGTCGAACGCAGGTCAACCGTAAACCACGCGTCTTCGGCTTTGGCGTTGACCACGTCTGAGCCGCCGAGCATACCGATGTTGAGGTTCGAGGGCGGACGCGTCGGGATAGGCAGTTCGTAGATGCGTTGAATGGCGCGTGCGAGTGGAAGCGTGGCCGAGTAGGGCGGCGTCTGAGAGCGCGTGTGGCCGCCCGGCCCGATGAAGTGATGTCGATACCAATTGATGCCGATGCCGCCGTAAGTGAAACCTTCGTAGCCGCCGTCGAGCGCGATGTAATGGTCGATGCGCCCCTTGTTGTCTTTGACGTACTCTTCAGCGCCCCTCAGTGAAGTCTCTTCCTCGACCGTGAAGAGAAAAACGAGGTCGCCTTTGGTCTTGACGTTGGCCGCATCGAGGGCGCGCAAGGCGGCGAGCATGGCGACGACGTTGCGCGTGTCGTCTCCGACGCCGGGCGCATAAATCCGCCCGTCGCGTATCTCCGCCTTAATCTTCAAACCCTCTTGAAAGACCGTGTCGAGGTGCGCGTCGATGACGACGACGGGGCCGCCGCCCGTGCCCTTGCGCGTGGCGATGAGGTTGCCCGTCCGGTCGTAGCGCACTTCGACCGAAGGTTGCGCGCGGAGCAGACGCTCGACGTAAGCGGCGCGTTCGCGCTCCTTGCCCGACGGCGCGTTAATCTCCGTAACGGCGACCCACTCGCGCAGGATGTCTTCGCGCGAGCGGTCAACGTGCGCGAAGGCGGCGACGATTTCGGGACGCGAGAGCAGCGCACGCGCTTGCTCTAGGTAACGGTCGGGCGTCTGCGTCTGTGCTGCGAGGCCGTGCGCGCAGAGCGCGAGCGCGGCACAGAGCGAGAGCGCGCGGAACACGGTTGAGCGAGGGCGTAAACTTTTTCTTCGCATAAATCGGTTGTGCGGGAGAGCCTTGCAGGGGCGGCCGAAGTGCCCGACGAGTTGGAACTTACGCGCAGAGTCTAACACAAGCGCGGCGCGCCCGGAAAAAGCGCCGCCCTCTCAGCGCCGCCAGTAGGCTTTAATCTTCGGCCCCAGAAGCGGGAAGGGAATGTACTCGGCCTGCCGACCGGCGCGACGCAGCAGGTCAACCATCCGCATCGCGCCGTCTGCGTTGCGCGTGTGGACGATGATGTGTGAGGCCGACTGCCGGTCGGGACGCGAAGCGAGCCACGCGGCGACGGCGTAGCCTGTGCGCTCATCGTCGGACGAGTCTGCGTAGTAGTGTTCGGGCAGCAGGTCGTGGTCGAGGAAGACGGCGTCGTAGTAGTTTTGTGAGAGCAGTTCGACGGCGCGCGCCGGGTCGACGGCCACGTCCAGTTGGTCTTTGCGAAAGCGGCGTGCGAACCATTCGTGGCGCAGCGTGTCGTCGTCGAGGAGGAAGACGCGAAGCTGCGCGTCGCGCGTCGCGTCGCGGAGTCCGAGCTTCGAGAGCAGGCCGTCTAAAACACTCATAATCGTGAGGGTCGGCGAAGGGCACGCGCGCAAAAAGTTCTGAGACGCGCACGGCCCCGGCCGCCCCGAAAAACTCCGAATTGAAGTATGATGGCGACGGGCAACTATATCACAGCCGCCGCCGCCGAAACTCGTCGTCGCACGCTCGGCCGCCTCGCCGAAACAGAGCACGCGCCGCGTCGGGCGCGTCGCACGGGCGCGGCCGTCGGAAAATTCTGGAAGCCGAACACAGATGACCAAATGTCCTTATTGCGCCAGACCCCTCCGCATGGGTGGGTTGAAGTGTCGCGCCTGTCGCCGCTACGTGCTGCGCTGGCCGCACATCGCGCTGCTCGTCATTCTGGCCGTCGCCGTCCTTCTCGGCCTGATTGAAATCGCTCTCTGGTGAGACGCGCGGGGAGAGCCACTCTTCAAAGTATGAAACAGGTCTTGCAAAGTCTGAAGACGGGGAAGGTCGAGGTGACGGAAGTGCCTGCGCCCGTCGTGCAAAAGGGGCGCGTGCTGGTGCGCGCCGCCGCCTCTCTGATTAGCGCGGGCACGGAACGCGCCGCCGTCGATACGAACCGCAAGAGCCTAGTCGCGCGCGCTCTCGAACAGCCGGAGTTGGTGAAGAAGACGCTGCTCAGGGCGAAAGACGAGGGCATTGCTAACACGCTGGCGGCCGTGCGCGAGAAACTCGATTCGACGCTGGCGCTCGGCTACAGCGCGGCCGGGCGTGTCGTCGCCGTCGGCGAAGAGGCGGGCGCGTGGCGCGTCGGCGACCGCGTCGCCTGTGCTGGTCTCGGTTACGCCTCGCACGCCGAAGTCCTCTCCGTCCCGAAGAATCTCTGCGTGCGCCTGCCGGAAGCGGTCTCCTACGGTGAAGCCGCCTATGGGACGCTCGGCGCGATTGCTTTGCAGGGCGTCCGTCTGGCCGCGCCGACGCTTGGCGAAGCGTGCGTCGTCATCGGACTCGGCCTGCTCGGTCAACTCACCGTCCAACTGCTAAAGGCAAACGGCTGCCGCGTCTATGGCATCGACCTCGACGCGCGCAAGATTGAACTGGCGCGCACGCTCGGCGCAGAGGACGGATGCGCGCCGGACGTTGACGCGGCGCGTCGCGTCTTCGACTGGACGCGCGGGCGCGGCGCGGATGCTGTCCTGATTACGGCGGCTACAGAGTCGAACCAGCCGGTCGAGTTGGCGGGCGAAGTCTCGCGTCTGAAGGGGCGCGTCGTGGCCGTCGGCGGCGTCGGGCTGGAAGTGCCGCGCGAACTCTACTTCAAGCGCGAACTGTCTTTGCAGGTCTCGATGTCTTACGGGCCGGGGCGCTACGACCCTGACTACGAAGAGCGCGGCCACGATTATCCGTTCGCCTACGTGCGCTGGACTGAGGGGCGCAACATCGAGGCGTTTCTCGATTTGGTGGCCGCGCGCTCGGTCAACGTCGAGCGCCTGACGACGCACCGCTTCGCCGTCGAAGATGCGGCGAGCGCCTATCGTCTGATTACGGGCGAGACGCAAGAGCCTTATCTCGGCGTGCTGCTCGAATACGACACGGAGCGCGAAGTCGCGCGGCGCATCGAACTGAGTCCGTCGCAGACCGATGCGAGGGCGCGAGTCTCGGCGTCGGGCGGCGAAGGTGTGCGCGTCGGACTCGTCGGCGCGGGCGTCTATGCGAAGGGGATGCTGCTGCCGCAGTTCAAGGCGGCGGGCGTCGAGTTTCAGACCATCGCAACTGCCTCCGGCGTGACGGCCTTGAACGTCGGGCGACAGTACGGCTTTCGCGTCTGCGCGTCGGGGGCGGAGGAAGTGATAGCCGACGAGCAGGTCAATCTCGTCGTCATCGCCACCAGACACGACACGCACGCGCCGCTCGTGCGCGCCGCGCTCGAACGCGACCGCCACGTCTTCGTCGAAAAGCCGCTCGCGCTCGACGATGCAGAGTTGGACGCCGTGCTCGACGCGGCGTCACGTTCGCGCGGGCGTCTGATGGTCGGCTTCAACCGGCGCTTCTCGCCGCTCGCACGCGCCGCGCGCGAGTTCTTCGACGGAAGACGCGAACCGCTCTCGATGGTCTATCGCATCAACGCCGGTCGGCTGCCGCGCAGCCATTGGGCGCACGACCCGCGCGAAGGCGGCGGGCGCATCGTCGCAGAGGTCTGCCACTTCGTCGACCTGATGCAGTACTGGGCGGGCGCGCCGCCCGTGCGCGTCTACGCCGAGCCGGTCATGACACGCAACCATGAAATCGTCGAAGAAGATTCCGTGATGCTGACGCTGCGTTTCGCCGACGGCTCAAACGGGACGATTGCCTATCTCGCCGAAGGCGACCGTTCGCTTCCGAAAGAGCGCGCAGAGATTTTCGGCGAGGGGCGCGTCTTCATCCTCGAAGACTTTCGCAGCGCGACGACCTATCGAGACGGACGCGAGGAGGTCATCAAACAGCGTGTGCAGGATAAGGGGCAACGCGATGAGGTGCGCGCCGTCTGCGCCGTCGTCGAGGGGAAGGCCGAAGCGCCCATCACGCTCGCAGAACTGGCGGCCACCACGCGCGCCACCTTCCGTATGCGCGACTCGCTCAAGACAGGGCTTCCCGCGAACGTCTGAAAATTTCTCGCACAGCACACGCTAAAGATGAGAAGGAACATGCGACCCACACGGCACAGACTCGGCGCGCTCGCACTGACATTGCTGCTAAGCTGCGCTCTCATCCCCTCACGCGGCGCCTCGCAGACGAAGAGGCCGTCGGCGACCTCTTCATCGCCCTCCTCCCGCGCCGCCGGTGGGCAAAGGACGCTCGTCTTCGCCGTCATCAAGTATGAAGCGGCCGAGTCGCCAGCGGCCGAAGTGCAGATTGAGCCGATAACGATGGTCGTCGGCGGGCGTTTCACCGAGCCGCCCGTCGCAGGCTTGAGCGAGGCGGCCGACGCCGAGCGCAACGAGAAGAGTTTCATCGCCGAATACTTCCGGCCGGGTCGCACCTACCGCCTGCTCTTCGGCGGCGGCGAGGCGGGTAAGGTCACGGTCAAGCAATATCTCGAACCGGGCTGCGTCGGTCTGGTGGCAAGCGCGACGGCCGACACACAGGCCAAGCTCGGCGGCGAAGTGCTGGCGCTGGCGACCGACTCCGATGCGCTCGGACGCGGGAAGGGAACGCGCCGCGCGCCGACCGCCGAAGAACGCGCCGCCGCCCTCGCGCTCGCGCGCACGCTCTTTCGCAGCAAACGCGTCGCCCCGTCCGCGCTTGAGAAGATTAAGACCAACAACCTGACGGCCATTGACCTCGACGCCGACGGGCGCGCCGAACTCGTCGGCTCATACTTTATCGAGATGCAGCCGCACTTCCCGCAACACACCGCTCTGCTCATCGCCGAACCGCGCGGCGCGAGCTTTGCGGCCACGCTCTCGTGGTATCACTTCGGCAGCGAGGAGAACTTTGAACTGCGCCGTCTGGTCGATGCCGTAGACCTCGACGGCGACGGCGTGTCGGAAGTTATCGCGGGCGGCAGCTACTACGAAAGCAACGACTATTTCGTCTATCAAAGGACGCCGACGGGCTGGCGCGTCGTCTATCAGGGCGGCGGCGGCGGATGTTGAACGGCTCGGTCTTGCAATCTGATTTTCGAGTGCTATAATCCGCGTCGCCCGCCGGAGAGAAGCGGGCATGAGAGGCCGCTTCCGGGTTAGAGTCGAACGGCGCAAGTGAAACCCCCGCGCCGTCGTCAGCAATAAAAGAGAATCTCCGAACTGTTCGCACGGATGTCGTCTGACAACGCTAAAAAGATTCCGCCGCTCTTCGCCGTGCCCGAAAGGGAGGCGAACGATGCCGTCCCGGCGAAAGCTGACAAGCGTGCTTCTGGAAGTCAGACGCCTGCCGTCTGCCAGCGTTGCTTCGGCACGGGCTACGAGGTCGTGCCGGGCAAGGGCGCGCGGCGCTGCGGCTGCCGCGAGCAAGACCAGTTCAAGAAACTGCTCGAAGCCGCGCGCATCCCGCGTCGCTACCGCGAGGCCGCGCCGCCGCGTAAAGACCCCTGCTCGCTTCAGAACTACTACCCCGCGCCCAACAACGGCTCGCAACTCAAAGCCTTCAACTACGCCTTCCGCCTCGTGCGCGAGTATCCGGCCGTCGAGCGCGGGCTGCTCTTCATGGGCACGGTCGGCGTCGGCAAGACGCATCTTTCGGTCGCCATCCTGCGCGGCCTCATCGAGAAGGGCGTTCCCTGTCTCTTCTACGAGTTCGGCTCGCTGCTCAAAGAGATACAGGACTCCTACAACTCCGTCTCGAAGACTTCGGAGATGAAGGTGCTCGCGCCGATTTACCAGACCGAAGTGCTCGTCCTTGATGAACTCGGCGCGTCGAAGCCGACCGACTGGGTGCGCGACACGATGATGCAAATCATCAACACGCGTTATAACGACCGCAAGCTGACCATCTTCACGACCAACTATCTGGACGCGCGCCGTCAACCGTCGGACGAGACACTGGAAGACCGCATCGGCGTGCGCCTGAGAAGCAGGCTCTACGAGATGTGCAAGACCGTGCATATCGAAGGCGAAGACTATCGCCGCAGCTTCGACACGCAGAAGATTTAAGTTGCACACAGAAGACTTCAACAGCGCAGGCGCGAAGCGAACTCCGTGAGTCGACTTCGCGCCTTTCGTTTTTGCTGTCTGCGCGCACGGTCGCTTCCGGCTCACAGCGTCATGTATAATGCCCCGACTCCGTCTCCAATCCGAAAATTGACCACGAGATGCCTAAACGCACGGACATCAAGAAAATTCTGCTCATCGGGTCAGGCCCGATTGTCATCGGGCAGGCCGCCGAGTTCGACTATTCTGGTACGCAGGCCTGCAAGGCTCTGCGCGCCGAAGGCTACGAGGTCGTGCTCGTCAACTCGAATCCGGCGACCATCATGACCGACCCGGAAACGGCCGACCGCACCTACGTCGAGCCGCTCACGGTCGAATCTGTCGCCGCCATCATCCGCCGCGAGAGACCCGACGCGCTGCTGCCGACCGTCGGCGGACAGACGGCCTTGAACCTCGCCATCGCGCTCTCGGACGCCGGACTGCTCGACGAACTCGGCGTGGAGATGATTGGCGCGAAGCGCGAGGCCGTGAAGGTGGCCGAAGACCGTGAGTTGTTCAAGCGCGCGATGGAGGAGATTGGACTGCCGCTGCCGCGCGGCGGTTTTGCGCGCTCGTGGGCGGAGGCCGAGCGCATCGTCGAGGAGACGGGCTACCCGGCCATCATCCGCCCGTCGTTTACGCTCGGCGGCACGGGCGGCGGCACGGCCTTCAACCCGGAAGAGTTCGAGGAGATAGTGCGCGGCGGACTCTCGGCCTCGCCCGTCGGGCAGGTGCTCATCGAAGAGTCGATTCTCGGCTGGAAGGAATACGAACTCGAAGTGATGCGCGACTTAGCCGACAACGTCGTCATCATCTGCTCCATCGAGAACTTCGACCCGATGGGCGTGCATACGGGCGACTCCATCACGGTCGCGCCCGCGCAGACGCTCTCGGATGTCGAATATCAAGCTCTGCGCGACATGGCGATTGCCATCATTCGCAAGGTCGGCGTCGAGACGGGCGGCTCAAATATCCAGTTCGCCGTCAACCCGGAGAACGGCGAGGTGCGCGTCATCGAGATGAACCCGCGCGTCTCGCGCTCGTCGGCTCTGGCCTCGAAGGCGACCGGCTTTCCCATCGCCAAGATTGCAGCGAAACTGGCCGTCGGCTACACGCTCGACGAGATTGCCAACGACATCACGCGCAAGACTCCCGCCTCGTTCGAGCCGACGATTGATTACGTCGTCGCCAAGATTCCGAAGTGGAACTTCGAGAAGTTCAAGGCGACCGAGGACGTGTTGGGGACGCAGATGAAATCGGTCGGCGAGGTGATGGCTATCGGCCGCACCTTCAAGGAGGCGCTCTTCAAGGGCTTGCGCTCGCTCGAAGCCGTCAGCCCTCTGCGACTCGCCGACGTGCCGCCCGACGAGTTGCAGCGCAAACTGGCGCGTCCGAACTCGCAGCGTTTCTCCTACGTCACCTACGCCTTGCAGCACGGCATCTCCATCGCGGAGATTCATCGTCTCTCGCGCATCGACCCCTGGTTTCTCGAACAACTGCGCGACGTGATGGAGGTGCAGGACGCGATTGAAGGACGCGCGCTCCGCGACGTTCCGCTCGACATCCTCCGCGAAGCCAAAGAGTACGCGCTCTCCGACCGTCGCATCGCCTATCTGACCGGCAGCACAGAGGACGAAGTGCGCGCACATCGTAAGGCGCAGGGCCTCGTCCCCGTCTATAAACGCGTCGATACCTGCGGCGCGGAGTTCGAGTCCTACACGCCCTATCTCTATTCCACCTACGAGGAGGAGGATGAATCAGAGACGACGAACGCGCGCAAGATTATGATTCTCGGTTCAGGGCCGAACCGCATCGGGCAGGGCATCGAGTTCGACTACTGCTGCTGTCACGCGTCGTTCGCTCTGCGCGAGGCGGGCTTCGAGACCATCATGGTCAACTGCAATCCCGAAACCGTCTCGACCGACTACGACACCTCCGACCGTCTCTACTTCGAGCCGCTCACCTTTGAAGACGTGATGAACGTCATCGACGTTGAGCGCCCCGAAGGCGTCATCGTCCAGTTCGGCGGACAGACGCCGCTCAATCTGGCCTTGCGCTTGCAGGCGGCGGGCGCGCCCGTGATTGGCACTTCGCCCGACTCGATTGACCTCGCCGAAGACCGTAAACGCTTCGGCGCGCTGCTCAGAGAACTCGGCATCCCGCAGCCCGAAAACGGCACGGCCACCTCGTTCGACGAGGCGCGCGAGTGCGCCGCACGCATCGGTTATCCCGTCCTCGTGCGACCGAGTTACGTCCTCGGCGGCCGCGCGATGGCTATCGTCTACGACGAGAAGGGGCTTGACGAGTACATGCGAACGGCCGTTGAAGCGTCGCCGCAGAAGCCCGTCCTGATAGACAAATTTCTCGAACGCGCGGCCGAGTTCGACGTGGACGCGCTGGCCGACGAGGAGACCTGCGTGGTCGCAGGCATTCAGGAGCACATCGAAGAGGCCGGGATTCATTCGGGCGATTCGTCGTGCGTGCTGCCGCCCGTCAAGATTGCCGCCGAGCACGTCGAGACGATGCGCCATTACACGCGCGTCCTCGCACGCGCCCTGAAGGTGCGCGGACTGCTCAACATCCAGTTCGCCATCAAGGACGACCGCGTCTATGTGCTCGAAGTGAACCCGCGCGCGTCGCGCACCGTGCCGTTCGTCTCGAAGGCGACGGGAGTGCCGCTGGCGCGCATCGCGGCGCTTGTGATGGCCGGACGCCCTCTCTCCGAGTTCAACCTTCCGCCAGACCTCACGGTGAGCCGCTTCTTCATCAAGTCGCCGGTCTTCCCGTTCGTCAAGTTTCCGGGCGTTGACCCGGTGCTCTCGCCGGAGATGCACTCGACCGGCGAGGTGATGGGCATCGGCGAGTCTTTCGGCGAGGCTTACGCGAAGGCGATGATGGGCGCGGGTCTGGAACTGCCGCGCGAGGGCACGGCCTTCATCAGCGTCAACGATTCGGACAAGGGACAGTCGGTCGTGCAGGCGCGAAGGCTCGCGCGGCTCGGCTTTCGCCTGATGGCGACACTGGGGACGGCCGCGCGCCTGCGCGAAGTCGGCCTCGAAGTCGAAACCGTCTTCAAGGTCAACGAGGGGCGTCCGAACATCGCCGACCACATCAAACGCGGCGAGGTCGCGCTCATCATCAACACGCCTCTCGGACGCGCCTCGCACTACGACGAACGCGCCATCCGTCGCGCCGCGCTCCAACACGGCGTCCCGTGCGTGACGACGATGACGGGCGCGCAGGCCGTCGTCGATGCCATCTACGCCAGCGAGCAACGCGGCGCAGACCCCATCTCGCTGCAAGAACTGCATGAGAAAGACCGTCTGCGGACTGAGGTCGAGAGTCTTGAGTCAAAAGCAGGCTCGAACCTCGCCGGTAGACTCTAGACTTCAAACTTCAAACTTCAGACTTGATTTATGGAAATTAACGACCCGCAGGCTATCCGGCAGATTCTCGAAGAGTGTCGGACGATTGCCGTCGTCGGCCTTTCGTCGAACCCGATGCGCCCCTCGCACGGCGTCGCGCGTTACATGCGCGCGCAGGGCTACCGCGTCATCCCCGTCAACCCGAACGAGCGCGAGGTCTTCGGCGAGAAGTCTTACGCGGCGCTCGGCGACGTGCCTGAGAAGATTGACCTCGTTGACATCTTTCGTCGGTCGGATGAAGCGGGGGCGGTCGTTGACGAGGCCATTCGGATAGGCGCGCGCGCCGTCTGGTTGCAGGAGGGCGTGATAGACGAGCGTGCGGCGCGGCGCGCGCAGGAGGCGGGCTTGCTCGTCGTCATGGATCGCTGCTGGCTCAAAGACCATGCGCGGATGGGACGCTGATGTCTGAACAGATAAGAGCCGTCGTCCTCACGGTCAGCGACCGCTGCGCGCGTGGCGAGCAGCGCGACGAGTCGGGCGAGTTGCTCGGCGAGTTGCTGCGCGAGGCGGGCGCTGAAATAGTGGCGACCGAAATCCTCTCCGACGACCTCGAACCGCTCATCGCAGCCCTGCGCGCCTACGCCGACCGCGACGAAGTCAATCTCGTCTTGACGACCGGCGGGACGGGACTTTCGCCACGCGATAACACGCCGGAGGCGACGCGCGCCGCCATCGAGAGGGAAGTGCCGGGGCTGGCGGAAGCGATGCGCGCAGAGTCTCTGAAGCGAACGCCGATGGCGATGATTTCGCGCGCCGTCTGCGGAACACGCTCCGGCGCGCTCGTCGTCAACCTGCCGGGCGCGCCTGCGGGCGTGCGCGACTGCTTCGACGTAATTCGCCCCGTCCTCGCGCACGCCGTCAAACTGCTCGCCGGTCGGCCGCACGCGGAGGCCGAGTAGACGTAAGGGTTTGGGAAAAGTTCGTTGACAACGTTTGCGGCCAACGCCTAGAATCGCCCGCGTAGACTGCTCCGACCGAAAGCGCGCGACGAAAGGCCAAAACTTTCCACATGCAAGGCGCGATTCTCCTACAGACGACTCTGACAAACATGGAAACGGCGCGGACGGCCTCTGAGGTCGGCTCGCCGTTGACGGCTTACTGGCCGGTGATGGTCTTCTTCCTCTTCGCCATCATGTTCCCCGTGCTGCCCATCGTCCTCGGCCGTCTCGTGCGACCGAGCCTCTGGCAGAAGGCGAAGATGCGCCCCTACGAGTGCGGCATCGAGCCGACGACCGAAGCGCACGACCGTTTCACCGTGCGCTACTACATCGTCGCCATGCTCTTTCTCATCTTCGACGTGGAGACCATCTTCCTGCTCCCGTGGGCGATTATCTTCATGGGCGACGATTTCTCCTTCACCAAGTTCGCCCTCATCGAGATGTTCGTCTTCATCGGCATCCTCGTCGTCGGCTACTACTACGCCTGGCGCAAAGGCGCGCTGGAATGGGCTTAAGACTGTGATAAGTGATAGGTGATAGGTGATAGGATTTAAAACCTGTCTTCTCTTATCACCCATCACCCATCACCTATCACCTATTACCTATCACCTGTTGATTTTTATGGCTGAACATCCTGAAGGAATAGTTCTCACGTCGGTTGACCAGCTTTTCAATACGCTGCGTCGGAATCTGGGTGCGCCGGTGATGAATGTGAAGCCGGTGCAGCAGGCCGTGAACTGGGCGCGGAAGTCTGCGTTGTGGCCGATGACGTTCGGGCTGGCCTGCTGCGCTATCGAGATGATTGCGGCGGGTGCGGGGCGCTTCGACATTGACCGCTTCGGCGCGGGCGTCTTTCGCCCCTCGCCGCGACAGAGCGACCTCATTATCGTCGCCGGGACGGTGACGCTGAAGATGGGGCCTGTCGTGCGCAGGGTTTATGACCAGATGCCTGAGCCGAAATGGGTGATTGCGATGGGCGCGTGCGCCTCGACCGGCGGCCCGTTCGATTCATACTCGACGATGCAGGGCGTTGACCGTATCATCCCCGTCGACGTTTACATTCCGGGCTGTCCGCCGCGCCCCGAAGCTCTGCTCTACGGACTGATGCGCCTGCAAGACATCATCATGCGCGAAGCGCCCTCAGCCTACATCTTCGAGTCGGACGGCACCGTGCGCCGCCAGCGTCATCTCGAAGGCGACGAAGACGAACTGCAAGCCA
Source organism: Pyrinomonadaceae bacterium (assembly GCA_035942915.1). GTDB lineage: Bacteria > Acidobacteriota > Blastocatellia > Pyrinomonadales > Pyrinomonadaceae > DASZCR01. Next base: position 30,264 of record DASZCR010000221.1, on the reverse strand, counting down.
TCTCACCGCTCGACGGCGAAGCCGCCGAAGTCGTCGCCGACGCGAGGTCTTAAAAGAGAGAACATCTGAAACGTCCGCCTCCGAAAGCGGATGCACACTTAGAAGAGAAGGCCGCTCAGCGCATGCGTCGGGCGGCCTTCGACTTTTGGGCGCTCGTGTTAGAGGCCGGAGAGGTGGCTCGTGTCGTTGATGGAGAGGACGCGCAGGAAGCCGTCGGCGTGGAGCGAGAAGCGCGAGACGCCGCAGTTGGAAGATGAAATCCAGACGGGGCGCAGGGTCGGCGCGTCGAGTGCGCCCATCAGATGCAGTGCGAGGATGCAGATAGTCCCGGTGTGCGAAAAGACGGCGACGGTTCCGCCCGCGTGTTGTGCGATGACGCGGTCGAGTTCGCGCGAGGCGCGGTCGAGCATCTGCCGGTAGCTTTCGCCGCCCGTCAGGACGTGCTCGAAGTCGCGTCGGAGCAGCGCCGCATACTCGTCTGGGTACTGACGAGCAGCCTCCTCAAATGTCAGCCCTTCCATGTGCCCGACGCTGCGCTCGCGGAAGGCTGCGCTCGTGTTGATGTCGAGTCGGAGGGCGGAGGCAAGCGGCGCAGCCGTCTCGACGGCGCGCAGCAGGTCGCTCGCATAGATGGCCGTGACCGACTCCGTGACGAGAGCGCGGGCGGTCGCCTCAGCCTGCGCGTGTCCGAGTGCGGAGAGTGGTGTCGGCGAGTGGCCGCCGAAACGCTGCTCGGCGTTACCCTGCGACTGGCCGTGACGCACGAGCAGGACGCGGGTCTTCATGCGGCGACCGTTTCGGCCTTCAGTTTCTCTGTCTGATAGTGTGCGACGAGCGCATTGACGAGTTCGTCGAGCGCGCCTTCCATGACGAGGTCGAGTTGATGGATGGTGAGGCCGATGCGATGGTCTGAGACGCGATTCTCTTTGAAGTTGTAGGTGCGAATCTTCTCGGAGCGGTCGCCGCTGCCGACCTGCGAACGACGCTCGCTGGCGAGCGCCTCGTGCTGCTTCTGCTCTTCCAACTCCTGCAAGCGCGCGCGCAGGACGCGCATCGCCTTTTCGCGGTTCTTGATTTGCGACTTCTCGTCCTGCATGGAGACGACCGTGTTCGTCGGCAGGTGCGTGATGCGCACGGCCGAATAGGTCGTGTTGACGCTCTGACCGCCCGGCCCGGAAGAACAGAAGGTGTCGATGCGCAAGTCCTTCGGGTCAATCTTGACATCGACCTCTTCGGCTTCCGGCAAGACGGCGACCGTGATGGCAGAGGTGTGGATGCGTCCGCTCGCTTCCGTCTGCGGGACGCGCTGGACGCGGTGGACGCCCGACTCGTGCTTCAGTTTCGAGTAGACCTTATCGCCCTCGATAAGCGCGATGGCCTCTTTGACGCCGCCGACGCCGGACTCGGAAGCGTCGAGAACCTCCATGCGCCAGCCCTGACGCTCGGCGTAGCGGCCGTACATACGTAGCATTTCGGCGGCGAAGAGCGTGGCTTCGTCGCCGCCCGTCCCGGCGCGGATTTCGAGGATGACGTTCTTCTCGTCGTTCGGGTCGCGCGGCAGCAGGAGGATGCGCAACTCCTCCTCCGTCTGTTCGAGACGTGTCTGGAGCGTGTCCATCTCGACGCGCGCCAGTTCGCGCATCTCCTCGTCGTCGCTCAGGTCGAGCAACTCTTTAGCGCCGGAGAGTTCCTCCTTGAGTGCCTTCCACTCGCGGTATTTCGTGACGACTTCGCCGAGTTGCCGGTGCTGCTTGGCGAGTTTGGCGTAGGCCGATTGGTCTGAATAGACCTCCGGCGAAGACATCTCTGCGGTGAGCGCCTCGTAGCGCGATTCAATCTGTGCGAGTTTTTCCAGCATGGCTCTTTTCTCAGGCGAGCGGCGTGGCGACCGCTGCGGCCGGTTGCGGTTCGAGCTTCAGAGATTCCTTGAGCGCAAGGATGGCGACTTCGAGTTGCTGGTCGTCCGGCTCCTTCGTCGTGATGTTTTGCAGCCACACGCCGGGCAGCGTCATCAGCTTGAAGATGATGCTCGACTCTCGTTTCGCCGAGAGACGAATAATCTCGTAAGAGAGACCTGCGACGAGCGGCACGAGCGCGACGCGCACGAGCAGATTGTAGATGAGCGCGTCGAACTTGATGACGGAGAAGACGACGATGGAGACGAACATCACGACCATCAGAAAGCTCGTCCCGCAGCGCGGGTGCTGGCGCGGTTGCAGACGCGCATTCTCGACCGTCAGCGGCAATCCTGCTTCCCACGTAAAGACGGTCTTGTGCTCCGCGCCGTGATACTCAAAGACGCGTCGGATGTCTTTGATGAGCGAGAAGCTGAAAATCATCACGAGGAAGAAGAACATGCGGATAAGGCCATCGACCAGATTGAACTGCCATGTAATCTGGACGGGGCGCAGCCAGCCGCGCACCTTCGCGTAAGCGCGCGTGTACCACGCTTCGCCGCCCGTCGCAGCGGGCGCGGCGGCAGTGGCGGAAGTCTGCGCGGACGAGTCGGCTGCGGCGGCGCTCGTCGGCTGCGTCTGTTCGACGGTGCTGACGGCGGCGGCCGTCGTCCCCGCGCTGTTCACGCCCCAGCCGAAGGTGTTGAAGAGAGCGTTGGTGACGAGCAGGGGCGCAACGATGAAGAGCAGGACGTTGAAGAAGAGCGCGAAGGCGATGGAGCCTGCGGCAGCGGCCGTGCCGCCCTTTTTCAACTCATCCTTCGGACGCCGCTCGGTCGGAACGGGGAAGAGTCCCGGAACAGCGCCCGTGATGCCTGCGAAGTCGCCTTCGCCCTCAATCACGGCAGGCGTCAGGACAACCTCGACCTCTTTGGCCTCTTCTGTGTCGGCAAACGCCTCGCCTGCCGAGAAGTTGAGAGCCTTGATGCCGAGCGCCATCGACTGCACGAGGACGGCCGCGCCGCGCAGGACGGGCAACTTGAGCAGAGGATATTTGTCGCTCCACTTCGGCAGCGGCGCGCCCGTGTGCGAGATGGTGCCGTCGGCCTTGCGCACGGCGATGGCATAGGCGTTCGGCGTGCGCATCATCACGCCCTCAATGACGGCCTGCCCGCCCACAATCAAATCTCTTTCGCTGGCGCTCACTTCGTTGTGCTCCTTAAAGAATCGGTTTCGACGGGGGCAGGGCGGAGAGAAGACGCTGCGGAGGCTCGCCCCGTAAACGACGACGCCGACCTTTTCATGTGCGTGTGGGCGGTCGCGGCGTGCAACTCGTTCGAGAGGATGCGCCGAGAGGCGACCGCCGCGCGCGTGAAAGCGTCGGCGTCCGGGTTTGGGTAGCTAATACTGACGGAGGTCTGCTGTGTGCCTCATCAATTTATGGTCTGACCGCGTGACAGCTTTTACTGCGCGGAGGTTGCGCCCTCGGCGGGCGCGGCGGCCGTCTCGGTCTTCCTGCCGTAACGCTTGTTGAAGCGGTCGACGCGACCGGCCGTATCGACCAGTTTTTGCTTGCCCGTGAAGAACGGATGGCACTCGGAGCAGATTTCGACGTGCAACTCGTCCTTGCGGGTCGAACGGGTCGTGAAGTTATTGCCGCAGGCGCAGAGCACCCTGATTTCGTGATATTCGGGATGAATTCCTGGCTTCATTTCGCTTCCTCTTACATGGTGGGCGAAAACCGCCCCAAACGAACAAGACATGATACTTGCCGAACTCTCGTATCGTCAAGTTGGACAAGTATTTGATGCCTCGCACGCCCCGCGCGCAGCCTCGCTCGCGGCGTCGTATAAGTTTGTTGACAGCTTTGCAAAACGCATGTTACAAACCTTGCTGTCACGCCTTTCGCAAGCATCTAGGTAAGCGCACAAATTTACAAGTATTTGTGAGCAGGACGAGTCCGAACCTCCAGTCCTGCCCTCCGAGTCGAACCGTAGGATGCGATGACCGACGAACCCGAAAAACCGAAGTCTCCGGAAGGAGCGGAGGAGAGGAACGCGCCGGACGCCGGGGCGCTTCCGCCGCCGCCCGACGCAGACCAGCCACGCCCGACACCCGAAAGTCAGGCGGCACTCACCGGCAAAGCCCCTTCGGGCAGTTCGACGACGGGAACGACCGTCCCGGCCGCCTCGTCGAACGCGCCTCCGCCCGACGAAACGCCCGAAGAGAAAAAGGAACGCCTCGCGCGCGTCATCGCTGAGGCTAAGGCACGCAACGCTGCCAAGAAAGCCGCCGCCGACGCGCAGGCCGCTGCCACAGCAGGCGACGCCGGAACAGCCACGCCCTCATCCGCCACCGAACAGACACCGCCGACGCTCGGCGGCGACCGCATCGCACAGGCGCACTCGGCCGACGAACCGCCCGGCGGCAAGTCGCCCGCCGTCGGCGACCCCTTGAAAAGTCCCTCGCAGGCAGACCTTGAGAAGGCCGCCAAGATTGCCGACGCGAAGGCGCGCGCCGCCGCTTTGAAAGAGGCCGCCGCCTCGAAAGCCTCGACGGCCGCCGCCGGTGCGGCCACGCCCCCGACCGCCGCTGCCGCAGGCGCGCCGAAAGCGCCCGTCAAGAAGAAGGAAGAAGGGCCGCAGCCGACCGACGCTTCAGACCACGCGCTGGTGCGGCGTCTGCGCGAGAGGTTCACCGACGCGCTCGGCGAAGCCACACTCTTTCTCGGTCAACTCTCGATTCGCGTCCGGCGCGAGAGCATCGCAGACGTTTGCCGCGCGCTCAGAGACGACCGCGAGACTCCTTTCAATTATCTCTCCGACGTGACCTGCGTCCACTTCCCAGACCGTCAGGACGCGCCCTTCGAGGTCGTCTACAATCTCTACTCGATACAGGGCAACGTGCGCGTGCGTCTGAAGGTGGCGACCGACGAGGCGACCCCCGTCGAGAGCGTGACAGGCGTCTGGCCTGCGGCCAACTGGATGGAGCGCGAAGTTTACGACCTCTTCGGCGTGCGTTTTCGCAACCACCCGGATTTGCGTCGCCTGCTGCTTCCACCCGACTGGGAAGGCCACCCGTTCAGGAAAGAGTATCCGCTCCACTTCGTCGAGAACGGCTGGACGACCAAGCATCTGCCGGAGTTCTCCAACGTGCAGCGAGAGCAACTCGAACAGCGCCGCGCCTACGGCCTCGAAATCCTCTCGACGCCCGACGAGCGACGCATCCGCGAACTCTTCCGCGCCGGGCGCGAGCCGCTGCCGTTAGATAGGAAATGAAAGACGATGAGTGATAGGTGATAGGTGATAGGTAATAGGTGATAAGAAAAGACAGGATTTCTCCTATCACCTCTCACCCATCACCTATCACTCCCGAAATCTTATGCATCAAGTAGAAGTTGCGACCACACAGGAGACCTTGCTTGACAGCCCTGAGATGGTCTTGAACATGGGGCCGCAGCACCCTTCGACACATGGCGTGCTGCGCGTCATCCTGCGCCTCGACGGCGAGACCGTCATCGACCTCGACTGCGACATCGGCTATCTCCATCGCGGCATGGAGAAGATTGCCGAGAACCGTCTCTATCCGATGGTCACGCCCTACTGGGACAGGCTTGACTACATCTCGGCCGTCTCGAACGGCCTGCTCTGGGTCGAGACGGTCGAACAGATGATGGGACTCGAAGTCCCTCCGCGCGCACACTACATACGCACCATCCTCGTCGAACTCAACCGCATCTCGTCGCACCTGCTCTGGCTCGCCACGCACGGCCTCGACATCGGCTCGTTCACAGTTCTACTGTGGGCGCTGCGCGAGCGCGAGGAGATTCTCAAGATTTTCGAGAAGCAATTCGGCGCGCGTCTGACCTGTCACGCGTGGCGCATCGGCGGTATGCCCAACGACGCTTACGACGGTTTCACGGAAGAGGTGCAGTCCTTCGTCGATAACTTCCCGAAGCGTCTGGAAGAGTACGAGGTGCTGCTTTCCGAGAACCGCATCTGGCTCGGACGCACCGTCGGCATCGGCGTCATCTCGGCGGAGGAGGCCATCGCCATCGGTCTCTCCGGGCCTGCGCTGCGCGGTTCCGGCGTCGCGTGGGACATACGCAAGACGCGTCCCTATGCGGCCTACGCAGACCTCGACTTCGACATCCCCGTCGGCGAGAACGGCGACACATACGACCGCTACCTCGTCCGTCTCGAAGAGATGCGACAGTCGCGCCGCATCATCCAACAGGCTTTGAAGCAGTTGCCGGACGGCCCCGTCAACGCCAAGCTGCCGAAGGTCATCAAGCCACCTGCGGGCGACTACTATCATTCGATTGAAGGGCCGAAGGGCGAGATTGGCTGCTACCTCGTCTCGGACGGCACGAGCCGCCCGCACCGCGTCCGCGTGCGCCCGCCGTGCCTCATCAACTTGCAGGCGCTCAGACAGATGTGTATCGGCCACCTCGTCGCCGATGTGGTCGCCATCATCGGCACGCTCGACATCGTGCTCGGCGAGATTGATAGATAAAGGAGTGATAGGTGATGGGTGAGAGGTGATAAGAGAAGACAGGTTTTTTCCTATCACCTATCACCTATCACCTATCACTTGTCTGTTATGGACGTTATTCGCCTTCCGGTGCAGAAGTTGACGCGCGAGGCGTTTGCGCCGTTCGGCGTGTTGATTGACAGTCGCGGGACGGTCGAGATTGATTTGGGCGGAGGGATACCGGCGCTGACGGGCGCGACCTCCGAGCGACGACCTTTCCGCTTCGACTTCATGGCGCGGCATCGCCTGACGATGCAGGTCTTCTCGCCGCTCGCTTCGTCGGAGGCCGTCATCTGCGTCGCGCCGCCGAACGAACGCGACGCGCCCGACCCGGCGCGCGTCGTCGCCTTCCGCGTCGAGGGGCGTCTGCCTTACGTCTATCACAAGGGCACGTGGCACACGCCGCCCTTCGCCGTCGGCGAGTGGTATTCCTACCTTGTCGTTGACCGCGCCGGGACGCTCGAAGACGACTACGAATTGGTTGACCTGAAGGCGACGCGCGGGTGCATTTTCGAGATTGATATCTGACACCGAATGACCTGAGAGAGCCATGCTTGCACTGTTCGCTCCTCCGAACTTCATCGACGAACTGTTGCTGAGATTCTTCAGCGCGGAGACGGTCAACCACGTCGTCTGGCCGTTTATCCAAATCGGCGCGGTCGTCACGGCCGTCGCCGTCTGGGCGGCTTACGCGACCTATCTTGAACGGAAGATTTCCGCCTTCATGCAGGCGCGTCTGGGGCCGATGCGGGTCGGCAAGTGGGGGCTTTTGCAGCCCATCGCCGACGCCATCAAACTCTTGACGAAGGAAGACCTCACGCCCGACAAGGCCGACCCTTATATCTTCAAGTTCGCGCCCTACATCTCTGTCGTGGCGGCCTTCGTCGTCTTCGCCGTCGTTCCGTTCGCGCCCGACTGGGGCGTGATTACGGACGTGAACATCGGCCTGCTCTTTATCCTCTCGGTCTCTTCGGTCGGCGTGCTGGCGTTGATTCTCGCCGGGTGGTCGTCGAACTCGAAGTACGCGCTGCTCGGCGGCCTGCGTTCGTCTGCGCAGATGGTTTCGTACGAAGTGTCGATGGGGCTGTCGCTCGTCGGTGCGTTGATGTTTGCGCGGACGCTCTCGATGTCGGGCATCGTCTCGGCGCAGGGACTCGATTCGATGTGGTACGTGCTCTATCAACCGCTCGGCTTCGTCATCTTCCTTGTCAGCGGCATTGCGGAAAACAACCGCGCACCGTTCGATTTGCCGGAGGCCGAATCGGAGTTGGTGGCAGGTTTCCACACGGAATATTCGGGGATGCGCTGGTCGCTCTTCTTCATGGCCGAGTATGCGGCGATGGTCGTCGTTGCGGCCGTGGCGACATCCGTCTATCTCGGCGGCTGGTACTTTCCGGGCGTCTGGCGTCTGACGGAGGCGCGCGGCTACCACGCGCTCTACGTGCTCATCTCGCTGCTGGTCTTCCTGTTGAAGATGGCGGTGTTGCTCTACCTCTACTTCTGGTTTCGCTGGACGTTCCCGCGTTACCGCTACGACCAATTGATGGACTTGGGCTGGAAGTGGATGATTCCGGCCTCGCTCATCAACATCATCGTGACGGCGCTTGCCATCTTCACCGTGCAGGCGTTCGACGGCTGGAACGGCGTCGAGACGGTCGAATCGCTCAATCGCGGCGTCAACCTGACGGCGACAGGTAAGGCCATCATGATTGCGTTCGGCGTGCTCGGCATCTTCGCCGCCGCCGGTCTGCTCTCGACCATCAACTGGCGCGCGCGCGACTTCAATCTCAAGAAGCAGCGTCGTCAACTTCGGCTCATCAACGCGCCGAAAGGCACGCCCGCCGTCGCCTCGACGGCAGCGGTCGAACAATAAAGCGGTGATGGGTAATGAAAGCGGTGATGGGTAATAAGTGATAGGTGATAAGAGAAAAGCTTTCGTCTTATCACCCATCACTTATCACTCATCACTTATCACTTAGCACCCGGAGGGGTTTATGCCGGTCGTACACGTACCGCAGCCGACGTGGAAGGAGAAGCTGAAGCGTTTCTTCTTCGTCGACTTGCTGGAAGGGATGAAGTTGACGTTGAAGTTCAACGTCGGCGCGATGACGGACAAGGACGCGATTAAGGGGAAGGGCATCTACACGGAGCAGTATCCGAAGGAGCGCCCGCTGGTTGCGCCGCGCTTTCACGGCGCGCCGCCCCTGAATATGGACCCGGAGACGCACGAGACGCTCTGTATCGCCTGCAACCTCTGCGCGCTGGCCTGTCCCGAAGACTGCATCGATGTCATCCCGATGGACATCGAGATTATGACGGCGGGCAAGGCGCGCAAGAAGAAGGTCTTGGACGAGTTCATCTTCGACACCTCGCGCTGCATGTTCTGCGCGCTCTGTCAGGAAGCGTGCCCGACGGCCTGTCTCGAACTGACGCAGGACTTCGAGCTTGCCACCTACTCGCGCGCCGGTTTCGTCTGGAACCGCGAGATGCTCGAACAGGGCCGCGAAACGGCCAAATACGAAAGTTAGTGATAGGTGATAGGTGATGGGTGATAAGAAGAAGACAGGCTTTCTCCTATCACCCATCACCCATCACCCATCACTCATCACCTATCACCTATGATTCTCTCCGGTTGGGAAAGCATCTTCTTCTGGGTCTTCGCGGTGGCGACGTTGGTCGCGGGACTGCTGACCATCATGGCGCGCAACGCCGTCCACTCGGCGTTGTTTCTCATCTCGACGCTGGTCTCGGTTGCGGCGCTCTTTATCCTGCTCGGCGCGGAGTTCATCGCGGGCGTGCAGATTCTCGTCTACGTCGGCGGCGTGATGGTGCTGTTTCTGTTCGTCATCATGCTCGTCAACGTGAGCGCGGAGGAGCGCGGGCGCGAGGAGTTGTTCAACCGTCCGGCGCAGGTCGGCGCAAGCGTCCTCTTTCTCTTGCCGCTCGCGCTCGGCTTCATCTACGCCTTCAACCAATCGGCTCCGCAGTTTCGTCCGCCGGGCAGCACGCCCGACCAGAGCGCAGAGGAGTTGGTGGCGCACCAGAGCGCGCGGCGCGCAGACCAGGAGAGACGCCTGCCGATGGCCGCGACGCGCACATCGCGGCTCTCGGACGACACGCAGAGAGTCGGCGCGAGTCTCTATCGCTACGGTGGGCTGCCGTTTGAGATTGCGAGCGTGCTGCTGCTCGTCGCCATCGTCGGCTCGGTGATGCTGGCGCGCACGGCCAAGCAGGAGATGGCCGCCGACGACTCGGAGATGGCCGCGTCGCCGGAGACGACGCGCGCGGAAGGCTCAAGCGCGATTTGATGAGACAGGGAATCTTTAAACCTCAACTCGAACGAACATGACTGACTCGATTATGCAGACGACGCTGCTCGCGTTTCAGCGTTTCGACCCGCAAAACATCTGGGAAGGCGTACAGCATCCAGACCTCTCGAAGTTTCTCGTCATCGGCGCGCTGCTCTTCGTCATCGGCGTGGCCGGGGTGCTGACGCGGCGCAACATCATCGTCATCTTCATGTCCATCGAGTTGATTCTCAATGCGGCGAACCTGAACTTTATCGCCTTCTCGCGCTACCTACAGGATTCGGGGAACATGAACGCCGTCGCCGGACAGGTCTTCACGGTCTTCATCATCGTCGTCGCCGCCGCCGAAGCGGCCATCGGCCTCGGCATCGTGATTGCCCTCTACCGGAACAAGGAAACGATTTTCATCGACAAGATTGACCTCTTGAAGTGGTGATAATGACAAGTGATGAGTGATGGGTGAGAGGTGATAGGAAGAAGGCTGTTTCTTATCACCTATCACCTATCACCTATAACCTTCCTATGCACAGACTCATCTGGCTCGTACCATTGCTCCCGCTTGTAGGCGCGGCCGTCAACGGGCTGCTCGGACGCCGCTTTCGCTTCTCGGAGAAGTTGGTGGCGGCCGTCGCGGTCGGTTCGGTGGCCGTCGCATTTCTGCTGAGCGTGGCGGCCGTCTACTCCTACGCCTTCGGCGGTCACGCGCTCTATCCGCGCCCTTATGTGACGAGTGAGGATGGCGCGTTCGGCTACACGTGGATTCCGGGCGGCGCGGTCGAGTTGTCGCAAGGGCGCGCGGCCGAAAGCGGCAACGACGAGGGCAGCGCGGCCGGACACGGCGCACGGGGGACGGCCGTCGATGCACAGGGGCGGGAAGTGAGGTCGCTCGGCATCAACCCCGTGCAGCACAGTGAAGGCTTTGCCGCTACGGGCAGCGCGGGTGCGGCGGACGACGCGGGCGCGTCGAGGCGCGGCTCCGTGCTCGACGTGGAGTGGAGTTATCAACTCGACCCGCTGTCGTCTATCTTCATGCTCGTCGTGACGGGAGTCGGTCTGTGCATCTTCGTCTTCGCAACCGGCTATATGCACGGCGACCCCGGCTTCTACCGCTTCTTCGCCTACCTCGGCCTCTTCATGTTCTCGATGCTCATCCTCGTGATGGGTTCGAACTTCCTGATGATGTTCGTCGGTTGGGAGGGCGTCGGTCTCTGCTCGTACCTGCTCATCGGTTACTACTTCGACCGTCGGGAGGCGGGCGACGCGGCGCGTAAGGCTTTCATCACGAACCGCGTCGGCGACTTCGGTTTCGCGCTCGCCGTCTTTGCGATAATCGCTGTCTTCGGCTCGACGCAGTACACGGCCGTCAACGAAGCGGCGCGCACCTACCCGATTGAACTCATCGGCCAGTGGGGCATCATGTCGTGGATTGCGCTCGGCCTCTTCATCGGCGCGTGCGGCAAGTCTGCGCAGATACCGCTCTACGTGTGGCTGCCGGACGCGATGGCGGGGCCGACGCCGGTCTCTGCGCTGATTCACGCGGCGACGATGGTGACGGCCGGTCTCTACATGGTGACGCGCACGAACGTCATCTTCCAGCACTCGCAGACGATGATGCTCGTCGTCGCCATCGTCGGCGCGCTGACGGCGCTCTTTGCCGCGACTATCGGCATCACGCAGAACGACATCAAGAAGGTGCTGGCCTACTCGACCGTCTCGCAACTCGGCTTTATGTTCCTCGCCTGCGGCGTCGGCGCCTTCGTCATCGGCATCTTCCACGTCATGACGCACGCCTTCTTCAAGGCGTTGATGTTCCTCGGCGCAGGCTCGGTCATTCACGGTATGCACCACGAACAGGACATGCGCCGGATGGGCGGACTCCGCCGTTACATGCCGAAGACCTACTGGACATTCCTCGCCGGGTGGCTCGCCATCTGCGGCATCATTCCTTTCTCCGGCTTCTGGTCGAAGGACGAGATTCTGTGGAACGCGGCCTCGACCGAGTACATCCCCGGCGGCTGGATGCTGTGGCTCATCGCCACCGTCGCCGCCACCTGCACGGCCTTCTACATGACGCGTCTGGTCGCGCTCACCTTCTGGGGCGAGCCGCGCTTCCTCGAAGTGCCCGCAGGCGGACAGGCCGACGAGGCACACGCGCACGCCTACGACGAGGACATCAAACCGCACGCCGCGCGCACGGACTCTGTGGCCGACCGCCCGCATCACGGCGCGGACGAACGCGTCGGCGCAGCCCACGCAGACGAGACCGGACAGCCCGACATCGACGCGCATCTCGACGCGCGCGGGCGCGACATCCACGACCGTCACGACACGGAGGAGCATGATGCTCATCCGGCAGCACACGGCGGCAGCCACGACCACAGCCACGCCGGTCACGGTCACGGCGGCGGACACGGTTCGGTCGTGCCGCACGAGTCGCCGCCCTCGATGTGGATTCCGCTGGCCGTGCTCGCCGTGCTCGCCGTCGTCGGCGGCTTCGTCGGCATCAGCCCCGCGTTCACGGGCGGCGCGCACGTCGGCGGGCGCATGAACATCGTCAACTGGCTCGACCCGGTCATCTGGAATCCCGCGACCGGGCAGTTCGGCAAAGGCCACGCCGAGTCCGAGCACGCGCAGGCATCGCAGGCAGCGGACATTTCGTCAATCGAACTGGCGTCGGCCGACGAAGGTGCGCCGCTGCCGACGCGCAGCGAGACCGGACACGGCGCGACGGCGAACGCCAAACCCTACGGTGACACGGGCTTCAATCTCGCGCACGCGGTCGAGCACACGCTCGGCAGCCACGCGGCGGCCGAGTGGTTCTTTATCGTCGTCTCGCTCATCGTCGCCGGTCTGGGGATACTGCTCGGCTGGCTCTTCTACGTGCGTCGTCCGCAACTGCCCGAAGTGTGGAGCAGAAGACTTGCGCCGCTCTATCGCCTGAGCTTCAACAAGTACTGGGTCGATGAACTCTACGGCGCGCTCGTCACGCGGCGCACGATGGACTTGTCGAAGTTCGTCTTTAAGGTTGACTCGAAAGGCATCGACGGCGCGGTCAACGGTTCGGCGTGGCTGACGCGCTCGCTGAGTCGTCTGACGGGCAACACCGACCGCTACGTGGTCGATGGTCTGGTCAACTACGTCGCAGGCTTCATCCGCGTGTTGATGTCGCCCCTGCTGCGCGCGGCGCAGACGGGACTGACGGCCAACTACGCGCTCGTCATGGTGCTCGGCCTCGTCGCCGCGCTCGCCCTCTTCTTCGGGCGCGACTTCTTCCGTTAGAAGTCGGCGCGTTTGGCTGTGCGGTCGGAGCGGCTCGATTGCGGTGGCAGATTTCGGTCGAAGACTTCGGAGTGAACTGTGAAAATTCCCTACCTGCTCTCCCTGATAACGTGGCTGCCTGCGCTCGGCGCGATTCTCATCCTCGCGCTCTTCAAGAGGACACAGACGGGCGCGATTAAGCGTTTTGCGACCGCGTGGTTCGGCCTCGCCTTCCTCGTCTCTCTGGGGCTGACGGCCTACGACCGCACGACGGGCGGTATGCAGTTTCTCGAAGACGCGCCCTGGATTCCCATCATCGGCGCGCGCTATCAGATGGGCGTTGACGGCGTGGCCGCGTTGCTCATCATGCTGACGACGCTCTTGGGCGTCATCGCGGCGCTCTCTTCGTGGGAGTACATCGAGAAGCGCGAAAAGGAGTATTACGTCCTGCTGCTGCTGTTGCAGACGGCCGTCGTCGGCGTCTTCGCGGCGATGGACTTGTTCCTCTTCTACCTCTTCTTCGAGGTGTCGCTCGTCCCGATGTATTTTCTCATCGGCATCTGGGGCGGCGAGCGTCGTCTCTACGCGGCCATCAAGTTCTTCCTCTACACGCTGGTCGGCTCGGTCGTGCTGCTGCTCGGCGTCATCAAACTCTACTTCCTGACGCAAGACCCGACGCTCGCTAACGCTATCACCCCGGCTGCGATAGACACCGTGACGGGCGGCAATCGACAGGCGGCGGCGCTCGTCGCCAACACGGTCGCCGAAGCTGCTCGCAACGGCACGGGCACGTTCAATATCATGTACCTGCAAGCGCTCGGCTCAGTGCTGCCGATGGGGACGCTGCAAGTGCTGCTGTTTTTCGCCTTCGCGCTCGGCTTCGCCATCAAAGTTCCGATGTGGCCGTTTCACACGTGGCTGCCGGACGCGCACGTCGAAGCCCCGACGGCCGGCTCGGTCATCCTCGCGGGCATCCTTCTCAAACTCGGAACCTACGGCTTCTTCCGCTTCAACCTGCCGATATTCCCGGCCGCCTCTTTCGACCAGAGCTACTTCGGCACGTTCGGCGTGCGCAACGTGATGGTGGTTCTGGCGATTATCGGCATCATCTACGGCGCGCTGGCGGCGATGTACTTCGTCGTCAAGCGCGACGGCGACGTGAAGAAGTTGGTCGCCTATTCGAGCGTCTCTTCGATGGGCATCGTCATGCTCGGACTCTTCGCACTGAACCCGAACGGGGTCAACGGCGCGGTGCTCCACATGATTAATCACGGCATCTACTCCGGGGCGCTCTTCCTCCTCGTCGGCATCATCTACGAGCGGCGACACACGCGAAACGTCTCGGAGTTCGGCGGGCTGTCGCACGTCATGCCGGGCTACGCGACGGTCTTTCTCGCAATGGTGATGACGGCCATCGGCCTGCCGCTGCTGTGCGTCTTCATCTCGGAATTTCTGGCGATGCGCGGCGCCTTCGAGGCGAGTCCTTGGTGGGCCGGGTGGGCGGCGCTCGGCATCATCCTCAACGCGGGCTACATGCTGTGGCTTTATCAGAGGATGTTTTTCGGCAACGTCGAGAACCCGAAGAACCAGAGTTTGCGCGACATGAAGGGGCGCGAGTGGGCTTACATGCTGCCGCTCGTCATCCTCTCGCTGTGGATAGGCGTCTACCCGAAGCCGTTTATCGATTACATCCAGAAGCCGGTGGCGGATGTCGTGCGCCACGTGCGCCCGACCTATCCGATGCCGCCGACGCGGACGCCTGAGAGAGCAGAAAGATAAACTCGAAACGCCATGTTTCTTCTGCAAGCCAATACCGAACGGCTGTTTGACGCGGCCGATTTACAACTGATTGCGCCGGAGTTGATTCTGACGCTGTGCGCTTGCGTGGTGCTCGTTCTGGAAGTCGTGCTGCCGCGCCGCGAAAGCCGCGTGACGGGCTACTTCGCGCTCGTCGGGTTGCTGCTGGCCGGACTCTCGGTCGCGTTGTTGGGCTGGCCGACGCTGGCGGGCGAGGCGGCGACCTCGCTGACGGGCTTTTACGGAACACTGCGCGTTGACGGCTTCGCCGTCGTCTTCAAACTCATCTTCATCGCGGCGGCGGCTTTGACCATCGCCATCTCGCTGCGTTATCTGGATATCGAAGGCGAGCAGCGCGGGGAGTATTACGCGCTGGTGCTGTTTGCGACCGTCGGGATGATGTTTCTGGCGAGCGGCTACGACCTGATTGTGCTGTTCGTGAGCCTTGAGTTGATGGCGCTGACCTTCTACGTGCTGGTCGCCTACACGAAGCGCGAGCGCAAGTCGAACGAAGCGGGGATGAAGTACTTTCTCCTCGGAGCCTTCTCGTCGGGGATTCTGCTCTACGGGATGTCGCTGCTCTACGGCGTGACCGGCTCGACCAATCTGAGCGAGATTGCGCCGAGGGTGGCCGATGTCATCGCGGCCGGAACGCCCGGCGCGCCCGGAGACCCGGCGCTCTTTCGTCCGCTGTTGATTCTGGCGCTCATCGCGCTCGCCGCCGGGCTCTTCTTCAAAATCGCCGCCGTGCCCTTTCACATGTGGGCACCGGACGCTTATCAGGGCGCGCCCACGTCCGTCACGGCGTTTCTCTCGACGGGGTCGAAGGCGGCGAGCTTCGCACTGTTTGCGCGCCTCTTCCTCGAAGGCTTGGGCGAGATGCACCTCGATTGGGCGCCGCTCTTGGGGTTAGTCGCGGCCATCACGATACTTGTCGGCAACTGGGCTGCCGTGACGCAGGAGAACTCGAAGCGGCTGCTCGCCTATTCGTCCGTTTCAAACGCGGGCTACCTGCTGCTCGGTCTCGTCGCGGCCAACGATTACGGTTACACGGGGCTGGCCGTCTATCTCATCGTCTACACGTTCATGAACATCGGCGCGTTCGGCGTGATTATCTCTCTGCGGCGGCGCGGCATCATCGGCGACGAGGTGGACGACCTGTCGGGACTGGCGCAGAAAGCCCCCTGGATGGCGCTGATGATGTCCATCTTCATGCTCTCGCTCGGCGGACTGCCGTTGACGGGCGGCTTCATCGGTAAGTGGTTTCTGTTCGGCGGACTGTTCAAGCGCGGTCTGGAAGAAGAGAAGAATTGGTACTACTGGCTGGCCGCGTGGGCGGCCATCAACACGGTCGTCTCCTTCTACTACTACGTGCGCTTCATCCGTGCGATGTACCTGTCGAGCGAACGCGCGGCCGACCCGCGCCCGCTCTCGCTCTCACCGGCGCTCAGCGCGGCGCTCGTCGTCTGCGTGGTCGCCGTCGTCGTCTCAGGCGTCTATCCGCAGCCCTTCATCAAGATTGCCGAGACGCTCGTCGCCACGCTCGCGGGCGGCGGCGCTGTCGCGCTGCGCTGACAATTCAACAGAAGGAAACGTCGGGGCGGGGGAATGTGTCCTCCGCTCCGACATTTTTTTTGGACGAATCTGCGCGCCTGCCTGATCCCTTTTCCTGTCGCAAGCCGCGTATCGAGGTGGCGGACGTTCAACGCGTCCTTTTTGCAGCCGATTGATTTTTCTCAGCCTCGACGGCCTGAACATTCCTCAATGCCCGACGCTCCGGCGCGGGTTGCAGAGCTACAGGAGAACATCACAGTGAAGATTCGTCATACCCTTCGTAAACTGCCCGCGCTGGCGGGACTGCTCTTATTGGTCGTCGGCGTGGCGACCGTGCACACGGTCGCGCTCGCCGGTCAGACGCGCGCCTTCGGAGATGCTTTCGTCCTCGGCACGTTCCCCACGCCGCCGGGCTTCCCCGAAGGCATTGCTGTCAATGGCAACAAGGCTTACGTCTCAGGCCCGGCTCGCTTCGGCACGGCGGGCGACGGTCAGCCGTCTCTCGTCGTCGCCTTCGACACGCGCACAGGCGAAATCGTCCGCACCTATCCGATGCAGGGCGAAGACCTCAGCCAAGACCACGCCAACTCGTGCGTCGCCTTCGACGACGCGGGCAGGCTCTACGTCGTCAACATCCAACTCGGCATCGTGCGTCTCGACACGGAGACGGGGCAGCAGGAGGTTTACGCTTCGGCCATCCCCAACATTCCCAACTGCGCCAACGCGCCCGCCAACACGCCCTGCTCGCCGACGGCCATCGACGCGCCGCCGCTCGCCAACGACATCGCCTTCGACGAGGCCGGTAACGCTTACATCACAGACTCTCTACAGGCGACCATCTGGCGCGTTGCGCCCGGCGGCGGCCAGCCCCACATCTGGTTTCAGGACTCGAAACTCGATACGCCCTTCGGAGCCAACGGCCTGCGCCTGAACCCCGAAGGCACGAAAATCTACTTCGCCGTGACGGCTGAGGGCGTCAACCAACTCGGCGCGTTCGAGGGCGGGAAAATCTACACGCTGCCCGTCGTCGATGCGCCTGCCGCGTCTGACCTGAAGGTCTTCCACCAATACAACGGCGAAGGGCCGGACGGTATCGCCTTCGGTCGTTCGGGCAAACTCTACGTCGCGCTGGCCGTGCCTTTCAACTCCGGCATCTCCATTCTGCACACGGACGGAACGGAAGCGACGCGCCTGCAAAACGCACAGAACCCCTTCGAGCCTTACGACTCGCCCGCGAACATCGCTTTCAACAAGCATGGCTCGCTGCTCGTCACCAACCATGCTTTCGCCACCATGATTCCCGCGCACTTCAACGTGCTCGACGTTTACGTGGCGGATAAAGAATCTCCCCTCGTGCGTCCGGTCTTGCCGTAACTCTCCGGCGACAGGAACGAGGCGGCATCCGACCCCGGCCGACACCTACGCGTGTCTCGGCCGGGGTCGGCGCGTTTGACCTGCCTTTGCCGGAACGGCGAAAATGCCTGCGACCCGCAAACACGGACGAAGAAGAAAGGGAACTTCGATGGAGCGAGAGTTGGAGGGCAGAGTCGCGCTCGTGACGGGCGCGACTTCGGGCATCGGGCGTGCGACGGCGCAGAGATTCGCCGAAGCGGGCGCGCGCGTCGCACTCGTCGGGCGCGACGGTGCGGCGCTCAAGGAGGCGGCCGAAGCGGTGCGCTCGCTCGGCGGCGAGCCTGCGGAGGTCTGGGCTGACGTGACGGACGAGGCGGATGCGACGCGCGCCGTCGCCGAGACGCTCGAACGATTCGACGCGCTCGACATCGTCGTCAACGCGGCAGGCATCCTCACGAACGGCACGGTCGAGACGACCTCTCTCGCCGATTGGGATGCGATGATGAACGTCAACCTCCGCGCCGTCTTCCATCTCATGCAACTCTCCGTGCCGCATCTTGAGAAGCGACGCGGAAACATCGTCAACGTATCGAGCGTGACCGGGCTGCGCGCCTTTCCCGGCGTGCTGGCCTACTGCGTGTCGAAGGCGGGCGTTGACCAATTGACGCGGTGCGCGGCGCTCGAACTGGCGTCGAAGGGCATCCGCGTCAACGCCGTCAACCCCGGCGTCGTGCGCACGGAGATACACAAACGCGGCGGCATGGAGCAAGAGGCTTACGCGAACTTCCTCGAACGCTCGCGACAGACGCACCCCCTCGGACGCGTCGGCGAAGCGCGCGAGGTCGCCGAGTTGATACTCTTTCTCGCCTCCGACCGCGCCGCATGGATTACCGGCGCGACCTACTCTATCGACGGTGGCCGCGCACAAACCTGCGCGCGCTAATCCGTCAGACGAAGACGCACATTCAGCCACGTCCCTTCTTCTTGGCGTCTGACTGTCTCTTTGAAATTTCACGCGGGAGACACTGAGAGGCAAAGGAAGACGAGTTTCCTGCATGTGGTTCTATTACACTCTGGCCGCGCTCGTGCTCTTGCAAAGCGCCGTCTCGCTTCGCGGCGGCCTGCGCTATCTGGCCTACGTGCGCCGCGAGATGGATGCGCGCAGGCGCTCGCTCTACATGCCCTACGCCTCCGTGATTGTCCCGTGTCGCGGTTGCGACCAGGGCTTGCGCGAAAACCTCTCCGCGCTCTTCGAGCAACACTATCCGGCCTACGAGATTCTCTTCGTCTCAGACCACGACGCAGACCCGGCGCTCGCCGTCGCCGCAGACGTGGCGCGCGTGTACGCGGAAAGCGGCGCGGTGCAAGCGCGCACGGTCATCGCCGGGCGCGCACACGATACGGGGCAGAAGGTTCATAACCTGCGCGTCGCCGTCGGAGAGATTTCAGACGCGAGCGAGGTCATCGTCTTCGTCGATACGGATGCGCGACCCCGCCCTGACTGGCTGCGTGCCCTCGTCGCCCCGCTCGACAACGAGGGGACGGGCGCGACGACCGGTTACCGCTGGTTTCTTCCGGTGCGCGGCGGATTCAGTTCGCGTCTGCGCGCGGTCTGGAACGCGTCCATCGCCTCCGCGCTCGGCGGCGACGCGCGCCGTAACTTCTGTTGGGGCGGCTCGACCGCCATCCGGCGCGAGACGTTTGCGCACCTCTCCGTCGCCGAACGCTGGCGCGGCACGCTCTCCGACGATTTCACTTTGACGCGCCTGCTCAACGAATCCGGTCTGCTCATCCGTTTCGTTCCGCAATGCCTGACGGCCTCGCTCGAAGACTGTCGTCTCCGAGAGTTGTTAGAATTTACGACGCGGCAGATTAAAATTACGCGCGTCTATGCGCCGCACCTCTGGAGGGTGGTGCTCGTCTCGAACCTGCTGTTCGTCATCGTCTTCTTCGGCGGTCTTGCGCTGGCCGTCTCGCGCGCCGTCAGCGGAGGGCGGTTCGAGTGGCCGCTGGCGCTCGTCTGCTCCATCTACCTGCTCGGAACGTGGAAGGCTTTCTTTCGCCTGCGCGCCGTCGCGCTCGCGCTCGAAAGCTATCACGCGCAGTTGCGCTCAGATGTGTGGGCGCATCTTCTGCTCTGGCCGCTCGCCTCCGCGCTCTATCTCTACAACGCGCTGGCGGCTCTCCTTTCGCGGCGCATCACTTGGCGCGGCATCATCTACGAATTGAAATCCCCGCACGAAACTGCCATCATCGCTCGCACCGTCGAAGGGATGCCGCGCGCAGACGACCCGGAAGAAGCCTGAACCGAGATGAGCAACCGACCACTACAACTCTACCGCTTGCTGCGCTCGACGGCGCGCGAGCGACGCCTCGGCACAGTCATCTTCTTCATCACCTCGCGCTGCAACGCGAAGTGTGAAACCTGCTTCTATCATGAAGAGCTGAACCGTCCCGGCGACCTCACCTTCGAGCAGATTGAAAAAGTCTCGCGGACGATGCCTCCCATCACAGACCTCTGGCTCTCAGGCGGCGAGCCGACGCTGCGCCACGACGCCTCCGAAATCATCGACCTCTTCGTCTCCCGCAACGGCGTCCGCCGCGTCATCATCCCGACCAAC
Organism: Pyrinomonadaceae bacterium; assembly: GCA_035942915.1. Classification (GTDB taxonomy): domain Bacteria; phylum Acidobacteriota; class Blastocatellia; order Pyrinomonadales; family Pyrinomonadaceae; genus DASZCR01. The sequence continues at coordinate 9,945 of DASZCR010000221.1, read as the reverse complement.
GGCCTGATAAAATCGCGCGTCTCCGAAATCGTCCGCCGCGCACTCGACGCACATCCTGAACTCCATCTTTATCTGAACGTCGCGCTCGACGGCTACGGGCAGACGCACGACCGCGTGCGCGGCGTTCCCGGCAACTGGGAGAAGACGCTCGACTGCCTGCGCTCGCTCTATCCGCTCAAGGAGTGCTTCGGCGGGCGCTTCCGCCTCAACGTCAACACGGTCGTCTGCTCTGAGAACTACGCGGAGATGGAGAGGCTCGCGGATTTCCTCTGGGAAAACTTCGCGCTCGACGGCCACTACTTCAACATCATTCGCGGCGCAACGAAGGCGGGCGAGGCTATCAAGCAAGTCCCTGCGGATGTGCTTCCGGCGCTTTACGCGCGCGCCTCAGCCTTGACCAAGCGTTATGGCGAACGCATGTTCGCAGACGACGACGCGGCCTCTCGCTTCGTCAAACAGATTGCCTACGTCGGCGCTATCACGACGCACTACCGGACGCAGCACGCCAACTTCGACGCGCCTTCAGCATGGCCTTTCCCCTGCACGGCGGGCGAGACGACGGCCGTCATCGACTACAACGGCGACGTGCGCGCCTGCGAACTGCGCGCACATTTCGCCACCCTCGCCGATTACGATTACGACTTCGGCCGTCTCTGGCAGGCAGAGGAACGGCGCAGGGAACTCGCAGAGATTGACGGCGGGCGTGCCTGCTGGTGCACGCACGTCTGCTTCATACACGATTCGATGCGCCACTCGCGCCGCGCCCTGCTCTACGAAGTGCCGAAGAACTACGCGACGCGCGGGCGCTGGTAACTGCCGATGGCTGAAGACAAGGACGATAATCCAGAGATTACGCGCCGCAGCAGCATGGCCTACGCGGCCGGGTTGACGATTTTCTTCTCCGTGCTTTCATTCATGGGCGTCGGGTGGGCGCTCGACCGCTGGTTTGGCACAAGCTGGCTGATGGTGACAGGCATCGTGCTCGGCTCAATCGTCGGCTTCTACGAGTTTATCCGCATCATCTCGAAACTCAACAAGTAAGCATCGGTCGCGGGATGTTTGCTGGACGACGCGGCGCGCGGCGTGTAAAATTATCTGTTCCGTGATGGACGAATTTGTTGACAGTGAGCGTCCTTCGGACGTGGCCGGGGAAGCGGGCGAAGACCCGGCGGCGATGGAGCGGCGTATCTTTCGCGGGATGTGCGTGACGATAACGGTCGCCGTCGTCCTGAGCGCGGCGCTCGCGCCCTGGCGCGTGACGACGGGGCTGCTGCTCGGAGGTCTGCTCTCGCTCCTGAATCATCACTGGCTGCGCACGTCTGTAGCCGCGATGTTCGCCACGGCTATTGAGGGCGCGAAGCCGAAGTTCAAGATAGCGCGGTACGTTTTGCGTTACGTGGTGCTGGCCGTGACGATAGTCGTGGCCTACAAACTCGACGCCGTCTCGCTCGGCGCGACGCTCGCAGGGATGTGCTCGTTCGTCGTCGCCGCGCTGATTGAAGGTTTCACGCAGTTATATTTCGCCATCTCCCACCGAGAGGAAGCTTAAGGCAGATGTTCTTCTTATTCGCCGATACCAAAGCCGCCGAACACGGCACGCAGCAGACGGCTGAGCACGCCGCCGCGACGGCCGAACACGGCGGCGCAGCCGCACATCACACGCCTGCTATCGTCGAGGCCATCAACCATTACATCGGCGAGCCTATCTACAACTTCCAGATGCACTACACGAAGCCGATGTGGGATAAATTCTTCGGCCTCTTCGGGACGGACGCCAACACGGTCTTCTCCGCCAGCCCTTACTCGCCGGAGAACGCCGTGCCCTGGTACACGGTGATGTTCATCCTCGCGTGCATCTTCAGCGTCATCATCATTCAATTCTTAAAGGGACGGCTGAGCGAAGACGAGCCGGCCAACGGACAGCAGGTTTTGGAGTCGGGCTTCATCTCGATTCGCAATCTGCTGCTCGACAACGTCGGGCCGCACGGCGTCAAGTATCTGCCGGTGGTCGCCACCTTCGGCGTGCTCATCCTGGTCTCGAATTTGATGGGACTCGTCCCCGGACTGATGTCGCCGACGGCCTCGACCTCCGTGACGTTTGCGCTCGGCATCTGTTCGTTCGTCTACTACAACTACATCGGCATCCGCGAGAACGGACTGCTCGGCCATCTGCGCCACTTCGCGGGGCCGATTCCGTGGCTGGCGCTGCTGATGTTCCCCATCGAACTCGTCAGTAACTTCGTCCGGCCGCTCTCGCTCGGCATCCGCCTCTTCGGCAACATGTTCGGCGACGAGCAGATTCTGGGGACGATTTCGAGTCTCGTGGCATGGATACTGCCGGTCTTAATCATGCCGCTCAGCCTCTTCGTGGCCTTCATGCAGACGTTCATCTTCGTGCTGCTCTCGACCATCTACATTGGCGAGGTCTCGCATGGCGACCACAGCCACGACGAGGGGCACGGTGGACACGACGAGGAGCATCGCCAGCAGGGACACGCGCACGACGAAGGCGGCGTGCTTACCGCGCCGACGCACGTTTGAGTTTGGCGACGCGCGCGTTGAAGAGTTTTTCGGTTCGGGTGAGAGACACACAGAGGCGCGTCCGTTCGGGCGGCGCGTGCGGGAATCGGCAAAGCACGCGCGCGTCGGGACGCAAGCGACGCTCAACGTAGAACAGTCCGCGCGGGACGCGGGAAGGACAAAAGACTCTCTAGCCAGACGCGAGCGGTCATAGCTTTCGGAGTTTGAAAGCGAGTGTGGTTCTCATCGCTTTGGAGCGCCGTTGTAAGAGGGGCGGCGGATACCGGGTGAGGGCGAAATCATAAAGGCGTCTAGAGTCGCATCGTTCATCTCGAAGCACACGCGGGAAGTTTCCGCCGATAGCGTCCGAAACTTTCAACTACAGGAGAATTGAACTATGCATAAACTGAGAATGGCTTTCTTCGCCGTCGCGGCCGTGTTGATGACGGCCGTGCCGACGCTGGCGCAGACGGTGGGCGCGGCCGACAACCAGCAGTCGGTTGACAAGTACGCGCGCATCGCGGCCGGTTTCGGCTTCGCCATCGCGGCGGCGCTCGCGGCCATCGGCCAGTCGCGCGTCGCGGCGGCGGCGGCCGAAGGCGTCGCACGCAATCCGGGCGCAGGCGCGCGCATCCAGACGATGATGATTCTCGGCCTCGTCTTCATCGAGACGCTCGTGCTCTTCACGCTCGTCGTCGTCTTCGCGCGACTCTAAGCAGCACACTTCAACCAACAGACGAACGCGGGCGCGGTCTTCCGAACAGGAGGCCGCGCCCGCTTCCTGTGCGCTGAAGTTTTGCGCGCGAGGCGGGAGTCGCGCAGAAGACAGGGAAGTGGTGTAAGAGGCTCTGACTATCGCTTCGCCTTGTGTGCGGCGCGGAGGATGGGGTCGATGGTCGGGGCGAAGGGCGGGGCATAGGCGAGGTCGAGGCGTTCGAGTTCATCGACGCGCAGACCGGCGTGGAGCGCGGCGGCGTAGACGTTGGCGCGCTGCGCGACGCCTTCGCGGCCGACCATCTCCGCGCCGAGCAGACGACCCTGACGGTCTGTGACGAGCCTTGTCAGGATTTTCGACGCGCCCGGATAGTAGACGGCGCGCGAGAGCGTCTCCGTCTCCGCAAGCGTCGCGTCGAAACCTGCCTCGTGCGCCTCTTCCAGAGAAAGCCCCGTGCGTGCAATCTCTAAGTCGAACACCTTGACGACGTTTGTGCCGACGATGCCCGCGTAGCGCTCGCGTGCGCCGGTGGCGTTCGCGCCCGCCGTCCAGCCCTGTTTGACTGCCGGTTGACCGAGCGGATGCCAGACGCGCCGCCCCGAAACGCGGTTGACCACCTCGCAACAGTCACCGGCCGCGTAGACGCCCGGCGCGCTCGTGCGTTGCTCCGCATCGACCGCAATCGCCCCCGTCTCGCCAATCTCGATGGCGGCCGCGCGCGCCACATCCACGTTCGCATGGACGCCGACGCCGACCAGCACCAACTCTGCCGCGACCGCACGCCCCGCCTCCGTCAAAACGCGTCCGACGCGTCCGCCCTCGCCCTCGAACGCGGCGACGCGTTCACCCAACAAGACCTCTACGCCGTGCGCGCGCAACTCGTCGGTCACGCGGTCGCGCAGCGCGCCGCCGACCGTGTTCATCACCTTGTCCGTCGCCTGCACGAGCGTCGTCGGCAGTCCGCGCGCGGCGAAAGCCTCTGCCATCTCAAGACCGATGTAGCCCGCGCCGACCACCAGCGCACGACGCGGACGCTCGCGCTCGATGAAGTTCAAGAGCCTGCGTCCGTCGCGCATGTGGCGCAGGGCGAAGATGCCTGCAAGGTCGCGGCCGGGCAGGGGCGGGCAAACGGCCTGCGCGCCCGTCGCGATGACAAGGCTGCTATAACCTATCTCGCGTTCGCCCGCGCCTTCCTCACGCACGCGCACCGTCGCACGCGCGGGCAGAATCTCCAACGCCTCCGTGCGTGTCAGGACTTTGATGTTGTGGCGCTCGCTGAAATATTCGGGCGTGTGGACGTTGAGACTGGCGAGCGAAGGGATGAGGCCGGAGACGACGTAAGGAAGACCGCATGCGCCGTAGGAGATGTCTGCCGTCTTTTCAAGGACGGTGATGTCGAGCGCGTGCGCGCGCCGTCTCGCCTCCATCGCGGCGGCAAGCCCGGCGGCGACCCCGCCGACGACCAACAGGTGCTCTCTCGTCAAATCCCGCCCGTCACTTTTCCCGTGCCTGTGTATGGAAGAACGACGCCGTCAGCTTACTCGACGCGCGAAAGGAAGGCAAAAGGGCGCGCCGTGCGTGGAGGCTCAAAGCGGCGCGGGTTGATGAGAAACGGGCTGTTTAGGCGTCTGCTGCGTGCAGAGGCCGAACCGGCGAGTGCATGGCACTCGTATTGCACCTGTCTCTTGCGGTGTGGTACGCTCAGTCAATTCCCGTTCATCTAACATGCCGAGAGGCGAGGCGGAATCAAGGCCGATGAAACAATGCCCGACATGCGGCAAGCAGTACGAGGACACGAACACACTCTGTCCGGCTGACGGCACGGTGCTGCGCAAGAACGGCGACGAACTCATCGGGCAGACGCTCATCGGCAAATACCGCATCGACGAGCGCATCGACGAAGGCGGCATGGGTGCCGTCTACCGCGCCACGCACATCTTGATGGAGAAGGTTGTCGCCATTAAGGTGCTGCATCCGGCGCTCGCCGCCGACGATAAAATCGTCGCGCGCTTCACACGCGAAGCCAAAGCCGCCTCGCGCATCTCTCATCCGCACGCTTTAACCGTCACGGACTTCGGCGAATCGGAAGGCGGCATCGTCTTCCTCGTCATGGAATATCTGCGCGGGCGCACGCTCAAAGACATCATCCGCGCCGAAGGCCGGATGCCGCTTGAGCGCGTCGTCGAAATCATGCGGCAGGTGACGGGCGCGCTCGAAGCCGCGCACGGAGAAGGCGTCGTCCACCGCGACCTCAAGAGCGACAACATCATGCTCGAAGAGACGGCGACGGGGGGCGACTGGGCGAAGGTGCTCGACTTCGGCATCGCCAAGATTCAGGAGTCGTCCGAGAAGGTTGACCCCGGTCTGACCGCGCCGAATCTGATTATCGGCACGCCCCAGTACATGTCGCCCGAACAGTGCGCGCAAGCCTCGCGCATCGACTCGCGCTCGGACATCTACTCGCTCGGCGTCATTCTGTATGAACTGCTCGTTGGTCACGTCCCGTTCACGGGCGATTCGCCGACGGCCATCATGATGAAGCACCTGCAAGAGCCTGTGCCTTCCATCCTCGAAGAGCGCAAGGACTTGCCCGCGCAGGTCGGTCGGGTCGTCGAACGCGCGATGGCGAAGCGGCCGGAAGACCGCTTTCAGACGGCGACCGAGTTCTGCGGGGCGTTGACGCGCGCCGCGCGCGGTGAAGATTTGGAAGGCGCGGCCACGACGCCCGCAACGGGCGCTGCTGTGACGGCTCACGGCGCGTTTGACCCGACGACGAATCGCATCATCGTGCCAACGGGCGAGAACGAGCCTGCGCGTGCCACCGAGAGTTCAGACTACGACGAAGCGACGGTTGTGCGCGCGCCTGCGGAGACGCACCTCGAACAGTCCGAAGTCTTCGTCACGGAACCCATCCCGGACACGGGCTTCAGTCCCTGGAAGATTGCCGTCCCGGCCATCGTCGTCCTGCTCGCCGTCTTCGGCGTCTTCTACGCGATGCGCGGCGGCGAGACGACCAACGGAGAAGCGACACCGCCGCTCACGAGCGACCCCAACGGTCAGCCCGTGCAGCCCGTTGCGCCGCCGACGGGCGCGGGCGAAACCAACGTCACGCCGCTCGCGGGAGCGCCGACGCCGACGCCCGGAACAGGCGTCGAAGGCGGCGACTCCGGCGTGCCGATACCTGACGTGACGACGCCGACGGCCGGTGCGACGCCGCAGCCGAACGCCAACCAAAACGCCGACGACGAACAGTCGGACGACGAAGCGGACGCCAAACCGACGCCCGAAGATGAGGACGAGACTCCGCCTGAGAGGGAGCAGCCGAGGCGCAACCCGACGCCGCCTCCGCCCGCCGACACGGACACGGATGTCAAACCGTCGCCCGCGCCGACGCCGCGCCGACGCACCGCGCCGACACCGCCTCCGGCCGCCACAGACCCTCCAGACCTCTCCGGGCCGGGACAGACCATACAGCCGGCGCGGCAAACCCCGAATCTCTAATTCAACGACATCAAAAAAGTCTGAGCGGCTGTGCGGCTTCAGCGTGAGATTAAGTTTCACACTGAAGCCGCTCAGCCGTTAAGGCGCTCGGACGTTACGCCGGTGGTGTCTTCGTCGAGAGGGCTTGGCGGACGAGCGTGAGAAGGGCTTCCGGGTAGTCGAACTGTAGTTCGACTTCGACGATGTAGACGGGCAGGGCAAAGTCTTGAGCGCGCAGTTTGACGCCGTCTTTAGCCGTCGTCAATAACGTGCGCGCGCCGTGCCGGACGGCTTCGCGGACGAAGTGGGTCAACTCTTCAGGCGTGTACGGATGGTGGTCTGGGAAGGCGCGCGTATGCACGAGTGTGTGACCATCGGCTCTCAGGTGCGCGAAGAAAGCCTGCGGATTGCCGACGCCGCAGAAGGCCGCGACGGGCTGCTCTACTGCGTGCGCTAGCTCGTCGCCGCCGAGCGTGCGCAAGCCGAGAGTCCGCGTCTGTGCTGTGAGCACGACGGCTTCAGTCAGCGGCGCAATCTCGGCGCGAAGAACGGCGAGGTCTGCGGCCAGTTCCGCACGCGTGACGACGACACAATCTGCGCGTCGAAGTCCGCTGCGCCGTTCGCGCAGACGCCCGCGTGGCAGCAGGTGCGCGCCGCCCCAAGGGTTCGTCGCGTCGATTGTCACCACGTCCAAGTCGCGCGCGAGGCGTAGATGCTGGAAGCCGTCGTCGAGGATGAAAGCGTCGCTCCTGAGATTCTCCATCGCCCAATGTGCCGCCGCAACGCGGTCTGCGTCAGAGACGACGGCTGCGAGTCCCGACAGTGCTTCAGCGAGCAGGCGCGGCTCGTCGCCTCCCTCGCGCGCTTCGGCGAGCACGCGCGCGCCGTCCGAGACGACGACGCGGCGATGCGCGTCCGCGCGACCATAACCGCGCGTGAGCACGCACGGGCTGCGGCCTTCGCGTGCGACGGCGCGCGCCAGCCACGCGACGAGCGGCGTCTTGCCCGTGCCGCCGGTTGTCAGATTGCCGACGCTGATGACGGGAGCATTTATCCTGTGCGTCTTGAAAATTCCGGCGCGGTAGAGGGCGAGACGCGCCGCGACGATTGCGCCGTAGAGGCCGCTGAAGGGTGCGAGCGCGTGCGTCGTGCGTGGGGACATAACGCGTGCGTGCGGTTCAGAAGAGCGACGGCAGGCGCTCGGTCTGCGTCAACGCGCGCCCGTCGTGCTCGCGTATCTGCGTGCGCAGAAGCGGCGCGAGCGTTTCAACAGTTCGCGCCGTCGCACCGCGATTCTCTTCCAGCGCGGCGCGTGCTCGCGCCCCTAAAGCGCGGCGGCGTGCATCGTCTGTCAGGTAGTTTGCCAGTACGTCTGCGAGCAGACGCGCGGCCTCTTCCTCGTCCACGTCGGGCAGTTGGACGAGCGCGTCGCGTTCGCGCATGGCGCGGACGACGGCCGTGAAGTTCCAAGTTTGTGCGCCGGTGACGATGCAGCGCGCCGCGCTCGCAGGTTCGAGGACGTTGTGGCCGCCAGTGCGCGCGATGCTGCCGCCGACAAAGACTATCCCGGCCAGCGGATAGACGGCGCGCAACTCTCCGATGGAGTCGAGCAGAACAACATCTGCGCGTGCGTCCTCGTCGCGCATGGCAGACGAGCGACGCGCCCACGCAAGCCCTGACGCTTCGAGTAGTGAGGCGACTTCGCCGAACCGTTCGGGATGGCGCGGCGCAATCAGCAGACGCGGGTGAAGCGTCGGGCGTGCATCGCCGAGCAGCTTGAAGGCTTCGAGCAGGATGCGTTCTTCGGGAGCGTGCGTGCTGGCGGCGACGATGAGCGGACGTTCTTCGTCGAATGAGAAGCGCGCACGTAATTCATCGGTCAAAGCGGTCTCGACCGTTGACGATTCGGCGTCGAATTTGACATTGCCTGAAACCTTGATGCGTTCGGACGCAAGGCCGAGCGCGCGCACGCGTCCGGCGTCTTCGGGCGATTGCATGACGGCGAGCGAGAGGTCTGAGAGGACGCGCCGGATGAAACTACGGACGAGGCGATAACGGCGGAAAGATTTTTCGGAGAGACGGCCGTTGACGAGCGCGACCGGCACACCACGCGCGCGGCACTCACGGAAGAAGCGCGGCCACAGTTCCGTCTCCATCACGAGCACGACCGCAGGGTTGACGGCGCGCAGGGCGCGGCGCACGCTCCAAGCCCAGTCGAAGGGAAAGTAGAAGACGAGCGCGGCCGTTTGGCCGAACACCTCGCGCGCCACCTTCTGGCCGGTCAAAGTGGTGGTCGAGACGACAAGTTTGTGCGAAGGGAACGCGTTGAGGAGGGCGCGCACCAGAGGACGCGCGGCCTGCGTCTCGCCGACCGAGACGCAGTGCAGCCAGATGACCGGCGCACCGGCGCGCACGTGCGGCACGCGCCCCGTCCGCTCACGAAACCCGGCCGCGTACTTCCCGTGCCGCGCGGCGTCGAACAGAAATCGCGGCAGCAGCAGCAGGAAGCCGAAGGCGAGCAGCAGGCTGTAGATGAAATACATAGGTGATGGGTGATGGGTGATGGGTGATAGGAGAAATGCTGTTTCTTATCACCTATCACCCATCACCTATCACTCAGTTGTTACTTGGCGCGCTCGATGTAGCGTCCTTCGACCGGGTCAACGCGGATGCGGTCGCCTTCGTTGATGAAGGGCGGGACGGGGATGGTGACGCCGTTTTCGAGCGTGGCAGGCTTGTTGACGTTCGAGACGGTCGCGCCCTTCATGGTCGGTTCGGTGCTCTTGACGGTCAACTCAATCGAGGGCGGGAGCGAGATGCCGATGGGGGCGCCTTCGTAGAACTCGGCCTGTATGCGCATGCCCGGCGCGAGCCACTGCGCCATGTCGCCGAGGTCTTCCTCGTTCAAGGCCGTCTGCTCGTAGTTCTCCGTGTTCATGAAATGGTGCTGCGAGCCGTCCGAGTAGAGATACTCCATCTCGTGCTGTTCGAGCGAGGCGCGCTCGACCGTGTCGGCCGAGCGGAAGCGATGCTCGAAGGACGAACCACTCTTGAGGTCGCGCAGCTTGGTCTGCACCATCGCGCGCAGGTTACCCGGCGTGTGGTGTCGGAAATCGACCACCTTGCATAGCTTGCCCTCGAACAGAATCACCATGCCGCGCCTGATTTGAGTTGCGGGAATTGCCATAAAACTTCTCAGCTCCGTCTGGAAAAATTTGCTTGCCGTAGAG
>DASZCR010000220.1:0-14323 GCA_035942915.1 Pyrinomonadaceae bacterium | reverse complement strand
CTGTGGACGCGGCACGACAGGGCGGGCAGACCGGGCGCGCCGCTATCCTCGCGCTCGTTCGCAGAGAACCTCAAGGTCTACGCGCGCGAGGCGGGCATCTCTCACATACACGTACACCAGACGCGGCACACTTACGCGCGGATTGTGGCCGAGGAGACGGGCAGCTACCTTGAGGCGCAGGAAGCTTTAGACCACGAGAACGCTTCGACGACGAGAGTCTACGTCCAACGCATCACGGTCAAGGCAGACAGGCACGGTAGCAAGGTCGCGCGCAGGATTAAGTCTGTGCACAAACCTCCGACCGATTGATTTCGCATCCCTTTCTTAACCTCGAACCGGCAGACCAGACGCGGACGGATGGCGCGTGGAGACTTCAGGCATCGGAGGCGAGCAGTGTTTTAGCTTGTCTGATGAAGTCTGCGGCCAGCTTGGGCGTGATGCCTTTCACCTGCATGATGTCTTCGGGCGTGGCGGCGGCGAGCGTCTGTAGTGAGTTGATGCCGATGGCCGTCAACTGCATAGACCTGACAGGCCCGATGCCGACGATGGCGAGAAGCGGTTGCGCTGTCGCTCCTTCTGTGCCTTCAACCGACGCGGCCGTGTGAACGTGCTCGGAATGGCCGACTGAGGAAGAGCGCGCGGGCGGAAGATGTGCGGCGAGAGGCTGCGCGGTTTTCGCGTTCGTCCCGCCGACGCTGGCAGACTTCGTCCCGCAGACGGAGCAGACCTCGACCGACGCCGGATGTCCGGCAGGCGTCAGCGCGGGCGTCGACTCGGCGACGAGTTGCTCCGCTCCGCAGTGCGGGCAGTAGTGATAATCATCGTGCGTCCTTCCGGGCAGCCTTCCGGGCGGCGTCGCCACGCACAACCCTTGCTTCGGAATCGGCGGCCTCGCCGCCTCCGCCTCCTCGAAAGCAATGCGCCAGTCGAAGACGCTCAACTCACCGGGAGACTGTGCGACGAACGTTATCGGCACATCGACCGTCGGCAGCAGACGCAGAGAGATGTTGCTGATGCGTTGAGTCGTCCCGGCCGGGACGATGAGATGTATCTCGGCGCGCGTCGCGTCGGCCGGCGTCGTCCCGTTGGCTGAGGCGGAGGCGAAACCCTCCGGCGAGAGATTGAGAACGACGGGCGCGCTCGCCTGCGAGTCGTCGGCTTTGAACCAGCGGAGTTCGAGGCTCGGATTGTTGCGGGCAGTTGGGCTCTTCTCCGTGCGCCCTTTCAGTTCCAGCACGAAAAGGCGTTCGCCTTCGACGGCGATTGACTGCATCAACTCGGCCGCCGCCGCGCCGTTGTTCCTCAGTTGGATTTCATCCCCAGACGTGTTCAGAGAGACGCCGGGTGCGACGGCGGGCAACAACTGCCAGCCGTCGGGCTGACCTCCGGTCTTGAGCGCCATGTCCGTGTTCTGCAAGGTCTCTATCGTGCCCATCAGGGAGATGGAGCCGACGAGCGCGACGATGCCGGGCGGCACGTTGAAGCGGACTTCGGCCTGCGTCGCGCCTGCCGGTGCGGACAGACGGCGGCGGTGAAGCGCGAGCGGCGGCTTTTCGTTGAAGGCCTGTTGCTGGATGGCCGAGAGGAGTTGATGCGAGACGGTATCGTGCGGCGGCCGGAACGCTTCGACAGGGATGCTGTCAGTCTGTTGCACCCCGCACGCATCATCAATCCAGAACACCTCAACGACGGCCGACTCCTGACTGGCGAGCGCCTCAAACGTCAGGTCATATGAGCAGAGGCCGGTGACCGGCACGACCTGCGAGAGCGTCGTCGGCCGCCCGCTCTCGACCTGTGCAAAGTCGCCCAACTGTGCGACGACATGCAGCGGTTTGGGATAGCACAACGGCGAGACGACGCCTGATGTCAAACCCCATTCGGCAGGCAGACGCGTCCCCACACGGACGGAGAAGAGCGCGCCTTCCTGCGTCCCTGTCGTGTCGCTGAACGCGCCCTCCCCGACGTAGAGTTGGTCGCCCTGCGGATTGAGCGCGAGCGCCGTCGGGAATCTCTGCAACTCGAAGGTTTTAATCAAAGCGCCTTTGTCCACATCTACGACGAGCAGCACCTGTCGCGGCGTGCCGGTGGCCGGACGACGACTGGTGACATATGCCCGCGTGCCTTCCGGCGAGAGCGCGACGGCAAGCGGACGAAACTCCGTGACCGGCTGGTTGAGCGGAAGCGTCGAGATGATGCTGCGCGTCGTCGTGTCGAGCACGCTCAACGTGTTGTCGCCCGCGTTGGCGACGGCGACGCGCTTGCCGTCGGCCGAGAGCGCGATACTCGCAGGCTCTTTGCCGACGAGGACGATGTCGCCCGGCGCGCGCAACGACTCTGCGGGCAGCAGGCGTAGCTCTCCGCGCTTGCTCTGCTGCTCGGTCGTCGCCACGTAGAGACGATTGCCGTCAGGCGAGAGTGCGAGCGCGACCGACTCGGCGGTTAGCTGGAAGCTGCGCTTGACGAGTGTGCTGTCCTGCATCTGCGACGCGCCCTGCATCACGGCCTGTTCAAGCTGGGCTGTCTCGACGAGCACGATGTTGAAGGTGACGCCGAAGGTCGTCGCCTGATTCTGGATGGCCGCATAGAGTCGCTCGCCGTCCTGACTGATGACCAGCGCCCTGATGTCTGCGTTGTTGTTGGGCGACTCTTCGAGCACGCCGAGAGACTTGTGCGCAATCGTGTCGATAATCTGCAAACGTCTGCCGTCGGTGACGTAGGCGCGCGTGCCCTGCGGACTGATGACGAGAATCTCCGGCGGGAAGCTGAGCGGGATAGCCGGTTCGACCAGCGCATCGCAGGCCACGTCAATCAACTGCAAAGAGTTTGACTCCCTGTCCGGCGACGTGAGGCCGAGATATGCCCACGAACCATCGGGCGCGAAGGCCAGCGAGAGCGGAAATCTGTTCAGAGGTCTCGAACCGACCGGAATCGGCGTGTCGCCGACGCGCAGCCATTGTTCAAAATCGCAGTTGAAGAGATGCTCGACGCCGGAGCAGGACGCGCCTTGAGCAGCTTTGTCGAGATACTCGTTAAGAGCCTGACTCAGGTTGTCCGGGTCTAACTCGAAATCGACGCGCCCCAAAGGCTGGAAGCGGTCGAGGTTGAGGCGCACGGCCTCTGTGCCCTTGCCGATTTCCAACTCGATAGGCATCTCGAAGTTTTCTGGGCGGCGACGCAGACGGAAGAAAGCTCGCAGCTTTTCGTTCGACGTGGGCGCAAGCTCGTCGCGCCAAGAGAGGCCGCCCGTGTCCGTGCGCTGCAAGGTGGCGGCCTCTACGGGCGCACGCGCGACCTTCCATCCGAACGTGCCTTCGAGGCTTTGCAGCACCAGCCAGTAGGTCGTCGCGGCTTTGAACTGAAACTCTGCCGGGAGACGCACGCTCAGCCAGCGCGTCTCGCCTTCGCTACGGCGCGCGGGCGCGAGACCGACGGGCGCGGGTAAGTCCTGCGCGACGGGTGCGGGCAGGAGAGACTGCACGCCGGGTTTGCCGTCGAGGTCTTCGCGGATGTCCAGTTGGAGTTTGGCCGCACGACTCACCGTCAACAGTAAATCGACTTCGGAGGCGAGGGCTTCGGCTGTCAGCCGGACGGGCTGCGCATGTGAGAACGCGGGCGAGACTTCGACCGAGCCATCGGGTGCGACGTTCATCTCCGTCTCGCGGACGAGACGTGTTGACTCGAACGTGCCGTTGACGCGGACGGAAGCGCCGCGTCGCGCGACGCGTGCGCCTGCTGGAACGGCGATGTGCAACACCTCCTGCGAGGTGCTCGGACGCGTGCTCAGGTCGAAGGGCAGAGTCACTTCGCGCAAGCCCGGCGGCAGCACGTTCTGTTCGATGAGATAGTCAATCTGAAGCGAGAGGCTGAGACGCGCGAGCGTGTCCGTGTGCAGCACGAGCGGCACCTGATAGAAGCCGTTCTCGGATTTGGCCTTTGACAAAAACGCCTGAAGCAGAGGCGCGAAATCGGGCGTCGTCTCCGGCGCCACCAACTCGCCGACGCGCGCCCAGAAGGGTGCCGATTCTCCCAAACGCAGAGTGACGTTCGAGGCGAGGCTGCGAAACGTCACGTGCGTCAGGTCGGGCGTCGTGGCGCGCCCGACCGGATTCGTCAGCTTTATCTTCATCACGGTCAGGCTGGGCAGACGCGGCGTGTTGCTCTTGATGGGAAAGGGGGCTGGGTCGCTCGGCGTGCGGACGCTGCCCGTCGAACTCAAATCGACGAAGACGCCGCCGAAGTCCACCTGTAGCGTCGTGTCGATGAGGTTCGAGCCGCTGACGCCGACGAGCGTCCGCCGGGCGTGGAAATCGACCTCGACCCACTGCCCCGCGACGACCGTCTTCGTCGCTCCCCAACTGCCTGCGACGCCGTCGAAGGTGGTCGTCTCGGCGAAAGGCTCGACGCCGTCTGTCGCGTCGTTGGGCGTGACGGTGACGGTCGCGCGCTCGATGCGTGCGTTGATGGGGATACTTTGAAGCAGCGTCGAGCGGTCGCCCTGAAAGGGCAGCCTGCTGCCGTCATATCTGTCGCTCAATCTCATCGTTTGAGTTCTCATCCATAGACGGTCGGGGCGACCGTCTCGTGGCTTAGACCTTCAACAACACCATCACGCGCGCGTCCCCCGGCGTCGGTTTGACATCGACCAACTCATTCGCTCCCGGATTGCGTCCGGGGCGCGCCGCCGTTCCGCCCATGTAGGTGAGGCCGAGCCGGTCGAAGCTGAAATGCGAGACGACGACGTGAGGCACGCCGAGCGTCAGTTCGGTGTTGGCGGGCGTGTTGACCGACTTCGTGGCGACCATCTTGAGATAGAGGTCGTCGAACTCGCGCTTGCTCTTCAGTTGATAGACGGTGCGACCCTCGCCGCAGCAACGGCTGAACCACGGCGAATGAAAATAGTCGTCGTCGTCGAAGCGGTCGTTCGGTTTCGAGAAGAGCGTCGTCCAGAACTCGCCTTCGAGGTTCGAGAGAGAGGACTTGTCGTCGTAATCGACGTTGTAGAGCGAGAGCAACTCGCTCCAACGAATCTTGAACTGCATCTCGCCATCGCCAGACCGCTCGATTTCGACGCTCGTGCCACCGGGCGTGGCGCGCAAGCGTTGTTCGAGGTCTGCGTTGTAGAGATAGAAATAGGCTTGCCCTTCAACCTTGTCGTCGCCGTCTTCGGTGTAGACGACGGGGAAGGGCGAGAGGGCGTAGATGTCAACCAGCGGAAATGCCTTCAGGTTGTGTTCGATGAGACTCGTTTCGCCCGGCACGAGCCGCTTGAAGAGGAGCATGTATCCCGTCCGCTTGGCGACCTGTCTGAGTGCCGTCTCAACGATTTCGTCGGACAACTCTTTGGCCGTCTTGTTCTCCAGACGGTCGGAGTCGTCTGCGTGCTCGATGCTCACTTTCTCATCGACGGCCTGCTTAATCTTCTCCGCCATGTCCTTCTTGATTTCGACCTGCATGTTGTTCCAATCGCTCGCGCTGACGAGGTCGCCCGGCGCGCGGTTGATGTAGGGAGTAAACTCGGTAGCCATATCATTTCTCCTTAGTGTTTGTTGTCTGAATCGTCGGCGTCGGTGCGCTCGCGCGAGACGTTCGCGCGGACGCCCGCCGCCTTCGCCTGAAGGATGCCGACGGGGCCGGGACGCAGCAGGTCTTCGCTGAGCGTCGGCAACTCGTCGCCGCCGAAGACGACGCGCCGTGCGTTCTCGAAGCGCGCGCCAAGAAGGTTGATTGAAACGTCGAAGCGCGCGGGGCCTGCCTTGCGCGCGGCGATGGTGACGGAATTGCCCCATGCGCCGGGAGTGTCTGCGAATATCTCTATGAAACCGGGCACGTCCTTTTCGGCGAGGTAGATGCGCGCCTCGCGGCTCTCGTCTCCGCCCTTCAGACGGAGCGGCCGACGGAAGGGAATCGTCACGGCCTCGAAGCCGATGGGCACGCGCGTGACCGGCTTCGCCGTCACCTTCACGAGCGTCGAGCCGTCGTTGAGCCGTTTGATGATGTGGTCTTCATCGTTGAGCGGTTCGGTGACGACGCCCGCGAACAACTCCGGTTCGCCGTTGCCGCGCGCAAAGAGCGATTGGTCGAAACGCGCGCCGAAGCGTTCGGGCAGGTCTGCGGGGAGGTTGACGTTGAATGCGCCCGGCTGATGCTGCGCCCAACGGAAGCGGAGTTGGACGGGCGGGTCGTTGATTGAGCCGACGAAGACGGCCGAGTCAGGCGCGGGCGGCGTGCGCGCGAAGTGGCTGAGGTCGAAGACGGCGCGGTCGATGCAGCCGCCGCCCGCAAAGCGCGTCTGCCGCTCCTCGTCGGAGAAATAACTCTCGTCGAAGCGTGGCCCGAAGCAATCCCGAAAAGTCCAACTCGAACGGCCGCGCGGCAGCACCAAAGCCTGCGCCTTCTCCGCGCCTTCGGCACGCACCAGACTCGAAGGCGGCCGCACGGGCATCTCTCGCCCGCGATTTATCTGAGAGACGAGCGACTCCGGCGCATCTGCGTCGCCGTCGATGACGACGCCCGCATAAAGCTCCGGCTCTGTGTCCGGCGTCCCCGTCAACGTCACGTCAAACAACCTCTCTACGCGCTCGACGATGACCAGCGGCGCGGGGTCGCCGACTTCATGGTACAAAGCGCCTGCGACACTCAGGACGCGGCCGACCTGCGCCTCGAACGTGACGCCTGCTCCCGCGCGCACGCGCGCCACCGTCTGCCCATCTCCACCCGTTATCCAGTAATCGCCGGGCTTGCCATCCAGACGCCCCTGCAAACGCACGCGCTCTCCTGATTCGACCTGAGACGTGTCTTCCGCATCGCTCAGCGCCGCTTCCGTCACGCGCACGCGGATACGATTGCCCGCCGCGCCGAACTGCTGCGCGCGCAGCAGGACAACGGCGCGCGCCTGCGGCTCGTCGAGTTGCAGAGTCGCGGCCGCGCCTTCTACGCCTTCGGCCAGAGACCATTCACCATCGAAGGGAACGGAGACGCGCGTGCCGAGCGGCCCGGCGAGGATTTGCGTCTGCGGCACGTCGCGGCGTCCGCCCGCTTCGTCAATGACGACGGCGCGCACGAGACCCGTCTCCGCATCACGCCACAACTCCGCGCGCTCGCCCGGACGCAACACCAACATCAGGCGGACACGCTGCCCCGTCGTGCGGTTGACCAACTCCGTCCCGACAGCGCCGTGCGGCGCGTCTAAGACGACGGCCAAATCCGCGTCCGCCGCGCCCTGATTCTCCAACGTCCAGCGGTCGCTATGCCTGACGGACAGCGTCGCCTCTTCCTGCGACGGAAAGCTGACCTCCGTCGGCGGATACTCAACCAACTCAATGACGCGCACGGGCAGCAGAGACAGGCGGCTCTGCTCGCCGCGCGTCGGCGATGTCAGACGCAGGTGGTCGTTCGGCGTGGCCGACGCCAGACCGGGAAAGGCCGCGTTGATGTGTGCCACGACCTCGTCAAGAAAAGTCGTGCCCGGCGCAAAGCCCGCCACGTTGACTTCAAAAGGACGACCCCCGTCAACCGACAGCTTCAACGTCTGTCGTTCAGAGAGATTGACCGGCGAGAGCAGGTCTGCCTCGCCTTCAATGAAGGCCGCAGTCGCATCGAGACCTGTCGTCACTTCGGCCGCGCTGCCTAAGAGCTTCGCGCGCGCATCTCTGCCCTCGAACGGCAGGAGCGTGATTTGCGAAGCGAAGCCTTGGGTCGGCGAGGTCAGGACGAGATGCTTCGTGTCGTGCGTGGCGACGCCCATCTTGAGCCGTTCGTTGATGGCGCTGCTAATCTCTGCGAGCGTCGCCTGAGAGGCATCAACGGCGCGCGCCGCGCAGTCCACGTCCAACGGCTGACCGCCGTTAACAGAGAGCCTGATAAACCTCGTCACAGACAGTTTGACGCCTGCGGAAAGGTCTCTGCTGCCGACGACGCGCGCGGGCGCAGCGTTCTCGCCGCGATAGCTTCGCGGCGGCGCGATGCCGAAGAGTCGTTCGGTGGCGTCCGTACCCGAAGGCGCGACGAACTCGACAAAGCTGTTCGCGCCCGTCGCCGTCGAAGTCAGGACAAGGTGCTTGCCGTCATGCTGCGCCACCTGCTTTCCGAAAGCGAGATTGATGGCGACGACAATCTCGCCGAGCGTCAAGGGCGTCGGCGCGTCCTGTTCGGTGAAATGAATCTCGCGCGGCGGGTCGGCGTCGATGGCAATCCTCACGGCGTCTGCTTTGCTCAGGCTGATGCCACCGCTCAGGTCAACCGTGCCGACAAACTTAACGGAGGTCGCATCGCGCCCGCGCGTCGTGCCCGGCGCGCGTCGCAACAGGAGGTCGAGCGCGTCGGCCGTGCGCGGCGTCTCGAAGGCGATGCGGCTCGCTGCGCCGCTCGTCGGCGAGACGAGGACGAGGTTCTGCCCGTCGGGACTCGAACGCGCGACGCGTCCGCCGTGCTCAGCGTTCTCCTTCTCAAGCGCCTTGTTAATCTTCGTGACGACCTCTTCGAGCAGCGTCGCTCTCGGCCGCAGACCCGCGCAATCGACTTCGACCGTCGGCCACTCGTCAACCTTCAGACGCAGATATCGCTCCTCGCGCAAATCCACGCCGCGACTCAAATCGGCATCGCCGACGACGCGCGCCTTCATCGCCGCGCCGCCGCGCGCCTCACGCGTGATAAAACCGAAGACGGCCTGCGCCGCTTCGCCCTTCGTGAACGCGCGCGTGATGAAACGCCTGCGACGCCTGCGCGTGACAGGCTCGATGGAGACGCGGCTGGCCTCGCCCGTCGTCTGCGAAGCGAGCGTGATGTGTCGGCCGTCGGTCGAGGCGACGCCCGCGCCGAGTGCCGCGTTGAGCGCGGACACTATCTCGTCGGGCGTGACGGCGCGGATGTTCTGAAACGCATCCGCCTGCGCGTCCCGCAGGTTCAACGTGACGGGTGCGCCGCCGTCGAGCGCGACGCGCAGAGTGTGCAGCGCGCCGATGTCAACGCCCTCGCTCAAGTCGCGCGTGCCGGTCAGGCGCGCACGCGTCGCCGCTGCGCCGCGAAACGTCCTCGACTCGATGCCGAAGAGCAGGTCTGAGGCGTCTTCGTCGGCGGGCAGCGATTCAAAGACGAGAGCACTCGTGGGGCCTGCGGTCGGCGAGACGAGGCTCAGGAAACGGCCGTCGTGCGACGCGACGCCCGCGCCGAACTGCGCCGTCAGCGCAAGGACAATCTCGCTCAACAGCGTTCTTTCAGGCGTTTCACCGGCACATTCGACCGTCACGGCAGGCCCTTCGTTGACGCGTATGCGCAACTTGGAACGCTCGCTGAGGTCAACGCCGAGACTGAGGTCTCTCTTTCCGGTCGCGCGCGCAGCCTTCGGCGTCTGACCGGCGTGGAAGAGCTCGACCGCGCCGAACAGACGCAGGCGCGCGTCCTGCGCGGCCGCCGGGAGAAAGACGATGCTGCTGCCGAATCCGGCCGTCGGCGAAGTGAGTTTCAGGAAGCGGCCATCGTGTGAGGCGGCATCCAGACCGAGCGCCGCGTTGATTGACGAGACAATCTCGTCGAGCATCGTCAGAGACGGGTTGGCTCCCGCGCAATCAATCTCAGCGAGATGCTCGTCGTCAATCAGCAGGCGAAGATAACGCTCCGCGCTGAGGTCAACGCCGTCGCGCAAATCAACCTGTCCGAAGACCTCTGCGGCCGTCGCATCGGAGCCTAAGAAGAGGCGCGGCGAGAGACCCAACAGCGCGGGGCTGGCGTCGCCCGCCGGGTTTCCGATTTCGAGGCGACTGGCAAGGCCGCTCGTCGGAGATGAAAGCGTCAGGCGACGGCCGTCGTGCGTGGCGACGGTCTGACCGAGTTGATTGTTGATGGCCTCCGTAACCTGCGCGAGTTGGGCGTGCGTCGTCTGCGGAAGCAGCGCCGCGAGGTCAATGTTGACGGGAGCCGCATCGTCAACCTTCAGGCGCAGCACCGCCCCGCCGCTGAGGTCAACGCCGCCGCTCAAATCCGCCTTGCCCGTGAGACGCGCCGCGCGCAAGGGCGTGCCGACGGCGTTCGCAGACGTGAAGCCGAAGAGCAGTTGCGCGGCGTCGCTGCCGCTCGCCTCCTCTGTGACGAGCGCGTCGTCGTCGCGCGTCCACCACGTATCGAGCTTTTCGTAATCGTCCTCGATGCGCAGGCCGAGCGCCTCGGCGGCAACGCGCAGGATGCCCTGCACCGTGACCGTCCCTTCGAGGAAGGTGCGGACGTAGCTCTTCAAGTGCTCACGAAACTCTTCGACGCTCTCTTCCGAAGAGGTGATGGGCGGGCAACTCGTCTGACGCGCGCCGGCCTGCGCGGGCTGCGGCGCGCCCTGCGGGAGAAGGCCGTAGAGCGAAGCGATGCAGGCGAGGTCGCTAATCAGTTCGGCGGAGCGGTCGGCGTGGTCAACCCAGTGCGCGCTCATCAACGCGGCGAGGCTGTTCTCGGCCTTGAGCAACTCCGTGCCGAAGGCGTCGGCGACGAAGTAGGTGGCCGTCGTGCGCGGCTCTGCGCGGAAGGTGCCGGGCAGATAGCTGATGATACGCTCGGTCTTCGTCGCCATATCAGACCTCTTCAAGCAGGATGTCGGCCGCCTCTACGTCGAGCACGACCCACCACTTATCGCCGCCGACCATGCTGACGACCTGAAACGTTCCGGCTTCAATCTCGGCATCGGTCGCGCGCGCGCCCGTCGGCCCCTGCACAAGGCTCCGGTCGGGGATGCGACGACCGGTCGGCACGGGCGGCGCGACGGCTGAAAAGACGTTCGTCAGAGCGACCATGAGGGCTTCCTTGCGCGCCTCTTCTGCGCCGGTCGCAGGTGCGGAATAAATCTCTGCGGCGGCTTCGACAAGCGCCTTGACGAGAGCTTCCGCGCCGGGTTGCCCGACATCTGCGCGCCACGTCATGACATCGACAATCTTCGTTTCGCCCTTCTTCTTGCTCACTTCCTTGATGCTCGTGATGGCTGCGAGCAACTTCTCGCCGGTCGCCGGTTCGCCCGCCGTCAGCGTATCGACGTACTTCTGCATGGCCTGAATGATTTCGTCCGTCAGCTTGAGCTTGCCGTCAGGCGTCAGACCCGGCGCGATGCGGACGCGGACGCGCGGCTTGAAGAAGACGTAACGTGCGATAAGTGTCGCTTGCACGCCCGCCGCGCGCGTCTGCTCGACGGCCATCTGAAGGCTCGGAAAACGCTCCGGTTCGCTCTCGACGAGGAGGACGACCGTGCCCGGCGTCGAGCGTTTGAGCGGCGGCCCGTTGGGGTCGAAGACCTCTGCCAGTTTGGCGCGTCCCTCGAAGATGGCATTCGTCAGCGCCGCAATCGTGGCCTTGCCGAGACTGCGCAGCGCAGCCTTCGCACGCGCGCGCAACTGCTCGTCAGTTTCGTCCTCGGCGGCGAGGATGGTCGGCTCGAAGTTGGTGACACGGTTGATGCCGGTGATGGGCTGCGCCGTCTTGGTGATTTCGCCCGCCTTGACGATACCGGCCGCGCCCGACGATGCGCCGGAGGCGCGCACGGGCACGTCGATGCGCGGCTGCCCGCGCTGGATGGTGCGCAGTTGGACGGTGACGAAAGTCGCCTCGCCCTTCTCTGTGCTGAGCGCAGTCCCTTCGGGAATGGTGATGTTGCCGTCGCCCGATGCGGGGTCGCGGAAGAAGGTGACGAGTCCGACGGCATACTCGCGCGTCTTACGGACGACGCCGAGAATCGAAACGACGAGGTCGAGCGAGAGACCTGTCGCCGTATCGACGAAGCCGCTCAGGTAAGCCTCGTTGATTTGTTGATAGACGGTCGCAATCTCGCGCCCGATGGCCTCGCTCAGCGTGCGCGTCACGCTGCCGACGTTGATGTCGCTCAGAGGCGAGCGGCTTTCGAGTCGAAAGTAATCGACGTAGAAGACCGTCTCATCGGCCGGTTTGGCGCCGCCCGGCAACCAGATGACGGCGTTGTCGGATTGGCGGAAGGCGTAATCGATGCGCTTCTGGAAGGCGTAAGGCGTCGGAATCATCGCGCCCGTCGGGTCGCGCACAAGCAGCGTCCCCGTAATGCCGCGCACGTCGCTGGCGCGCTGCGCGAGCGGATAGAGGTCGTCCTTCACGTCGAAGATGATAGGCTCGTTGACGACGCCGCCGACGATGGCCGTCAGGATGTCGTCAACAATCTCGAAGTACGGGCGATTGATGAGAGTGACGTGTTCAGCGTTCACGGAGCCAACCCCCTGTCGAGGAAGAAGGGAAAGACAAGATTGAGCGGCGAGTCGCTGTCAACGGGCAACAGTTTGATGTCGATGTCCATCTGCTCCGGCCGCGCGCGGTTCTGTGTCACATCAACGGAGATGACCTTCTTGACGCGCGGCTCGGCGGCCAGTGCTTGCAGCACGAAGAGCTTCGCGCGGTTGCGATTGGTCTCCGAATTCAACTCGCCTATCAACTCGTCGAGGCGCGAGCCGTAATCGGGATGGCCGAGAACGGACAACTGTCCGAGCGGCGTCAGGAAGCGCAGCAGCAAAGCCTGAACGAGATTATCGACCTCGCTCAGCGTGTCGAGGTCAACCTGTCCGGTCTCGGCGCGCTTCGCCGTCGCCAGGTCGTCGCCGGGCAGACCCGTCAGAGGGTCGCGGTCGCGGTTGCTGTGGCGCAAATCGAGATTGCGCAGCAGGTGCAAGTCCGTTCCGAATCGAGCAAAAGGCGTAGACATAAATTCCAACCTCAGAGAACAGGGATGAGCGCGGAGCGACGAAGTCAGGACGCAGGCTGTTTATTAATCCCTCGTCCTGCATCCCTTCCTACGGCGGCCATTGGTCGTTGATGAAGGGGGCTGCGGGCGGCCCCAGAATGGTGAGGATGCCGGGCGGCGTCGGGATGCTGTCGCCCATGCGGACGAGTGCGCGCCCGCCGACCATCACGCCGCTACTGCCGAGCGGCCCGATAGGCAGCGGGTAGGGAACGCCCCACACGGAATTAATCATCATGCACAGCGAGCCGGAGGTCGCCAGCGGCATCCCGCCCGCCAGAATGACGGGGGGAAAGATGGCGACGATAGTGCCGGTGTCGGGCGGCCCGGAAGCGCCGGGCGTAATCATCACCATGCAACCGATTGAGACTGGCGGGCCGGGCATCGGCTCTCTCTCCTCAGGGTGAAAACGAAACCATTCCCTTGACGCTCACCATCGCGCCCTGCACGGTGGTGGTTGCGCCGCCGTTGACGGTTGCGCCTGCGTTGGCCTTCAAGGTCGCCTGCGCCCCCGCTTCAATCTCTGTGTTGACCTGCCCCTTGATAGAGACGTTCATGCCTTCAAGCGTCAGGTCGCGCGTCGCCTTGAGGCTCATCGCACCGGCCGCTTCGATGACGACATCGCCGTCCTGATTCATCGTGATTTTCGTCCGCCCGGCAATCACCGTGACCGTGCCTCCGCTACCGTCGGGTTGGTCGAGCTTCATCTCGGTCTTGCCGGCGGTGGCGCGGACGGTTCCGTCTGTGACGCGGACGGTAATCTTCGGCGGCATCTCGAAAATCATCTCGCGCGGCTCGGAGTTCGCCTGAATGTTGCGAATCGCCGCCTTGATGGTTTTGTCGTCGGCTTCGGCGAGCGGCAGACGGAAGATGACTTCGTCTGGATTGTTGAGCGGCGGGCGCTCCTTCTCGTTGTAGAGACGGCCGATGATGATGCCCTGATTGATGTCGCCTTTGTCGAACGTGAGCAGCACGAGGTCTGAGACGTTGGGGATGGCGGCCGTGCCGATATGGCCGGTCGCCGTCGGCACGCGCTTGAGGAGCAGTCCGCTGTTCTTGAGGCGCACGTCGCACGCGTAGTTGTCGTTGTCGCCGTCGCCGCTGTGCGGGTAGACGGCCTCGACAAGCCCCAGTTCGGCGACGCGCACGCGCCGCATCTCTGCGCGAACAATCTCCTGAATGGTGTTGATGATGGTGCTCAAAATCTTCCTCGCCTCAGGTCTCGATGGCACGGAAGCCGATGGTCGTCGTGAAACCGTCGAGCTTGGTGATGCGGTGCGTCACGCTACGCACTTGAAAGCTGCTGTTGAGAGATTCATCCGGCATCCCTCGCAGCGCGATGGCGTCGCCAAGTTTGACGGCCGGACGACCGAGCGACTTGAGACGCCCGCGCAGCGTGCGTCTCTTGATGGCCGTGAGCGCGGCCTCGGCGGCGGTGCGCGCGGCATTGACCGTGCGCAGCGAAGCGCGTTCGAGGAGGAGTAAAGCGCCCGACCCGGCCGCGCCGCGCGCGCCCTTGAAATCCTTCGTCAGCCAAGCCCATGTGTCGTCGGCCTCGCCGCGCGCGGGGCTTTCGCCCCACGCCTCGACCAATCC
>DASZCR010000219.1:0-10128 GCA_035942915.1 Pyrinomonadaceae bacterium | reverse complement strand
GTGATGAGCAACATCATACAGGCGCACGGCAAGGCCATCACGGTCGTCTACGCGCACAACGACGAGATGGCGCTCGGCGCGATTCAAGCGCTCAAGGCGGCCGGGATGCAGCCGGGCACGGAAGTCCTCATCGTCTCGATTGACGGGCAGAAGTCGGCGCTCGAAGCCATCATGCGCGGCGAGATGAACGTCACCGTTGAATGCAACCCGCGCTTTGGCCCCCTCGCCTTCGACGCGCTCGAACGCCATCTTCGGGGCGAGAAACTGCCGCCGCAAATCATCAACCAAGACCGCTTCTTCGACAAATCGAACGCTGCACAGTTCGTCAACGAAGCATACTGAGCAAGAGTGATAGGTGATGGGCGAGAGGTGATAGGAAAGAAGTGATAGGTGATAGGTGAGGGGTAATAAGAAAAGACAGGTTTTATCCTCTCACCTATCACTCATCATCCATCACTTATCTCTTATCACCCATCACCTATCACCTATCACTGAAGAGCTATGAGCACAACAGAGCCGCTCCTCCGGATGGAGGGCATCACGAAAATCTTTTCGGGGCACACGGCGCTGGCGGGCGTTGACCTGACGTTGGAGCGCGGCGAGGTGCATGCGCTCGTCGGGGAGAACGGCGCGGGCAAATCGACGCTGATTAAGATTATGACTGGCGCGTACACGCGCGACGGCGGGCAGGTCTTTCTCGAAGGCCGCCCCGTCGAGTTCGCCTCGCCCGAAGACGCGCAGGAAGCGGGCGTCGTCGCCGTCTATCAGGAGGTCAACCTGCTGGCCTATCGCACCGTTGCCGAAAACATCTTCCTCGGACGAGAGCCGCGCCGCTTCGGCCTGATTGACTGGAAGCGGATGAACGCGGCGGCCGGAGAGATTTTGCAGCGTCTCGGTTTGGAGATTGACCCGCGCGCTACGCTCGGCAGTCTCAACATCGCGCTGCGACAGATGATTGCCATCGCGCGCGGCGTCTCCTTCGGCGCGAAGGTGGTCGTCCTCGACGAGCCGACGAGTTCCCTGACCGAGCATGAAGTCTCGATTCTGTATGACGTGATTCGTCGCCTCAAGGCCGAAGGCGCGGCCGTCGTTTACATCAGCCATCGCTTCGACGAGTTGTATGCCGTCTGCGACCGCGTCACCATCCTGCGCGACGGGCGTCTGGTCGGCACGCGCCCGCTCGCCGGATTGGAAAAACTCGACCTTGTCTGTCTGATGCTCGGCAAACAGCGCGAGGAGTTGCGACAGGGAACGACCGCCTTCGGCCGTCACGCGGGCGAGGCGGAGGAGAGCGGCCGAGAGAGCGCGGCAGACGAAGCGCCGCTGCTGCGAGCCGCAGGGTTGACGCGCGGGCGCAAACTGAACGGTGTGACGGTCGAGGCGCGTCGCGGCGAGATTGTCGGCATGGCCGGTCTGCTCGGTTCGGGACGGACGGAGACGGCGCGCGTCATCTTCGGCGCGGACAAAGCGGAGGCGGGCGAAATCTATCTCGACGGCGAGCGCATCAACCCGCGCGCGCCGGGCGATGCCATCGCCGCCGGCCTCGCCTTCCTCTCCGAAGACCGCAAGGCCGAAGGCATCATCCCCGAACTCTCCGTGCGCGAAAACCTGACGCTCGCCGCGCTCCCGACTTTGAGCAGCATGGGGATAGTTTCGCGCGCGCGCCAGAGCGAGATTGTCGAACGCTACATGAAGCGGCTCGGCATCAAGGCCGCCAGCGCCGACCAGAAAATCCGAGAGCTTTCGGGCGGCAACCAGCAGAAAGTTCTCCTCGCGCGCTGGCTCTGCAAGCACCCGAAGTTCCTCATCCTCGACGAACCGACGCGCGGCATCGACATCGGCGCGAAGGGCGAGATACAGGCGCTCGTCAACGAACTGGCCGAGTCGGGCTTGGGCGTCTTGATGATTTCGTCGGAGTTGGAAGAGCTGGTCGAGGGCAGTTCGCGCGTCATCGTGCTGCGCGACGGGCAGCGCGTCGGAGAACTGCGCGGGGCGGAGATTACGCAGGACGCGATTATTCACGCGATGGCCGAGGGCAGCGCGACCGGCGACGGCGAAGCGAGCGCCGACGACAAGGCGACGGCGACAGATTCTTCGGCCGCACCGTCGGCGGACGAGAGGTAGGAGGGGCGAAGACGATGGTTGATGCGACTCGTGCGAATCCGGCGACACACAACGGCGTGCTGGCGCGCCTCGCCGCTTTGGGGCCGACCTATGGCGCGCTCGTCGCGCTCGTCCTGCTCTTCGTCGGCAATTGCCTGTTCACGACCAATTTTAACGACGTAAACAACTTCAAGAACATCCTCGTCGAAGTGACGCCGAAGATGCTCGTCGCCGTCGGGATGACGCTCGTCATTGCGACCGGAGGCATCGACCTCTCGGTCGGCTCGGTGATGGCCGTCGCATCGGCGCTCGTCGCAACGAACCTCGACAGCGGATTGGGCGTCGCCGTCCTCATCGCAATGCTGGCGGCGACGGCCGTCGGGACGGTCAACGGCGCGCTCATCTCAGGCTTCCGCATCCAGCCCATCATCGTCACGCTCGGCATGCTCATCGCCGGGCGCGGCGCGGCGCAGTTGATGAACAGCGGCAAGTTGATACCGTTTACAGACCCGACGTTTGAGTATCTGGGCAAGGGAATGGTGGGGCCGCTTCCGCTGGTCGGCGGCGTGCCGGTGCAGGTCTTGGTGATGTTGGCCGTCGTCGCGCTCGGAATCTTCGTCGTGCGCGCGACGGCGTTCGGCCGCTACGTCATCGCGGTCGGCGGCAACGAGGCGGCGGCGCATCTGGCGGGCATCAAGGTACATCGGACGAAGATTTCGGTCTACGCGTTGAGCGCGTTGCTGGCCGGACTGGCCGGGTTGATTGAGACCTCGCGGCTCGGCGCGAGCGACGCGGCGAAGGTCGGCCTCAACATCGAACTCGACGCCATCGCGGCCGTCGTCGTCGGCGGGACGCCTTTGACGGGCGGGCGCGCGACCGTCGTCGGGACGTTCATCGGGGCGCTCATCATGCAAATCATCACGACGAGCTTTAACATGCGCGGCATCCCCTTCTCGTGGGGACTCGTCCTGAAGGCGGCCATCATCCTCATCGCCGTCTACATCCAGCGGCCGAAGGTGGCCTGAAGCGGAGTATGTTGAGAAGGATTCAAAGGGGCTGTCTGGTTGCGCTGCTGGCGTGGTGCTTGGCGGCGACGGCGGCGACGGCGCAGCAGCGGCAGGCCAGTTACACGAACCCGGTCATCGCGGGCGATTTTCCAGACCCGTCGGTGGTGCGCGTCGGCGACGATTACTGGGCGACGACCACTTCGGGCAACTGGGAGCCGCACTTTCCCGTGTTGCACTCGCGCGACCTCGTCAACTGGCGCATCGTCGGTGCGGTCTTCGCGCGGCCTCCGGCGTGGGCGGCGCGCGACTTCTGGGCGCCTGAGTTCATTGTTGACAAGGGTCGCTTCTTCGTCTTCTACACGGCGCGCAAAAGAGGCGGCCCGCTCTGCGTCGCCGTCGCCACCGCGCCGCGTCCCGAAGGGCCTTACACAGACCATGGCCCGCTCGTCTGTCAGGAGATAGGTTCTATCGACGCCTTCATGGTGCGCGACGAGAACGACCGCCCGTATCTCATCTGGAAAGAGGACGGCAACAGCCGGGGCAAGCCGACGCCCATCTGGGCGCAGCCGCTCACCGAAGACGGAACGAAGTTGACCGGCAAGCCGAAGATGATTCTGCGCAACACGACCGCGTGGGAGAACCACGTCGTCGAAGGCTCTTACATCCTGCGGCGCGGCGAGTGGTTCTATCATTTCTATTCGGGGAACGCCTGCTGCGGTCGCAGTTGCAACTACGCGCTCGGCGTCGCGCGCGCGCGCAAACTGTTAGGCCCCTGGGAGAAGAACCCGCGCAACCCGATACTGGCGGCCAACCAGCAGTGGCAATGTCCCGGTCACGGCGACGTGGTGACGGACGGGCGCGGCCGAGACTTCATGCTCTATCACGCCTACCGCGCGACGCGCGACGCCGTCTACATCGGACGCGAGACGCTGCTCGACGAAATCAAGTGGAGCGCCGACGGCTGGCCTGTCATCAACGATGGGCGCGGCCCCGGCGCGACTGCGGCCGTCGCCCCGCTGCCGCTCGCCGCCGAGCGCCGCGAGGCGGGCTTCTTCGACGGTTTCACGGATGCGACACTTGCGCCCGGCTGGCAGTGGCCGATGCACAACACGCAGTCGGTCAGCGTCGAGACGCAAGGGGGCGGTTACCTGCTGCTCGCGCCAACCGGCAGCAAGGCCGAAGACCTGACGGCCGCACTCGTCGCGCGTCAGACGACGACGGGCGATTACACGGCGACGACGCACGTTGACCTGCGCCGGATGTCGCCCGCGACGCACGCCGGACTGGCCGCCTACGGTTGGCCGACGGCCGCGCTCGGCGTCGTCGTCGGTGGCGGAAAACTGTTTGTCTGGCGGCGCGAAGAAAAGAGGGAAGAGCGCCCCTACACGGCCGATGCGCCGCGCGCCGACTCAATCTACCTGCGCATGACGGCGCAGGGAGGCGAGCGTTATCAGTTCGCCTACAGCACGAACGGGCGCGAATGGACGCTGCTCGGCCAACCCGTCAGCGGCACGCACATTGAGGGCGTGCGCGTCGCTCTGACGGCCTCCGGTGCGCCGGGCGCGGCCGCGCGCTTCGATTGGTTGCGCGTCACACCCGCGCGTTGAAGTTCACCAACAGCAGACCGACTCTCAAGCACAGCGGAGAAAGTTATGAGCCAAGCCACGACCGTGGAGACGCACGCCGGTTCGACGCGCGGGAGGGTCGAGCGCGCGCGTTTCGCCAGACTCTTCCAGCGCCACGGCGCGCTCGCCGTCCTCGTCCTCGTCTTCATCTACGCCGCCGCCTCTTACGAGCAGTTCCTCAATCCGAACTTCATCCTCGTCAACCTGCTGCGCCAGAACAGCATGCTCGGCTTCATCGCGCTGGGGATGACGTTCGTTATCCTGACGGGCGGCATCGACCTCTCGGTCGGCGCGCTCGCCGCCGTCGCCGGAGTGATTGCCGCCAACCTCGCCGACCGGGGACTGTTCGTGGCCGTCGTCGCCGCCATCGCCTTCACCACGCTGCTCGGACTAACCAACGGCGTGCTCATCGCTAAGGCGCGCATCCAGCCCTTCATCGTCACGCTGGCGATGATGATTGCGGCGCGCGGCCTCGCGCTCGTCTACACGGGCGAGCGACCTGTGAGCGTCAATCGCGTGGCCGAAGGTTTCAGTTGGCTCGGCAACGAGTGGATTGGGCCGTTGCCCGTGCCGGTCGTCCTGCTCATCCTGCTCTACGCGCTCGGCTGGCTCGTCCTCAACCACACGCGTTTCGGCCGCCACGTCTACGCCGTCGGCGACAACGACGAGGCGGCGCGGCTGATGGGCTTGAACGTGACGCGCGTGACCTTAGGCGTCTACGCTTTGAGCGGCGCGCTCGCCGGACTGGCCGGAGCGACGCTCGCCTCGCGCCTGCGGACGGGACAGCCCGACGCGGCGATGGGTTGGGAACTCGACGCCATCGCGTCGGTCGTCGTCGGCGGAACGCTTTTGACGGGCGGGCAGGGCGGCGTCGGCTCGACGCTCGTCGGCCTCCTGCTGCTCGGCGTCATCATGAACATCTTTAATCTCGACGGCCGCTTCAACCCCTGGTGGCAGACCGTGATTCGCGGCGTCTTCCTGCTCGTCGTCGTCGTCGCACAGAACCTTTTGAGTCGTCGTAAGTGAGCCGTATAATCATGTCGAATTCTTTCAAGGGGGAGGCGGAAGTGAAGACGGGGCGTTACCGCGAAAGCGAGATTGAAGGGTTCGCAGAAGAGGTGTTGCGCGACGGTTTCTGCCTGTTGCGCGCACACTTCGCGCCGGAGAAACTGCGTGCGTGGCGCGAGGCTTTCACGCCGCTTCTCGAAACGCACATCGCGCGCGAGGGACACTTGCAGAATCGCGGCGTCGGCCGCTACTACGTGACGCTTCCGTTCACAGAGCCTTTCGCCGACCCGGACATCTACGAAGATGAAGACGTGCTTGCCGTCTGCTCGCGCCTCGTCGGCGAAGACATGGTGATG
The DNA here is from genome assembly GCA_035942915.1 of Pyrinomonadaceae bacterium. Classification (GTDB taxonomy): domain Bacteria; phylum Acidobacteriota; class Blastocatellia; order Pyrinomonadales; family Pyrinomonadaceae; genus DASZCR01. The sequence continues at coordinate 4,029 of DASZCR010000219.1, read as the reverse complement.
CCGCAACTCGCCACCGACACGCCGCTGCTCGGTTCAGACTATCAGGACATCCACCGCGACACGCCGCCGCTCTTTCCAGAGACCGGCAAGGAGACGCCTCCCTATCAACTCGCCGTCAACTTCCCGCTCGTCGATGTCAAGATTGAGAACGGGCCTTTCGAGGTGGCGCGCGCCACGCACATGATGTCGAAGGAGCATGGCCTTCAACTCATCGAATCGGGTGCGTGCGCGCTCGAACCCATTACGATGAGACTCGGCGACGTGATGATACGCGACGTGCGCGGCCTTCATCGCGGCACACCGAACCGCACCGGCGAGCCGCGCCCGATGGTCGTCATCGGCTACAGTCGTCGCTGGCTCTATCGCCCCGAAGTCTCCATCCGCGTCCCGCGCGCCGCGCTCCCTGCGCTCTCGCCGCGCGCACGCCAACTCCTGCGCTTCAACCCCGTCGTCGATTCTCTCGACGACCTGCCCGACGCCGAGATTTATCAAGCCTTCGCCTACTGAACCGGAAAGAGGCCGCAAGCGAACCTGTCGCGCGTGTCGCGCGCTGCGCGCTAGTGTTGCGGCCTGCTCGTCGGCTAAAATGGCGAACGCCTTCCGGTCACGACTCCCGAAGTTGTCAAAGAGCCGCGACGCGCCGCCCCGCTTTCGCGTGGACGGATTTTCGTCGAGGCTCTACACGGACTCACAAGGTTTCAGGAGGAATAGAAGTCACGATGCGGTTCGCTTCGCTACATAGTCACGGCCTCGCACGGCCTCTCTCAGCCGCCCTGAGCATCATCATCATCTTCTTCTTCGCGCTCGCGCCGCAGATGCCGTCGCGCGCTCAACAGACCGGGCGCAGCGTTATCACGCGCGAAACGATTATCAACCTGCTCGGACTCCCCGGCCTCAGTCCAGACCAGCGCAGCGCCGCGCAGGCCGCGCTCCTCGCGGCCGTCAACTCCAACGGCGTCGATTTCGCGCTGACGCCCGTCATCGAACAGGAGTTGCGAACGGCCGGGGCGACAGACGACCTGCTCGCAGCCGTGCGCGCCAACTACAGACCCCAGACAGCCTCTTCGGCGCAGCCGCAACAGCAGCAGCCCGCGCCCGCTGCGTCCCCGCAGCGCCCGGTCGAGCGCGACCCGGCGATGATGGACGAGCGGCCGGTCGTCACGCGTCACGAGGTACGCGTCGGAGGCCGCACGCTGCGCTACACGGTGACGACGGGGATGATGCCTCTCAAGAACGCGGCGGGCGAAACAGAGGCGCGCATCTTCTTCATGGCCTACAACGCCGAAGGCATGGGGCGGCCAGCCGAACGCCCGCTGATGTTCTCCTTCAACGGCGGCCCCGGCTCTTCCTCCGTCTGGCTCCATCTCGGAGCACTCGGCCCGCGCCGCGTCCGCATGCTCGACGACGGCGGGCTGCCTCCTCCTCCGTATCAACTCGTAGACAACGAGCACACGTGGCTCGACCTGACCGACATGGTCTTTATCGACCCCGTCGGCACGGGCTACAGCCGCGCGGCCAAGCCGGAACTCGCCAGCAAGTATTTCGGCTTGCAGGGCGACATCCAGTCGATAGGCGAATTCATCCGCCTTTATCTCTCGCGTTATGAGCGTTGGTCTTCGCCGCTCTTTCTCGTCGGCGAATCCTACGGCACGACGCGCGCCGCAGGTCTCTCCGGCTATCTCATCGACCGGGGCGTCGCCTTCAACGGCATTCTGCTCGTCTCGACCATCATGAACTTTCAGACCGCGCGCTTCGGGCGCGGCAACGACCTGCCCTACGTCCTCTTTCTGCCGACCTACACGGCCACCGCGTGGTATCACAAAAAACTTCCGGCCGACCTGCAAGGCGACCTTCGGCGCACGCTCGACGAGGTGGAGCGTTGGGCGGCGACCGACTACACGACCGCCCTCGCCAAAGGCGACACCCTCACGCCGCAGGAGCGACAGGAAGTTATCGACCGGCTCGCGCGCTACACGGGCTTGAGCCGACAGTTCATCGACAACAGCAATCTGCGCATCGAGATTCAGCGTTTCGACAAAGAACTGCTGCGCGACCAGAAACGGACGGTAGGCCGCCTCGACAGCCGTTTCAAGGGCATGGACTTGCTCGCCGCCGCCGAGTTTCCCGACTTCGACCCCAGCATGGCGGCTATTCGTCCGCCCTACACGGCGACGCTCAACGACTACGTGCGCCGCGAACTCGGCTTCAAGTCAGACCTCGAATACTACATTCTCGGCGGCGGCATCGGCCGTTGGGACTACGGCTCGGATAACGCCTACGCCGACACGAGCGAGGCGCTCCGCAGCGCCTTCGCCAAGAACCCTTACATGAAACTCTTCGTCGCCTCCGGCTACTACGACCTCGCCACGCCCTACTTCGCCACGCAGTACACGCTCGCGCACATGGGGCTTGACCCGTCTCTGCGCGGTCAGGTACGCACGGCCAACTACGAAGCCGGACACATGATGTACATCGAGAAGAACTCGCTCGCGCAACTCAAGCGCGACGTGGCCTCCTTCATCCAGAGCGCGCTCGTGAGCAGGTGACAGTCGAGAAGAACAACAACTCTGAGGAAGCTAAACAGCTATGTCAGCCGCCGACCAAGCGCAAACCCCGCGCACCAAACCCGACATCCGTCTCATCACACGGCTCGTGCCCGTTGACGGAAATCTCGTTCAGGGACAATCCGAACTCGCCATCGACCCTGAACTGGCACGCGCCGCCTCAGGCATCATCGCGGCGAGCCAGAACCATTACAGCCCGGCCGAAGGCGACAGTGCGCTCCGTCGCGCCGTCGCCGATAAGATTGCGACCTTCAACGGCGTCCGCGTTGACCCTGACGCCAAGCCGCTCGAACTCCTCATTACGCCCGGCGCGACCGGCGGCCTGATTGCCTTCGCGCAGACCTACCTGCAAGGCGCGTCGGCGCTGCTCTTCGAGCCTTACTATCCGTATCACCGGCGCATCGTCGAAGAACTCGGCGGCCGTACCGAACTGCTCTCGCTCTCGGCCGAGACGCTCACATTCGATACGGACGCGCTGCGTGCGCGCTGCCGCGAACTGAAAGACCGCGCCGAATATCCGCTGCGCGCCATCGTCGCCTGCACGCCCGTCAACCCGACGGGCAAGGTCTTCACGCGCGCCGAACTGGAAGCGATAGCCGAAGTCTGTCAGGAGTTAGACCTGCTCTGCGTCGCCGACGAGGTCTACGAGCATTACGTGGTCGGCGCAGAGCCGCATGTCTCGATGGCGAGTCTGCCGGGGATGTGGGAGCGCACCGTGACGGTCAACTCCTTCTCGAAGTCGTGGAACATTTCGGGCTGGCGGCTCGGCTACACCTACGGCGACAGCCGTCTGGTCGCCCCGCTCAACAACGCCAACAACGTCTTCTACGTCTGCTCGCCGACGCCCTTGCAACGGGCGCTGGCCGAAGTCCTGATGGCCGACCCGGACTACTACTCGAAGCTTCAGGAACGTTTCCGGCGCAAGCGCGAACTGGCCTCCGGCGTGCTCGAAGAGTTGGGCTTTCGCATCTACGATTCCGGCTCGGCCTTCTATCTCTGGGCGCGCATCCCCGAAGGCTACACGGATGCGATGGAGTTGAACCAGATGCTCATCGAGCGTGCGGGCGTGGCGGCCGTTCCCGGCAGCGCCTTCGCCGACAGCGCAACGTGGGACGACCACATGCGCCTGTGCATCGCGCGCGAGGACGACATTCTGCGGACGGCGCTCGGCAAACTACAAAGCGCGCTCGGTTGATGCGCCTTCATCAATGACGTGAGACGTGTCCGGCGCGGGACGGGGAAGATGAAGATTCCCGGCTCGCGCCGTATCTGTTGAGAGATTAAAATAGCTTCATGAAGCTCAACCGTTTTGCCGTCTTCGCGTGGGGCGTGCTGGTTTACAACCTCGCAGTGATTCTCTGGGGCGCATACGTGCGCGCGACCGGCTCAGGCGACGGCTGCGGCGCGCACTGGCCGCTTTGCAACGGCGAGGCCGTCCCACGTTCGGCCGAAATCAAAACCCTCA
>DASZCR010000218.1:0-9768 GCA_035942915.1 Pyrinomonadaceae bacterium | reverse complement strand
CCACCACCACTGATGCCCCGTCACCTTGACCGTCATCACGTCCTCGCCCACAGCAATCGAGGCGAGCGAACGGCCGGTGAGAAAGCTCGACACCAACAGCACGAACAGCACGACGACCGTCGCAGCGACACTGGCGACGACGACTCTCATCATCCGTCGTTCACGCGCCGGGTCGGGTCGCGTCTCCGGCTCGTCTCCCTGCGAGAGAGCGCGCTGCCGCCGCGCACGCAGCACGGCCGAGAGCAGCACCAACATCACGAGCAGAAAGACGCCCGTCAGCGTGTAGAGCATCAACCACCAATGCCCGCCGATGCGCCCCGCCTGCGGCCCGGCAGGTGCGAGCGCCGATTGAGAAGACGAAAGGAACAAGCAACAAGGAACGAGCGCGAAGACGCGCGACGCACCACGCTCGCGCCGCGCCCGGCTCCCGGCTCTCGACTCCTGTCTGCTGTCCTTCACTTCGGCATCTCCGCAGACTTCGGCACACCGGCCGAAGGTGTCGGCGTCATCACCTCGGTCGCCTGCTCAGGCTTCTTCGTGCTCATGTTGTCGTCGCGCCCGGAGGCTACGTCCTTCGACACCTGTCCGCTCATCGAGCGCACGTAGGCGACGAGTTGCCACACCTGATAGTCCGGCACTTTGCCGCGAAACGACGGCATCCCGTTCGGACGCCCTTCGACAATGGTGGCAAAGACCTGCGCCGGGTCGCTGCCGTAAATCCATTTCTCATCCATCAAGGGCGGCCCCATGCCGCCCCCGCCGCGCGCGTGACACCCGACGCAGTTGTACCACTCGTAGAGACGCTTTCCCTCCGAGACGGCAAAGGCATTCTCCTCATACTCGTTGACGGTTTGCGCCGCAGGGATAGGCGTGCCCGGCTGAAGTTCCGTCTGCCGAATCGTGTTGACGCGCGCCGACGACGGCGGCTCGACACGAAACCCCCGCTCCTCCCTCTCACACGAAACCGCGAAAACGACGAAGCAAAAGAAGGTGATAAGTGATAGGGAACGGGTGATAAGTGATAGGTGATGGGTGATGGGTGAAACCCGCTTCCGAGCCGTCTCACTGTTTCTGTTCGCCGTCATCTTTCCCTCCTGTTCACCACACGACGCATCACCCATCACACTCTTCTTATCACCCATCACCTATCACCTATCACCCATCACCTATCACTTATCACCTGTCTTCTCACTCGTGACCGACGCGCGGGACGCCGTAGTCGTCGAGGAGGCGTTCGATGTCCGGGCGGCGGCGTTCGAGGAACTGTTCGAGCGTGGCGAGCAGGGCGTCGTCGCCGCGCCGGACGCCCATCGAGATGTCGTAGACGAAGGGGAGAAACGGCAGGTCAATCTGCGGCGAGACGGGCACGACTTCGAGCGCGACGCGCTGGCGACGCGCGAAGTAACCGGCCTGCGGCCCCCAGACTATCCCGACATCGACCTCGCCCCGCGCCACCGCCTCGACGATACGTGCCGTCGGGTCTGGCCGCGAATAGTCGCCGTAGACCGTGTAGCCCTTGATGTTCTCAATCATGCCGCGTGCGGCGAGCGCGTGCGCGGGGGGCGTGTTCGCGCCGTCGTCGCCGACGACCTGCACGCCAATCTTCAGCTTGTGCAACTGCGCATCGTCGAACGAGCGCAGATTCAGGCGGCGGTCTTTGCGGTAGACGAAGGCGTAGGAGGAGCGATAGTAGGGCGCGGTCGTCAAAGCCAACTCGAAACTCGCGGGGACGCCCAAGACCACGTCGCACTCGCCCGCCCTCAACGTGTTGCGGAAGAAGCCGCGACGCTGCGCCCACCACGTATAACGAAGCTCCGCGTGCATGTCGTCTGCGAGCAACTCGGCCAGTTTGTTCTCGAAACCCTCGCCCCGCTCGTTCGAGAAAGGAAGGTTGTTCGGGTCGGCACAGACTCTTAGCACGCCCGCCGGGCGCGTCTGTTGAGAAGATGTTTGAGACTGTTGCGCTGACGTCGGTTGAGACGGCTGCTCGGCGGTCGTTCGTCCTTCACCGGCGCACGAAGCAGAGACGAGGGCGGCCGTCAGGATGAACAGCGAGAGGACGAGTTCAGGGAAGCGAGAAGACATAGAGCGTGCCTCCCTTCGCGGTATGTTCGGGCAGGTCTGACATCGCGCCGACGAAGCCGAGTGCCGCGCCGGGGTCGCGCGTGTCGAGGTCTCCGGCGACGACTGCGCCCGCCCAACCGCCGACGCCCGACAGGACGGCCACGTACTGCTTGCCGTCGGGGCCGCGATAGACGACGGGCTGGCCGATGATGCCGGAGCCGGTCTTAAACTGCCACAGCAGTTCGCCCGTGCGCGCGTCGAGCGCCTTGAAGTAGCCCTCCATCGTGCCGTAGAAGACCACGTCGCCCGCCGTCACGACCGCTCCGCTCCAGACGGGAAACTTCTCCGTCAGTTTCCACACGGCACGACCGGCCGCAGGGTCCCATGCCGTGAACTCGCCGCGATGTCCGCCCGGCCCTGCGTACATCTTGACGTTTGCGCCGACGTAAGGGGTGCCCGCGATGTAACTGACCTCGACGCCCTCGAAGTCCATGCAGAGGTTGTTGTGCGGGATGTAGAGAAGACCTGTGCGCGGTGAGAAGGCCGAAGGGTTCCAGTCCTTCGCGCCCGGCGCGGCCGGACAGATGTCGCGCACGACCTTGCCCATCTCCGGCTTCTTCTCCTCGACGTGAATCAGTTCGCCGGTCTTCAAGTCAACGCCGCGCGTGGCCGTGATGTGCGCGAAGGCATTGGCCGAGAGCACTTCGCCCGTCGCCCTGTCCATCACGTAAACGTAGCCGTTGCGTTCGGGGCGGACGAGCACCTTGCGCGTCTGACCGTTGACGGGCAAGTCCATCAGGATTTGTTCGTTGATAGAGTCCCAGTCGAAGAGGTCGTGCGGGCCGAACTGATAATACCAGATGGCCTCGCCCGTCGACGGGCGGCGCGCGAAGATGCCGCACGTCCACTTGTTGTCGCCGGGGCGCAGGTCTGGGTTCCATGGGCCGGGGTTGGCCGTGCCGTGATAAATCAGGTCGAGTTCGGGGTCGTAGCCAATCCAGCCCCACATCGTCCCGCCGCCCATCTTCCAGGCATCGGGCGGCCACGTCGCTACGCCGAGGTCTTTGCCCCGGTCGTGTTCGTAGAACGGCTTGAAGTTGGGGCCGATGAGCACGTCGGCGTCGGGGCCGGTGGCGTAGGCACGCCAAGCCACCGCGCCGTCCGAGGTGTTAAGCGCCGTGACCCACCCGCGCACGCCGAACTCGCCGCCGGAGTTGCCGACGATGACCTTGTCTTTGACGACCAGAGGAGCCATCGTCATCGTCTCGCCCTTGTTGATGTCGCCGAGTTTGGTCTTCCAGACCTCCTTGCCTGTGGCGGCATCGACGGCGACGGTGTGCGCGTCGAGCGTGTTGTAGAAAATCTTTCCCTCCGCGAAGACCGCGCCACGATTGACGAGGTCGCAGCAGGCGACGCCCTGCGCGGCGGCGACCGGCTGCGGCGTGTACTTCCACTTCATCGCGCCGCCCCGCGTGAGGTCGAGCGCGTAGAGGATGTTCGGGTAAGGCGTGACGACATACATCGTGTCGCCGACGACGATGGGCGCAGCCTCCTGTCCGCGATTGACGCCGGTGGAGAACGTCCACGCCACTTTGAGGTCGCGGACGTTTGAGACGTTAATCTGGTCGAGGCCGCTGAAGCGCGTGCTCGCGTAGTTCTTGGCAGGCATCGTCCACTGGCCGTCCTCTGCGTCGGCCGCCTGCCGTGCGCCGCCCGAAGGTTCGGACGCGCGCTTGACCGTCTGCGTCGGCGTCGATTGACGCTCGGTCGCTTGACGTGTGCAGGAGGACGTACAGAGCGAAACGATGAAGGCCGTGACGATAAGGAGGGCGCACTCGCGCAGCGCAAACGCTTTCGTGCTGGAACAGGCCATCGTGCCTCCAGTGAAGCGGGGTCGTCGAAGCTGCTACTACATGCGTACGGGCGACGTGGAACTGCCGCTGACAGGGAATGAATGATAATTGCGAGAGAATCGCAGCTTAAAATAAAAAGCACGCATCGTATGTACGTAGACGTACAAAACTGTCAAGCCTTCCTCACGCATCCGTAGGCGACACTTCTTCTTTGTCCGAGAAGAAGTGTCGCGCACGGACGCGTGAGGAGAGCGGCAAATTTTCTTGCCGTTGTGTTGAAGTAGTGGGAAGCTGTGCGCGTGCGGAAAGCTGGCGAGGGGGTTGTCATCGTTGTCGAGATTGCTGAGAGGCTTGTTGGTGTTGGCGGCGCTGATGGGGGCGACGACGCGCGTCTGTGCGCAGCCGCAGCAGACGACGACGGCGCGTGTGCGCGGCCTCGTTCTCGACACGACGGGCGCACCCGTCAGGCGTGCGGAAGTTGCTTTGAGCGTCGGCGCTGAAGTCGTGCGACGCGCGACGACAGGCGACGACGGACGTTTCGCCTTTGAGGACGTGCAGGCCACACGCGGAAGCGTCGCGGCACACGCCGCAGGATTCGCGCGCCGCGAAGAGCGTTGGACACTGTCGGATGCCGACGGGCAGGTGGCGGAAATCCGGCTCGTGCTTGCGCCCGAAGGGCTGGCCGAGCAGGTGACGGTGACGGCGACGCGCACCGACACGAAGCTCGGCGAGACGGCCGCGAGCCTTCGCGTCATCTCACGCGAGACGCTTGAGACGACGGCCTCGCAGACGCTCGACGACGCGCTTCGTCAAGTTCCGGGCTTCCAACTCTTTCGACGCACGGGCAGCCGCGCCGCCAACCCGACCGCGCAGGGCGTCTCTCTACGCGGCGTCGGAGCGAGCGGTGCGAGTCGCGCGCTTGTGCTTGCCGACGGCGTGCCGCTGAACGACCCGTTCGGCGGATGGGTCTCGTGGGGACGCGTGCCGCGCGAGTCGGTCGCGCGCGTCGAGGTGCTGCGCGGCGGCGCGTCCGACCTCTACGGCAGCGCCGCTCTCGGCGGCGTCGTCCAGATTCTCACGCGGCGCGCAGAGGAACGACCGACGCTCTCCTTCGAGGCTTCCTACGGCAGCCAGCGCACGCACGATGCTTCGCTCTTCGCCGCCGCGCGCAGCGGCCGTTGGGGCGCGACGCTCGCGGCCGAGAGTTTTCACACGGGCGGATATTTCCTCATCCGACGCGAGGAGCGCGGCGCGGCCGACACGCCCGCCGCCGCACGATACACGGCGCTCACAGCAACGCTCGAACGAGAGATGAGCGACCATGTCAGTCTCTTTGCACGCGCTTCTTACTTCGGCGAGGCGCGCGACAACGGCACACTGCTCCAACGCAACCGCACGCACCTGCGCCAACTCGTCGCCGGAAGCGATTGGAGAGACACGCGCGCGGGCACTTTCGTCTTGCGCGGCTACGCGGGCGCGCAGGTCTTCGACCAGAGTTTCTCGGCCGTCTCGGAAGACCGCGAGAGCGAGACGTTGACGCGCGACCAGCGCGTCCCGGCACAGTCGGTCGGCGTCTCTCTGCAATGGTCGCGCGCCTTCGGCCACAGTCATGCTGTCGTCGCAGGCTTCGACGCGCGTGAGGTGCGCGGCGCAAGCGATGAGATAGTCTTCGCACAGGGGCGTGCGACGAGCAAGGTTGGTGCGGGCGGCAGAGAACGGATGGCGGGCGTCTTCGCCGAACACGTCTGGCGACTGTCTGCAAAGTGGCTCGTGACGACGGCCGCGCGCTTCGACCGTTGGCGAAACTTCGATGCTTCGTCGGCCAACACTCCGCTCGGACGCGCAGGCTCCACCGTCGTCAACATCTTTCCAGACCGCTCGGAGACAGCCTTCAGCCCGCGCGCGTCGCTGCTCTACTCCGCGCACGCGCGGCTCTCGCTCTACGCCTCAGCCTACCGCGCCTTTCGCGCGCCGACGCTCAACGAACTCTACAGGGCATTTCGCGTCGGCGACGTGTTGACGCTCGCCAACGAGAACTTGCGAGCCGAACGACTGACGGGTGCTGAAGGCGGCGCGGCTTACACGTCTGCGCGGCGGAGGCTGACGGCGCGTGCCACCTTCTTCTATCTGACCGTGACGCGCCCGGTCGCCAACGTGACGCTCACAGAGACGCCGACGCTCATCACACGTCAGAGACAGAATCTCGGCCGCCTCCGCTCGCGCGGTTTCGAGTTTGAGGCCGAGGCGCTCCTGCGAGAGCGTTGGAGTCTGTCAGGAGGCTATCTCCTGACAGATTCGGTCGTCGCGCGCTTTCCCGCCAACGTGGCGCTCGAAGGCGCGCGCGTGCCGCAGGTTCCACGCCATATCCTCTCCTTTCGCCTCGACTACAGAGCACCTTCGCGCCTCACCGTCGGCTTGCAGGGACGCGCCTCCTCGACGCAGTTCGACGACGACCTCAACCGCTTCCCGCTCGCACCCTTCTTCACGCTCGACGCACTCGCCTCAAGACCTCTGAACGACCAACTCGAACTGTTCGCGGCTGGGGAGAATCTGACGGGGCGGCGTTACGAAGTCGGGCGCACGCCCATCGAGACGCTCGGCCCTCCGCTCTCCGTGCGCGTCGGGATGAGAATCCGTCTCGGCGCGCGTTAGGTCGCACGTCGTTTGATGACAACAGTCTTCGACCGAGCGTCAGAGTCCGGCCATGTCCCACTTGCGCACGACCTCGATGACGAGCGCGGCCACCTTGTCCGTCACCTTGTTGAAATACTCTTCGGCCTTGCGTTGGTCGAAACGCGGGTAGCCCTGTCCGGGCTGATAGAGGCCGATGGAGGAAGGAAACGGCGCGGCCGACCATGTGCCGGGCGCGGGATAGGCCGTCGCCAGTTCGTCTTTGTAACGCTCCGGATGGACGAGCTTCGGGTCGATGGCCTGCACGAAAGCCGTCTCGTTCCAACCGGCGTGGCCGCCGTCTTCGCCGAAGACCTGTTTGGTGATGTCGGAGGCGAACGACCACCAATTGATGACGAGCGTGCGCACGCGTCGTTCGGCCGAGACTTCGGCGGCGACGGCGTTTAAGACGGCCGTCTGCGGCCCGCCGTGACCGTTGAGGATGATGATGTTTTTGAATCCGTTCTTGGCAAGCCCTTCGAGAATCTGTTTGACAAAGGGGCGATAGGCCGACTCGGTTATCTGGAATGCGCCGGGGTAGGCTTCGAGACTGCCGGTGATGCCGTAGGGCAGCGTCGGCGCAATCATGGCGTTGACGCGCTGTGCGATGCGTTGGGCGATGGCGGTCGGCGCGGTGTTGTCTGCGCCGTTGTTGGCGACGCCGTGCGGTTCTAAAGTGCCGGTCGGCAGCAGCACCGTCTGGACGCGCGACGGCACGACCTCGCGAAACTCCATCCAGTTGATGCGTTCCAGTTCGCGCGTCGAAACAACGTCCCGCTGCGCGTGCGACGAAGTGGCGGCGAAGAGGACGACGAGTGTCGCCGCGATTGTGCGTTTCAACATAGGCGCTCCTTAGACGTTCGTGAATTTCCGAAAATGAATCTGACAAGTGGCGCGTCAGCCTTCCGGCTTGAGCGGGTCGTCCGGCCACGCGTGGCGTGGATAGCGGCGGCTCAACTCGCGCCGCACCTGTGGGTAGTGTCGCTCCCAAAAGCCCGCGAGGTCGGAGGTCAACTGTACGGGGCGCTGGTTCGGCGCAAGCAAGTGCAGGACGAGACTCGCGCGCCCACCGGCAATTTTCGGGCTTTCGCGCATACCGAAGAAATCCTGCAAGCGCGACGCGACCCAGGGCGGCTTTCCGCGTTCGTAATTAACTTTTACCTGACGACTGCGCGCGAGCGTCACCCGTTCGGGTGCGGCCGACGCAAGGAGACGCGCCTGCTCAGGCGTCAGTTCACGCCGCAGCGCCTCTTGCAGATGCCCCGCGCGCACAGCCTCTCTCAACTCCGCAAAGCTGCGTCGGCCTTCGCACAGACGCGCCAGCGCATCCAGCGCGTCTCCTTCATCGAGCGAAGGAAAATCCGCCTCCCTGTAAGTGCGCGCCGCAAACTCGACGCGCGCGAGAAAGCGTTCGACCGCCTCTGCATCGGCGAAGGCCGAAAGCCCCGCTTCGAGCGCCTTCTCGGCGAGCAGCCGCCTCACCTCTTCGCCGACCGTCTCGCTTGCACGCGTCTCGTCGAGTACAAGCCCTTCATAAGTCATGCGCCTGATGGTCTCGACGCGTTCGGCCGCAGCGTTCCACTGCACTTCGGTCGTCTCCGCGATGCGGTCTATGAACAGGTCGAGCAGCCAATCAGGCTCGATGGCGCTGGCGAGGCGGACGACCGTCCCACCACGCGCGCCCCTGCCCTGCTGTGCGCCCCCTACGCGACGCGCTTCCGCATCGACGGCGACGAGAAACGGCGCGCGGCGCACGACGCTCTCCGGCGCAAGCGTGGCCGCGCCTCCGCCCGCCAGCAGTAACTCAACCGAAGAAGAGGCGTCGTTCGTGCTTGCCACATCGCGCCTGCGCGCGACGCGGTCTGGATAGCCTGCAAGGATGCAGATTAAAAGTTCCGTCTCTCTCTCATGCGAAAACGACACTTCATCTTCCGCTTCCGCATGTCTCCGGCGACCGACCGCGCGCACGAGCGAGCGACGGACGCGTTCGACCGCACGCACGGCCGCCGCATCAAGCCCGCGTGCGCGCAGACGCTCGTGTGCGAACCGCGCGCGTGCAGCTTCGATGAAGAGGTCTGAGAGTTCGAGCAGGTCTGAAGAACCGACGCTGGTCGCCGTGCGCGCAGCAGCAGACGCCAGCGCGCTCTTCTCCAAAGCGACGCGCCCGGCGCGTATGTCTCGCTCGCTAATGAGCGCCGCTATCAGACACGCCTCGCGCTCGACGCCGCGCCGCTCGGCCTCGACAACGAGACGCGAGAGACGCGGGTGCAGCGGCCATCTCAACATGCGCCGTCCCGTCCCGGTCACCTCGCCCTGTTCCGTAATGGCGTCGAGTCTGCGCAGCAGCGTCTCGGCCGCGTCGAGCGCAGCCCCCGGAGGAGCTTCAAACCACTCGAAGCGCGCGAGGTCGCGGACGCCAGAGGCGTGCAGCTCAAGCGCCGTCTCGGCCAAGTCGAGCCGCGTCACTTCGGGCTGCTCGTAGTCGGGACGCGCGTTGAAGTCCTGCGCCGTGTAGAGACGCAAGCAGCGACCCGCGCGCGTGCGTCCGGCGCGTCCGGCACGCTGCGCCGCCGACGCACGCGACGTGCGCGCAACCTGCAAGACCGGCAGACCCGACCAGGGTGAATGTCCGGCCACGCGCGCCAGCCCGGAATCGACCACCGCGCCGACGCCCTCGATAGTGATGGAAGTCTCCGCGACGTTCGTCGAAAGAATCACCTTGCGTCTTTCGGACGGACGGACGGCGCGGTCTTGTTCTTCGGCGCTCAACTCGCCGTGCAGAGGAAGCAGCAGCAGGTCGAACTCCTCCGCGAGTTCGGCGCACGCTTCGCGCGCACGTCTGATTTCCGCCGCGCCCGGCAGAAAAACGAGCACGTCGCCCGCCGTGCCTTCCCGAATCAAACGCCGCACGGCCTGCTCGACCTGCAAGGCCAGCGGCCGCTCGTCCGGCCGCGCGAGGTGTTCGACGGAGACATCGAAGCGGCGGCCCTCGGAGCGCAGGACCGGGCAGCCGCCGAGGTAGCGCGCGAGCGGCGCGGCCTCGAGCGTGGCCGACATGGCGACGAGTTTGAGGTCGGGCCGCGCGCCCCCTTGCAGACGCTTGAGCAGCGCGAGGGCGAGGTCGGCCTGCAAGTGTCGCTCGTGGAACTCGTCGAGGACGACGCACCCGACGCCCTTCAAC
>DASZCR010000217.1:0-19470 GCA_035942915.1 Pyrinomonadaceae bacterium | reverse complement strand
GAGCGCCTGCGCGGCTGCCACCGTGACGCCCGTGACGATGGCCTCCGCGCAACCGTCTCGTCATAGCCGACGACGCCGGACGCGTCGCGCCTACAGTGTAAAAGGCTTCGGTTGACTGTGAAGAAGCAAGCGAACCCGGGCGGGAAGGAAAGACCGACAAGATGAGCTCTTCAAGCGGACAACGTAACGCGCCGCGCGCACTCATCGAGGCCGAACTGCGCGAACAGAAGGAGACGCTCGAAACCATCAACCGCGTCGGTCAGATGTTGACGGGCGAGTTGGACATACACAAGCTAGTGCAGGCGGTGACAGATGCAGCGACAGAACTGACCGGAGCAAGCTTCGGCTCCTTCTTCTACAATGTTCTGAACGAAGCAGGAGCCTCCTACATGCTCTACACCTTATCGGGAGTGCCGCGCCAAGCCTTCGCACACTTTCCGATGCCGCGTGCGACAGACCTCTTTGGCCCGACCTTTCGCGGCGAAGGAGTGGTCAGAATCGCGGATGTCAAAGCAGACGCTCGCTATGGCAAGAATTCTCCATACTACGGGATGCCGGAAGGACATCTGCCCGTTACTAGTTATCTGGCGGTGCCGGTCATTTCGCGTTCCGGTGAAGTGCTCGGCGGGCTCTTCTTCGGTCATCCTGATGTCGGAGTCTTCACCGCTCGGCACGAATTAATCGTGATGGGACTCGCCGCACAGGCGGCTATCGCGATGGACAATGCGCGGCTCTACGAGTCGGCGCAGCGTGCGCGCGCAGAGGCCGAGCGCCTGTACCGCGAGGCGCAGGAGTCGAGCCGTCTCAAGGACGAGTTTCTCGCCACCGTCTCGCACGAGTTGAGAACGCCGCTCACGGCCATCCTCGGTTGGTCGCACATGCTCCGCACAGGGCAGTACAACGGAGAATCCGCCACGCGTGCCTTCGAGACGATTGAGCGCAACGCGCGCGCACAGGCGCAACTGATTGACGACCTGCTCGACGTGTCGCGCATCATCACCGGCAAACTCAGGATAGATGTCCGGCCGCTCGACCCGAACTCCTTCATTGAGGCGGCAGTCGAGGCCGTCAGACCGGCGGCCGAAGCCAAGGGCGTGCGCGTGCAGAAGATTATGGACACGGGCATCGTGTCGGTTTCCGGCGACCCCGTCCGGCTGCAACAGGTGGTCTGGAATCTCTTATCGAACGCCATCAAGTTCACCCCGCGTGGCGGGCGCGTGCAGGTCAGACTCGAACGCGTCAACTCTCACATCGAGATTGCCGTCAGCGATTCGGGCACAGGCATTGCGCCTGAGTTTCTGCCACACGTCTTCGACCGCTTCCGGCAGGCCGACCAGCGCACCACGCGCCAGCACGGCGGGCTTGGTCTGGGGCTTGCCATCGTCCGCCATCTCGTCGAACTTCACGGCGGCACAGTCCGCGCAGAAAGTGAAGGCGAAGGACAAGGCTCGACCTTCACGGTGCTGCTTCCGGTCGCGCCCGTCTATCAGACCGAGACAGAGGGCGTGCGCGTACACCCTGCGGCGCGCGATACGCTGCCCTCTTATGAATGTGTCGAGAGGCTCGACGGGGTGCGCGTCCTGGTGGTGGACGACGAGCCGGACACGCGTGAGTTGCTGCGGGTCGGGCTTGGGCGGTGCGGCGCTGAGGTCATCGCGGCGAGTTCTGCGACGGAGGCGTTGGAGGCGATGAAGAACGCCGTCCCCGACCTACTCATCAGCGACATCGGGATGCCTGATGAGGACGGTTACGAACTACTGCGGCGCGTGCGAGAACTTCCGGCGGAGGCCGGTGGCAGGGTGTCGGCCATCGCGCTGACGGCCTACGCGCGCGTCGAAGATAGAATGCAGGCGCTCAGAGCCGGGTATCAGATGCACGTGCCGAAGCCGGTCGAGTTGGCGGAGTTGGTGGCCGTCGCCGCCAGCCTCGTCCGGCGTGACGAGGGATAGAAAGTGACCGACAGGCATCCTCGTCGAAGCGGCGAGACGCGGACAAAGAGGCCGTCGCGCAGAGCAATCATGCGCGACGGCCTTTCTGTCGAGTTCGGCGTGATTTAGAACCGGATGACAATCTGAGTGTAACGAAACTCCAACATCGCCCCTCGATATCAGGTTTATCTTGCGTCCATAACGGTCTATCACAGCGCGCTGATATCTCCGAAGCAAATTTCTCTCTCCCGAAGATGTAGCGCCCTGATGTTCCACTGATTTTCCCTGACAATCACGTGCGGCGTGTTTAAGTCCAAGCGCTTTAGGGAGACCTAATGAAAGGCAGACCCGTATGCACCCCTACGTTCCCCAACGACACGGGGCCGCCCAAGGCCGCGAGGCGACGCAAGCAATCCTCCAAGCCGTCGCCAGTCTGTGGCGCGACGAGCAGCCGGAACTCTATCGACACGTCCACCCGCACGGCCATGCGACGGCCAAGCTGACACGTGCCTTTGCCTACTGGCTCGGCTGCGGCCGAAGCGGCCGACCGACCCTCGACGAGATAGAACTCGGCGCGCATCTGCATGATGTCGGCAAGTATCTGATTGCTAAATCAATTCTTCTGAAGCCCGGCCCGCTCGCCCCCTGTGAGCGTGCGGCCATCTCCTTTCACCCCGTCTACGGCGCGCAGATACTTGCGAACCTCAACGGGGTCACGGACTGCGTGCGCCGTGTCGTGCTCCATCATCATGAGCGTTGGGACGGGCAGGGCTACCCGGAGGGTCTCCACGCGACGGATATTCCACTGGAAGCGCGGCTCGTCTCCATCGTCGATATCTACACTTCTTTACGCGCGCGGCGTGCCTACAAACCGATGCTCACCAGAGCGGAGGCGGCGTCCGAGATGCGACGGATGGCCGGACGCGAGATAGACCCGGACATGACGCGCGACTTTCTCAAGTTCATCCACGCCTATTAGCCTGAACCGCGCCGGAGGGACGGCCGGAAGCAATTATTGTTGTGAGTTGAAAGAGCGGTTGTATAATCTTCCGACTGGCCGCCTGAGAGTACACAGTTGGAAGAGACAAACATCCCACAGAGCAAGTTATTGGGAAGCCTGCTCGACGCCAGCGTCGATGGCCTGCTGGCCTTCGACCGCGAGTGCCGCTACACGGCGTGGAACTCCGCGATGGAGCGCATCTCCGGTTTCCGCCGCGAAGAGGTGCTCGGCCGTTGCGCCTTCGACGTCTTCCCTTTCCTCAAGGAGACGGGCGAGGACAGATACTTCTACGAGGCGCTGGCCGGACACCAGACGGTCGCCGAGGCGCGACGCTACACCATCCCGGAGACGGGGCACAAAGGCATCTTCAACGGTTATTACTCGCCTCTACGCAACGAGGCGGGCGAGGTCATCGGCGGCGTCGCAGTCATCCGCGATATCAGCGTCTCACGGGAGGCCGACGAGGCGTTGCGCGCCAGCGAGGAGCGTTATCGCGCCTTCATCGCCAACAGTTCCGAAGGCATCTGGCGTTTCGAGTTGGAGCGGCCAGTCTCCATCAACCTTTCCGAAGACGAACAGATTGAACACTTCTATCGCTACGGCTACCTCGCCGAATGTAACGACGCGATGGCGCGCATGTACGGCTTCGAGCGCGCAGAGGAGGTCGTCGGCGCACGCGTCGGCGACCTGCTCGTGCGCGACGACCCGAAGAATGAAGAATACCTGCGCGCCTTCATCCGCTCAGGCTATCGTCTGACCGATGCCGAGTCGGTTGAAGTGGACAGGGAAGGTCGCACCCATTTCTTCTCAAACAATCTGATTGCCGTCGTCGAAGACGGGCACGCTCTCCGGGCGTGGGGCACGCAGCGCGACGTGACGGAGCGCAAGCGCGTCGAAGATGAGTTGCGGGCGACCGAGCATCGTTTCTCGATGTTCATGGAAAACCTGCCGGGTCTCGCCTGGATTAAAGACCTCGAAGGGCGCTACGTCTACGTCAACGAGGCCGCCGCACGCGCCTTTCGCACACCGCGCGGGGAGTTAGAAGGGAAGACCGACGAGGAGATTTTTCCGCCTGAGACGGCCGCCGAGTTTCGTGAAAACGACCGGCTGGCGCTCGAAGGCGGGGAGGGTCTCCTCACACTGGAACGCCTTGAGCAGACCGACGGCGTTCATCACTCTATCGTCAGCAAGTTTCCCATTCCCGGTCGCGGCGGCGAGATGGTGATGGTCGGCGGCATCGCCATCGACATCACCGAGCGCATACGCATGGAAGAGGCGCTGCGCGAGAGCGAAGAGCGATACCGCAGTCTCCTTGAGAACGCCAACGACATCATCTACTCGCACGACTTACAAGGTAACTACCTGACCATCAACCGCGCGTGTGCGGAGGTCACCGGCTACACGCGCGAGGAGATACTGGGCGGCCTGAACATCAAGCAGGTCGTCGTCCCCGAACATCTCGAACTGGCCGCGCAGATGATGGAGCAGAAGTTGCGCGACCCTTCTCCGACGGTCTACGAGATAGACATTCTCACCAAAGACAGGCGTCGGTTGACGCTTGAAGTGAGCACGAGAATCGCGCAGGGCGACGGCCGTCGCCCGGTCGTCGAGGGCATCGCACGCGACGTGACCGACCGCAAGCGCGCCGAGCGCGAACGCGAAGAACTGCTCGCACGCGAGCGGCAGGCGCGGCGCGAGGCGGAACAGGCGCTGGCCGTCGCGCGCAGCATCGAGGAGAGTTTGGGCTTGCTCGTCGATGCGTCGGGCGTGCTGCTCGGCTCGCGCACGCTCGACGAGGTGCAACCGGCCGTCCTCGACATCTCGCGGCGGCTCATCTCGGCAGACGCGTATGCCATCTGGCGCGCCGACGCCGCAATGAAGACGTGGCGTATCGTCTCGGCCGCCGGACTGTCTGAAGACTACAGCACGCAAGTCATTCAGACCGACGAGGCCACAAGCTTTGTGCTCGAAGCGCCGGTCGTCGCCGAAGACATCGAACAGATTCCGGTGCTCGAAATGCGACGCGGCTTCCATCGCTCGGAAGGCATCCGCTCGCTGCTCGTCGTTCCCTTGAGAATTCACGGCGAGGCTTCCGGCACGCTGACTTATTACTACCGGCAGCCACACCGCTTCAGCGACCGTGAACTGCGCGTGGCGACCGCTCTCGCCAACCTCGCGGGCGCGGCCATCGCGGGCGCAGAGTTGTACGACGAGCAACGCCGTCTGCGTGCCGACGCGCAGGCCGCCGAGTGGCGTTCCAGTTTCCTCTCGGAAGCGAGCCGCGTGCTCACCTCGACGCTCGACTACGAGGACACGCTGGGGCGCGTGGCGCGTCTCTCCGTGCCGACGCTGGCAGATTGGTGCGCTGTCGATATCGTCGAGGAAGACCAGACGGTGAAGCGGCTCGCCGTCGCACACATCGACCCGGCGAAGGTCGAGTGGGCGCATGAGATACATCGCCGCTATCCGCCTGACATGGAGGCTCCTCACGGACTCCCGCAGGTGCTTCGCACGGGCATCTCCGAACTCTATCCCGAAATCACGGACAAGATGGTGGCGCAGGCCGCGATGGATGAGGAACACCTGCGACTGCTGCGCTCCATCGGCTTCTCTTCGGCGATGCTTGTCCCGCTGACGGTGCACGGGCGCACGCACGGCGTCGTCACCTTCATCGCGGCCGAATCGGGTCGCCGTTACACGACGCAAGACCTGACACTGGCCGAAGACCTCGCCGGGCGCGCGGCCGTCGCCATCGAAAACGCGCGGCTCTACCTCGCGGCGCAGAACGCCAACCGCACGAAGGACGAATTCCTCGCCACGCTCTCGCACGAACTACGCACCCCTCTCTCGGCCATTCTCGGTTGGGCGCACATGCTGCGGCGCGACATTCCCGACGAAACGACGCGCGCTCATGCGCTGGAAGTCATCGAGCGCAACGCCTACGCGCAGAAACAACTGATTGAAGACATCCTCGAAGTCTCGCGCATCGTCACGGGCAAGCTGCGCGTCGAGGTGCAACCCGTCGAGTTGATTCCCATCATCGAGGCCGCGCGCGAGGCCGTGCAGCCCGCCGCCGAAGCCAAAGACATCCGCGTTGAATCGACCTACGACGTGGAGGCCGCCACAGTACTCGGCGACCCCGACCGTCTTCAGCAAGTCGTCTGGAATCTGCTCTCGAACGCCGTCAAGTTCACGCCGCAGGGCGGTCGCGTGGCGTTGCGCATCTCGCGCGTCGGCGCGTCGGCCGAAGTCAGTGTGAGCGACACGGGCGAGGGCATCGCGCCTGAGTTTCTGCCGCACGTCTTCGACCGTTTCCGACAGGCCGACATGGGCACGACGCGCCGTCATGGCGGGCTTGGACTCGGTCTGGCGATTGTGCGGCATCTGGTGGAGATGCACGGCGGGAGCGTCTGGGCGGAGAGCGAAGGGCAAGGGTGCGGCTCGACCTTCACGATAAGGCTGCCGCTCAGAGGCGGTGAAGAGTTAACGCCGCGCCCCGTCGCCGTAGAGCAGAGCGCGGAGTCGAACGAGCGTCTGACGGGAGGAGAGACGAACCTTGCAGGGCTTCGCCTGATGGTCGTCGAAGACGAGCAGGACACGCTCGAACTGCTCGCTATGGCCTTGAACAGTTACGGGGCTGAAGTGACGACGGCGGTCAACGCCGCAGATGCGCTTGAAGCCTTCGGACGCGTCAGGCCGGACGTGCTTATCTCAGACATCGGGATGCCGGAGATGGACGGCTACACGCTGATGCGCAGAGTGCGTGCGCTCGGCGCGGAGAGCGGCGGAGGCGTCCCCGCGATTGCCCTGACTGCTTACGCGAGAGAAGAAGACCGTGCACGCGCGCTCGACGCAGGCTTTCAGGAGCACCTCCCAAAGCCGGTCGAGCCATCTGCGCTCGCGAGGGTCATCATCGCTTTAATCGCCGACTCATAGCAGCGATTAAGCGGCGACGCGTGCGAAGCCTTTAGCTCGCCGGGTCTGCGTTCCAGATATCGACGTGCATCCTCCAACGGCCGCCTTCCTGCTTCCACACGACGACATACTTGCCCGCAACCTTTGCCGCCTCGCCGCCCTGCGGCTGCACAGTCATCCTGAATCTTCCCACCTCGTAGGCCAAGTCGTCGCGCACCTCGACCTCTAAGGTTTCCAGTCCCGCTTCGGTGATGCCCATATTCATCGCACCCTGCCAGAAGGCTTGAATGGCTTCCCTGCCCTTCAACATCCGTTGGTCGGGCGGAAGCAGCGTGGCGTCTGTGCTGTACCATGCGGCAATGGCCTCGGCGTCTCCGCGCCCGAAGGCGTCGGCAAAAGTCTTGATGGCAGCCGCGATGGCATCTCTGATATTGTCCACGTCCGTCGTCTCCTCACTTTTCCTGAGCATCTCAGGGTTGTTTCGATAGCTGTCCGGCGCGAGATGTGTTCGCTCTGTTCCCTTCTGTGAAGGCTGCTCGACGCCGTTGTCGAAATAGTTTAACATCCAGCTTCCCCCTACATCCTACGTAGCACTTCCAACGGTTGGACTTAAATTATTTGTATGTCAGAAGAGATTCTGAAACGGAATAACGTCAAGGTATTCGGCAAGGGCACGCGCCCGATGATGTTCGCGCACGGGTTCGGCTGCGACCAGAACATGTGGCGCTTCATCACGCCCGCCTTCGAGGACGATTATCGCATCATCCTCTTCGACTACGTCGGCTCAGGCAAGTCAGACCTCAGCGCCTACGACCCCGAAAGATACGCGACCCTCGAAGGCTACGCGCAGGACGTGCTCGACATCTGCCGCGCACTCTACTTGAATAACGTGCTCTTCGTCGGCCATTCCGTGAGCAGCGTCATCGGCCTGCTTGCGTCCATCAAAGAGCCGCGGCGCTTCGGACGGCTCATCCTTATCGGCCCCTCGCCCTGCTACGTCAACCAACCGCCGGACTATCGCGGCGGCTTCGAGCGCGCAGACATCGAAGGGCTGCTCGACCTGATGGAGAAGAACTATATCGGATGGGCTAACTTTCTCGCGCCGGTCGTCGTCCAAAACCCGGAACGGCCGGAACTCGCCCGCGAACTCGAAGAGAGCTTCTGCTCGACCGACCCGCGCGTGGCGCGCCGCTTCGCAGAGGCTACCTTCCTCGCAGACAACCGCCGCGACCTGCCGAAAGTGCGCGTGCCTTCGCTCATCATGCAATGCTCGGAGGATGCCATCGCGCCCGCCGAAGTGGGCGACTATCTAAGCCGACACTTGCCCGGCAGCACCCTGCGTTTGCTTGAAGCAACGGGGCACTGTCCGCACATGAGCCACCCGGAGGAGACTATCCGGGTCATCAAAGAGTACCTGAACGGCGGCGTCGGCGCTTGAACCGCGACGCGCGCCGAACCGGTAAGATGGACGAACTGCTGAACACCGCGCCGTGCGGCTTCCTGTCTTTCGCCGACGACGGCATCATCACCACCGTCAACGCCACGCTGCTCGGCTGGCTCGCGTATGACGAAGCCGAACTTGTCGGCCGTCACGTCGAATCCGTGCTCCCGCCCGGCGGTCGCATCTTCTATCAGACACACTTCTTCCCGCTGCTCAAGCTGCACGGTCGCGCAGAGGAGATTTACCTTTCTCTGTGTGCGGCGAGCGGCGACCTCTTGCCGGTCTTCGTCAATGCGGCGCGCAGGGAGCGCGACGGCGTGCCCGCCAACGACTGCGTGTTTGTGCCCATGCAGCAGCGCCGACGCTTCGAGGACGAGATTCTCTCAGCGAAGAAGGAGGCCGAAGAGGCCAACCGCATCAAGGACGCGCTGATTGAAGAGCTTTCGACGCCCGTCATCACGGTCTGGGACGGCGTGCTGCTCGTGCCCGTCATCGGCAGCCTCACACGTGAACGCGCAGACATGATGACGGCCGCGCTCCTGCGCGCAGTCCTCGAACGGCGCGCGAGGGTCGTCATCCTCGACGTGACGGGCGCGCGCACGGTGGATGCCGATGTCGTGCATCATCTAGGGCGTGCGGCAGCGGCCGTGCGTCTGATGGGCGCAGAGTGTGCGATTACGGGGATAGGCGCGCTGGTGGCTCGGACGCTGGTGCGCGAGGGAGCGAACCTACAGGGCATCGAACTGCGGCGGACGCTGGCCGACGGCCTCGGCTTCGCCATTCGCGCGGCGGGTGTCGGGCTGCCGCCGCCGCTCAATCAACGCGAGCCGGCAGCATAAAACCCCAGCGGCCTGACACAATTGCTCAACAGAAATTTAACCTGACAGGACGTTGACAGCCTGACAGCCTGCCCCTAATATTTCTATACGAAAGGGGAGTAGGTCGCCCGCTCTGTCAGGGGTCTGGTGAAGCCGTCAATACGTTGCTCTTGGGAGAGCATCCGGCTCATCGGAGAGAGCTAACCGAAGCTTAATGACCAAGACCTTTTGCGGCCCTTGTTGGCGCGCAAAAGGTCTTTCTTTTTGCGCGTCTGTGACAGGCATCTAGCGTGAAAGGATTGGTCATGGTTGAGCTTTTTCCGTTCGCTGATTATTGGTGGTTCTATCTGGGCTTCACAGGCTTCGTGCTGCTCCTGCTCGCACTCGACCTCGGAGTGTTTCATCGTCAGGCGCACGAAGTCTCTTTTCGTGAAGCGGCAACGTGGAGCGTCGTGTGGGTGGCGCTGGCGCTGCTCTTCAACGTCCTGCTTTATCAATACGCTCTGTGGAAGTTCCCGCAGGACGCGCGCTTGATGGCGACGCCCGGCTTCGACCCGTCGGGCGCGGCATGGAGCGTCTCGCTTGAGTTCCTCACCGGATACGTCGTCGAGAAATCGCTCTCGGTAGATAACATCTTCATCTTCGTGCTGGTCTTCGGCTACTTTGCGATTCCGGCGAAGTACCAGCATCGCGTGCTGTTTTACGGCATCATCGGCGCGCTTATCTTCCGAGCCATTTTCATTGCGCTCGGCAGCGCGTTGATGCAGTACCACTGGGTCGTGGTCGTCTTCGGCGTGTTTCTCATCTTCACCGGGATAAAGATGATGGTGACGCCGGAGAAGGGCGTCGAGCCGGACAAAAACCTTCTGATTCGCCTCTTCCGACGCTTCGTCCCGACCACTTCGGAGCTGCACGGACAGCGTTTCTTCGTTCGCTCGAACGGCGTGCTCTACGCGACGCCGTTGTTTGTCGCGCTGCTCTTTTTGGAGGCGACGGATGTCATCTTCGCGGTGGATTCCGTCCCGGCCATCTTCGCGCTGACGAGTGAGCCGCTCATCGTCTTCACGTCGAACATCTTCGCCATTCTTGGCCTGCGTGCTCTCTACTTCATGCTCGCGGGCGCGATTGACAAGTTCCATATGCTGAAGTACGGGCTGGCGGTGGTGCTTATCTTCGTCGGCCTCAAGATGGTCTGGCTCAATAATCTGTACGGGGGCAAGTTTCCCATCAGCCTGTCGCTGGGCATCATCACGGCAGTCATCGCCGTCTCGGTCGTCCTTTCTTTGATGTTCCCGAAAGCCCCTCCTGAAGCGGAGGTCTGACGTGTTCAGCCACAGAGAAGGGCGACGAGCCGCAGCCCGTCGCCCTTCTCTATGCGCTGGAACTCTCTCGACTGGCTAGTTGCCGGGGCAGTCTTGCGCCTGAATGTTGCCCGTGTCGATGGGTATCTGGATGAAATTCGACGGGGCGGTCGGGTCGCCGAGAATCAACTCGCAGGCCGAAGTCGGCGGCTGGTTCGGCGGGCTGAAGAAGACCGGGCTGATGGTGTCGCGGCCTCTGCCCGGCTCGCCGAAGTCGAAGACGGTGAAGAAGCCGTTCTGGCCGTCGAGGTTCGGGTCGTTCGTGTTCCTGACCGTGCCGCCGATGTCGGCACGCGTGGCATCGACGATGCCGTCGTTATTGGTATCGACGGGCGTGACCCTCAGACAGCTAATCTCCAAGTGTCCACGAAACTCGAAGGCGGGGTTGTGAATGACGGCGTGTCCCGTCACGGTGCCGTCCTTGTGCTCGATGGCGCTGAACGAGAACTGCCGTTTAATCGGCCTTCCTCTCTCATCCGTCCCGGCGATAAAGGAGCCGTGGCCGGAGGCTTTCTCCGTGCATTGTTGTTGAGAGGCAAGCCCGGCGGGCGACGCAAGGGCAAGAGCCGCGACGGCGGGCAGCAAGCCCAACGCGAGTCTCTTAATCGTAGTCATAACATCCTCCTTGTGTAACTTGTCAATGTGAGGGATGCGCGAGCAGTGCCAGCCGGTGAGACCGCCGACGCCGCGACGGTGAGGTCGCGGGGCAAGAGGCGAAAAGGCGGCGAAGCAAAACACGCATCCGGTGCCTACTCCATGTAGGAGCAGGTTCGGCACGCCGACCTGTCGGGGGCGCGGCGCAATAGCTTTATCGCATGATTGAAGCGGGCGAAGTGTACTGCCCGACTGCGGAGCGGTCAAGTTTATGAGGTCAGTGCAGAGGGGTGAATTTTCTTGTGCTAGAGCAGCGAATATGCTAGAAGGAAAAATTTATCAGGCTTTATCCGAGGGAAATTTCCAGACGGGAACAAAGCAACAGGTTACTCACGCCTCGTCGCGCATTGGTCTCGGGATGCGCCCGCGCCATTGAGCAGCCGTGAACTAGCCGTAAATTCGGAGTCTTGCGGTTTTACACACAATCGCATCGCACGGAGGTTCAGCATGAATGACAAAGACAAGGACAAGGGCAAGGGTCACGACCGTCGCAAGATAGAGTTGTTGTCGGAATTGCTCGGCATCATGATTCCGGCCGAGAGCGAAATCACCATCGAAATCAAACTGAGCGATGTCGGTGGTGGCAGCGGCTCTAGTACCGCCGACACCTCAACCTCCAGAGTTGTCTACGCAATCAGCAAGGGAGACATCAGACCTGTCTCCTCGCAGATTTCACCTCAACTGCAAGCCGCAGCGATTCATCACGGGCAGACGCTCTACTGGTGAGACGCAGAAGAAAGGAGACTACTGATGGACTGGAACGAAAGCTTCGTGGATGAGGCGAATCAACAATCCCTTCCGGTAGTGGGCGACCTGAGCGCGCCGCCCGACATGACGGAGAGCACTGAAGAGTCCGTCGAGGGCGTGGCTCAAGAGGCGGAGCATGGGAAGCTCAGAATCATGCAGTACAACCGTTCCGACCTCCTCATCTAATTCGCGCACAGGCACCACATCAAACTAACCTGTCTCCGAATCGCCGCGCACATCCTCATGGCTGAGGCGCGCGGCGATTCGGAGCGAGTCTGCTGTTCCTCAAAGTCCCTGCCGATAAGTGTCCGCCGCGACGCATCGGACGGCGTCTTTCTGCTCGACAGATTCCCAGACGACGCACATGAAAGACCTTATCCTACTCGCACTTCCGTGGCAGCGTTACGACACGACGGCCATCCAACTCGGCGTGCTTCAGGCTTACCTCCAGCGCGAAGGCTACACGGTTGAAACAAGGCATTACTACAAAGACCTCATCGACTACATCCCGCCCGACATCTACATGCGCATCTTCGAGGCTTACATGGGCGAGCCTTCCTTCGCCGCGCTCCTTTATCCGGAACGCGCCGGGGCGATAGAGAAGGCCGTCAAAGATGTCGTCGACTTCGCCGTCGCGCCCGTCGAGACACAGCTCTTCAAGCACCCTCAACTCAATTCCAATCTCTCACACGCCGAGCGCGAGCAGATGTCTGCGGCGCAACGCAAGAGAGGGACGCCCGCGCCGCAGTCGTTGGACTTCCCGCGCCTCGTCAGTTCGCTGGAAAAGTTTCTCGACGAAGCATACGCCTCCGTCGATTGGGCTTCCTATCGTGTCATCGGATTCACGACGAGCCACCAGCAGTTCATCCCGACCGTCATCATGGCCGAGCGTCTCAAGCGCGATTTCCCGACGAAGCCCATCGTCATCGGCGGCGCGCTCATGACGCGCGACATACCGCAGGCCGTCTTGGAGCTCTTCGACGTGTTCGATTACGTCGTCTCCGGCGAGGGCGAACGAACGCTCGCGGAGTTGTTGAAATGTCTGACGCAGGAGGAGGACAGTGGCGGCGCGGTAGCGTTGGTCGAATCCATCGCCGGGCTTTTTTGGAGAAAGAAGGACGGAGCAGAGAGCCGCGTCGTCTTCAACGGCGCACGCGCGCAGATGGAAGACCTCGACGACTTGCCGATACCGAACTACGACGATTACTTCCGCCACGCTCTGCGCGGCAACGGGCAGTTCGTCTTCCCGAAGCTGACGATTGAGGCGTCGAGGGCGTGCGTCTGGGGCAAGTGCGTCTATTGCAACCTCAACCTTCAGTGGAATCAACGATACCGGCGCAAGAGTCACGCGCGCGTCGTCGAAGAATTGGAGCATCTGCGCAAGGCGTACAAGAGCAACGTCTTTACTTTCTGCGACACGAACGTCGTCGATAAGATTCCCCTGTTTGAAACGCTCGCCACCTTGCCCGCAGACTACCGCATCCTCGCAGAAGTTTCGCCGCACATGACGCGCGAGGGGATGAAGGCGCTGAGAGACGCAGGGGTGCGCAGTATTCAGGTGGGCATCGAGTCGTTCAGCGGCCGTCTCGTGCAGTTGTACGAACGCGGCCACACCGTCATGCGCAGCGTCGAGATGCTCAAGTGGGCGGCCGAGTTCGACGTGGAGATTTACTACAACCTGATTATCAACTTCCCGCTCGACGAGCCGGAAGACGTGCAACGCTCGCTGCGCGTGATGAAAGCCGCGCAGCACTACATGTATCCGGCCGTACACGACTTCAGCTTCACCGTCGATAGCCCCGCCTACAACAACATGGAGGCCTTCAACATCGCCGGTTGGAGGTTGCCAGACGACATCGCGGCCATCTATCCGCCGCCGGTTGCAGAGCGACTGGCGCAGCTTTTCTCCCTCACCATTCATCCCGTTCCCAAAGTCCCGACAGGCGTCGATTGGAGTCCCGTCCTTGAGTTCATCGAACAGTGGAAGGCGCGCTATCACGGCAACCTCGGACGCCCCGGCATAGTCTATCTCGATGGCGGCGACTTTTTAACCATCAGCGTGCGCGGTGGCGGTCAAGGCAACGACGCGTGCGTGACGATAGCCGACGAGTATCGGGACGTTTATCTTGCCTGCACCGGATGGGCGAAGCGGATGAAGGATTTGGTCGAGAGCGATTTGCCTCTGACGAGCACGCAGATTAAGAGGATTCTCGGCGAACTCGAAGAGGCAGGCGTCCTCTTCAGCGACGGCGGGAAGTATCTCGCTCTCGCCATCCCCGAACGCTCCGTAGGCAACTACCCTGTGGCGAAGCCGGAGCGCGCCGCCGATAACGTCGTCTTATACGAACGCGAAGAGCCGTCTGAACGCAGCCGCACCATTCGCCTCAAGGTGTTCCGATGAGCAGAGAGACGCGCGCCGCCGCCGCCGCCGCAGACTGCGCCGCTACGCCGGAAGAAGAGCGACCGTCCGCCCCGCCCATCCGTCGCGGTATCACTTGGGATGCGGACTTCTATCGCGGCGCTAAACGCCAGCGCCCCGCCGCCGGTCGCCCTGTTGCGGAACAGCCGCGAGAAGGGTTCGACGCCGCACAGCAGCACGACGAACGTGAAGGCTGACGCATCGCCAGTTGTTGAACTTCAAGAGGACGGACATTCTCAAACGCCTTTCGGCAAAGGAGTCTGGACATGGAAATCGCGCCGATGTTGAGCCGTGTGGAAGGTCTCAACGTGCTCCTCGTTAACCAGTGCAATCTCCACTGTCTCTCCTGTTCCTACCCTTCGCAACAGCGTCTCAATCGCGTCCGGCGCGAGACGCTCCGCTCTGTGGTCGAGAAGCTTTTGCCGTATGGCTTAAGTCGCGTGACGTTGTCGGGCGGCGAGCCGACGATGCACCCTGAGTTCTGCGAAATCGTCGAAGACCTGCACGACGCGGGTCTGGAAATCACTCTCGTCACCAACGGCACGTACCTGCGCAAGCACTTCGAGCGAATACGCAATCGCCTCCAACGCTGCATCATCTCGCTCGACGGCGACACGCCGGAACTCTATCAGTCGATACGCGGCGCGAACGCTTTTGACGAGTTGATGAGCGCCGCGCGCCTGTTCCTGTCCCGTTCGCGCCGGACACATATGACCTTCTGCGCCGTCGTCCAGAGGAAAAACTTCCGACGCCTCCCGCGCTTCATCGACCTCGCGCGAGAGGTCGGCGTTCACAGGTTCTCTTTCCTGTGCCCGGACTTGCCCAGTCTGATTGAACCGGGGCTGCGCAACTCAGGAGCTTTCGGCCACGATGCGCCCGCCAGCCCGGAGACGTTGGAGAGCATCATCCTAACGCTCGAAGAGATTGAGGAGATGCGTGCTGTGACCATCCCGGCCGTGCGCCGGAAGGTGGCCGAATATCCTGAGTACGGCAACAAGACGATTGACATGTTGACGGACTTCGCCAACTACTTCGAGTCTTTCCGTCTCGGCAAGCCCCGTCCAGAATACAGGCGTTGCGGTCTGCCTTTCTCCGAAGTCGTGCTCGACGATGAAGAACGTCTCCGGTTCTGTTTTTTCATGCCGGACAGGTGGGCTTACACGCCCGACATCGACCCTCTCAACCACGCGGCGGCCGTGCGCGCGCGCCGCGACTATCTTGAGAGCGACCGCCGATGCCACGAGTTCTGTAACGCATGCTTGCAGGCGATGCGTCTGCCTGCGGACGTGGTACGACCGGCCGCGCCGCCCGTCGGCGTGCCCGCCTTCGACCCCTCCGTTCCCGACCGCGCCCTCGTGCGCCTGACCTACGAACGCCCTTAGACGACTCTGCACATGTCCCAAGTTTCAACCCTCTTCGTTGACCGCGCGCCCGCCTCCGACGTGCTCACCTACGCGGGCGAGCCGGTCTTCCCTGCGCGCACGAAAGAAGAGGCGGCGGCGCTGCTCACGCTCTGCGAACTGTTCGCCGTCAACGTCCGCGAGGTTCGCGGCGACCACGCATCGCCTGAACTTGGCGGCGGCCGCAAGACGGTCGCCTCTCTCGGCGAAATCGCTCACGAGCCTGCGCGTCTGTACGCGCACCTGACGGGACGGCGCTGGTTGCCTGTAGCGTGCGTCGAAGAGCTGCCGCACCTCGACGGCCTCGAAGTGCTGCTGGCGGACGAGCGACAGGTGCGCCACACGTTGCTTGAATGCTTGTTTGAAATCGGTCTGGAACAGGGGACGCTGCCCGGCCTCATCTACGCTCGCACGCAGGCCGGACTGCGCCGGCAGGCGCTCATGAAGGCTGCTGCCTATGGTCGCTCAGGGCCGCTCGAAAGGCGCTGGATTGACGTGCAGCCGACTATCAACGTCGCGGAGTGGACTGCGCCCGGACGCTCTCTCTATGGCCGCGCCGCACCCGGCCAAGACATCCTCAACGCAGTCGGCGACGGCAGCGGCCTCGTCAGTTTTATCACCCACTCCGACGGCCTCGACGCGAGCCTCGGCGGCAATCTTATCGCCTGTGCCTTAGACCGTCTCGACGATGAGGCAGACCCGCACAGGCAGCCGCATTGTCTGGTGACGGGAAACTGCTTCCGCCTGAACGAACAGTTGGAGAGCGCGTGGCAGAGCGGGCGTCTGGTCGCGCCGGAGGCCATCCGCGCGCGTGTGCTTCTCTGGGTCGCTTGTTGGGGATTGCTTCCCGGCAGCGGCCAGTTGTTCAGAGCACTCGACCCCGTCTGGGGACTGATGCCGAGGATGGCGAACCATCCCGGCATCGGTGCGATTCTAACCACTTGGCATCTGTCCGTGACGGGGCCTGCGGATTATGAAGACCTGTCGGCCGACATCGCCGCCGGAACGCCTGTGGGCGAAGCGGCCGCGCGCCATCTCGGCAGCCCACGCGCGCGCAGCAGAGGCTTGCAACTCTGCCTTCTCGGCGACCCTCAGACGGCGCTGCCCCCGCCCGCGCCCTGGCAGGACAGTTCGTTGAAGCGGACGCGAGTTTTCCGTGTCCCGGAGACAGCCGGGTTTGACGAAGAAGCAGCAGCGCCTTCGTCATTCATGCGTCTGTGGTTGGAAAGCTGTGTGCGCGAGCGTGCCGCAGCCGGCGACGTGCAGGGTTTAAGGGCGGCCAGAGCAGCCTTGAACAAGGCGCGGCGTTACGAGGAAGCAACGGAGCGCGGCGACGACCCGGAGAGCGCGTCGCGCCCTCTAGGGGCTGCGCTGCGCAGACGTGTGCTGCGCTACCTCTCACGCTACAACCCTCTCGTCTTCGGCTACTGGATGCCGCTCTTCGGAGAGCCGCGTCTGACTTTGCCGCGCCCTTCCTGCGTCTGCGGCGCGGCCGTGAACGAGCACGTCTTTCAACCGCCCACGAAAGGCACGGCGGCGCGCCGCATGGCCTTGTGCGTCGAGTGCGGGCTGATTGCCGATGCGCCTGCCTCCTGTCAACTTGCGCTGGTCGTCGAACGAGAGGGCGTCGTCCGACTCACAGGCCAGTTCCCTGCCGACCATTGCGAGGCCGTCCTGCTCGTCGGCTACGGGGCGATGTCGGCTCATCGCTCTTGGAGGTGGCCTCTGGAAGAGGGCAAACCGATGAGACGTTTTGAAACCGAGCGTTGGCCGAAGGGGCCGCTGCGCGTGATGGCGCTGGTGATGTGGGGCACGGAGTTAGCCATCATGCAACAACCCGCGCGCGGCTCGTCCGAGTATGTTGGCAAAAGAGTCTAAGACAAGCATCGAGCGTGAGCGCCTTGAGCAGCGCCGGTGGGATGCCCTCCGCCGCACGCAGCACAGTGCGCTGCGCGATTTCAGTCTCATGCTTGAAAACGAGTTCCTCGCTCCTGAAGAACTCGCCGCACAGCAGTCGCGTCTGCTGTCGAGTTTGATGACGTTTGCGGCCGAACGCGTCCCCTACTACCGCGAACTTCTGCGCGGACTCGGTCTATCAACGAAGCGCGACTGGCAAACCGCAGACCTCCTGCACATTCCCACGCTGCACAAAGACACTCTGCGCCGTCGCACCGCAGACTTCAGGGCGGAAGCGTTCCCGGTCGAAGAGTTGGACGGCAGTATTCGTTCCAGTGGAACGACGGGGCAGCCCGTCGAGGTGGCGCAGACGCGTCGCTCGCGCCATACACTGATGCTCCTGTTGCAGAGAGCGCAGCGTTGGAGCAGACTCAATCCACTCGGCAGCTACGCTGCCATCCGCATCGGCAAGTGTTTCCCTGATAGCGACGGCAGTCCTCTGCCGCGTGGGGTCACGGCGCGCGCCGAAGCATGGCCGCTCGTCGGCAGCTACTTCAAGACCGGCGCTTACTACGGCTTCTGTCGCGCCAATCCGCTTGAGCATCAAATCGAATGGCTGCGCGCAGTAGCCCCCGCTTATCTCTGCATGGATGCGCCGCACCTCGAACACCTTGCGCTGGCGATGCAGGAATCCGGCCGCCTCGAATCGCTCCGTGCAGTACAGTCTGTCTGCCTGCCGCTGACCGCTGGGATGCGTCGCCGGATTGTGCGTGTCTTGGGCGTGCCGATTCATGAGAACTACGGACTCAACGAACTGGGCATCGTCGCTTCAAGATGTACGCACGGGCGCTATCACGTCCACCCCGAACACTGCATCGTCGAGGTCGTCGGCGAAGACGAACGTCCATGCGCGCCCGGCGAATCGGGACGCGCCGTCGTCACCTGTCTGACCAACTTCGGGATGCCGCTCATACGCTACGAGACGGACGACCTCGTGCGCGTGGACGACCCTTGCGGCTGCGGCCTCAGCCTGCCGACTTTCGGCGAAGTCATCGGTAGATATTCCGCCATTAAGGCTCTGCCGCGTGGCACGCTCGACGGCGTGACGGCGTTTCGCAAGGTACTCGAAGAACTCCCCGCGCCGTTCGAGAGACTCCTGCGCCAGTATCAGATTCACCAGACGAAGAACGACGGATTCGAGTTGAGACTGTCGCTGGCCGAGCCTTGCACGCCTGCGCTCAGCCTCCTGCTGCAACGTGAATGGTCGCAGACGCCGCACGTCGGAGACTTACCGCTGAGCATCCGTCTCGTAGACCACATCCCCAACCCCTTCAACACGGGCGACACAGGAGAGCCGAACGGCAAGTTCTTTCACTTCACATCCGATTACTGTCAGGGAGGGCCGGGCGGAAATTGACCCCCTACGTCGAAGACGAAGCGCACGCGCGCGCCGACGAACTATTTCGCGCCGCCTGTCTCACGCACGGCGCGGCCGTCTTCAAAGACGTGCGCGCCGCAGTCGAGCGCCACGACCTCAGAATCGGCGAGACGCCGCTGCCCGTGAATCCCAAACCGTCTTTCGCCACCCCTGCCGAGCGTGCCCTCTTCGCAGAAGCGTCCGAAGCTATCGCGCGGATTTTGGAGAAAGCCGTGCGACTGTTCCCAACACACGCCTCGCACCACGACTCCACGACAGGCCACACGACGAACGCCGCCACGAACGAACCGACAGACGAGCACGCTTCGATGAGCGGACTGACAGACGCTCTCGGAGAGCACGTCCGCGCCTCCTGCGTCATGCGCTTCGACGCGGCCTATCGCCGACGCGACGGCGTGCTCAAGTTCCTCGAATTCAATTGCGACAGCCCCTCCGGTCTGGGCTGGCATCACG
>DASZCR010000216.1:0-19095 GCA_035942915.1 Pyrinomonadaceae bacterium | reverse complement strand
GGCGTCCTTCGTGACGACGACGACTCGCATCCGGTCAGACCTCAGATACTTGCGGATGGCGTCGTTCACGTCCTTGAGCGTCAGGCGCGCGAGGGCTTCGCGCATCCCTGAGACGTAATCGCTCGTGCCGTAATAGCGGCTGTCGAGCGCGTAGCCGAGTTGCGCGTCCTGCGTCGCCGTCAGGATGTTGTTGTACTTCGAGAGAAATTCGCGCGTCGCCTCGAAAGCCTCCTGCGTGAGACCGTCGCGCACAAGTTTGTCATACTCGTAGAGCGTGGCGCGCAAGGTGAAGGGGCCGTTGACAGGCTCGACCGGTCGAATCCAGATTTGGAAAATCTGCGAGCGTCGGCCGAGGTTCGGGTCAGGCTCGAACTGGAACATACCGCGCGGGAAGTATTCAATGTAGGCGTAGTCGCCGTAGTTCAAACCGCGCGCCTCGCGCAGACGCCCGTAGAGGTAGCTGTTCGACGAGCGGTGCTGTCCGAAGTAGGAGGCGATGAGCGCGAGCGCGGCGAAGTCTTTGTCGCGGCGCGTGACGGGGATGGGGAAGCCGAGCGAGAAGGCCGTCGAGCGCGTGTCGCGCTGGACGATGTCAATCTTCATGCCGGGCGCCAGCGACGGCGCGACGGAGGCAAGCGTCGCCGGTTTACCGGCCGGAAGTTTGGCGAAATCGGCCTCGACCTTTTTCGGAAAGTCGGCCGGATAGCCGCCCGCCAGTCCGAGGACGAAGTTGGCCTGCGTGTAGTTGTCGCGGTAGAAGGCGCGCACGTCGTCGAGCGTCAACTTCTCAAGCGACGAGATGGTTCCGGCCGTGTTGTGCGCGTAAGGCGTGCCCGTGTAGATGACGTTGTAGAGATACTCCTTGCCCAGTTCCTCGTCGTTGTTCTGGCGCAGACCCGTCTTGAGATAGTTGATGGTGTCGGCCTTGTTGCGCGTGAAATCGTCCTCACGGAAACCGGGGTCGAGAAGCATCTGCCGGATAATCTCGTAGTAGCGCGCGAGGTTATCGACGTGAGTCGTGCCCGTAAAGACGGTCATCTCCTTGTCAACCTGCGTGCGGAAGCTTGCGGCCATCGGGTAGAAGGCTTCGGTGATTTGCTCGAAAGTCATCTGGCGCGAGCCGCCTCCGGCGAGCATCGCCGCCGTCAGGTTGGCGACGCCCTCTTTGCCCTTCGGGTCGAAGGCCGAACCCGTCATGAAGAGGATACGGAAGGTGACGAGCGGCGAGCGGTTTGGCAGAAGCACGGGCGCGGGCGCGATGGCCGCTGCGTTCGCGTTGCTGTTTGAAGCCATAACAGTTCCGACGGTCGAGAAAGCGAGTACGGTTGTGAGTAGGGTGGAGACAAGTGTGCGTTTCATTGACCAGTCCCTCCTTGCTGGCTGCCCGGCTTCGTGCTGAGCGTGACGATGGTGCGCCCGGAATCCTTGAAGTACTTGGCGGCAGCGGCGCGGATGTCTTCAGGCGTGACGCTCTCGTAGAGCGAGAACAGACGGTTGAGCGTGTCGGGGTCGCGCGTCAGAGAGACGTAGACGGCGAGGACGTTGGCGATGGCTTCGGAACTGTTCATGCCCATCGCAAAGCCGTAGCGCATCCGCGAACGCGTCTGGTCGAGCTTGGCCTGCGGGATGAGTTCCGTCGTGTAACGCTTGACGGTGGCGAGAATCTGTTCGCGCACGTAGTCTACGTCCTTCGGGTCTTTGACGCGCGCGTAGATGCTGAAGAGCTCAGGGTCGCGCTGGTCGTCTGCGCCGCTGAAGAACTGGTCAACCTTCTGCTCGCGGATGACGAGCTTTTGATACAACTCGGAGTTTTCGCCGAAGGCGATGGGCGTCAGCAGGTCGAGCGCGGCCTTGTCCTTATTCGTCTCGGAGAAGGCGGGCGCGCGGAAGGCGATGGCGATGTAAGGCAGCGTCGGCGTCGGCCAATCGACATGCGCCGTGCGCGGTTCGGTCTGCGCCGGCTCGGAGGGAATCTCCGGCACGTAGTTGCCGCGCTGCCAGTTGCCGAAGTTCTTCTTCGTCAAGGCGAGAGCGCGCTCGCGCGTCACGTCGCCGACGAGGATGATGGTCGTGTACTCCGGCCTGTAGTAACGCTTGTAGAAGTCGAGACTGTACTGATACTGGTTGGGCATGTCCTCGATGTCGCGGATAAAGCCCATCGTCGTGTGCGAGTAGGTGTGTTTGGTGAAGGCCGTCTCGCGCAGCTTCTCGTTGATCTGGCGAATCGGGTTCGAACTGTTCTTGTTGTACTCGCCGAGCACGGCGCGCGTCTCCGTCTTGTAGGCGTCCTCCGGGTAGGTGAGGAACTGGAAACGGTCGCCTTCGAGTTCCATGATTTTGTCGAGGTCTTCTTTGGCGAAGACTTCGTGATAGACGGTGCGGTCGTCCGAAGTGTAAGCGTTCGAGGAGGCGCCCGCGCGCTTCAGGATGGCGTCGCGCTGCTCGGCCGAGAAGTTCTTACTGCCCCGGAACATGAGGTGCTCGAACAGGTGCGCGTAGCCGCTCTTGCCCGGCTCAATCTCGTTGCGCGAGCCGGTCTGGACGACGATGTAGAGCGCGACGAGGTTAGGATAGTCGGTCGGGACGGTGACGAGCCGCAGTCCGTTCGGCAGGTCGTCAACTGTGTACTGATACGGGAAAATCTTGCGCTCTTTCGACTGCTGCGCCAACGCCAGCAGCGGGGCGGACAGCAGGAGAGCGACCAGAAACAGGCTTTTCATTTTCTTGGAAACTCCCAAAACTTTGGATTGAGTTTTAACTATGGGGACTGTCGATATTATACAACAAGCGAGACTAAAGAGCAGACCATCGCGTGTTCGCCGGAAGCGCAATGCAAACTAATTTCGTTTGACACTCTTGCAGACTCGCGCGCGTAGCATCCGGCTCACCAACCCGCCCTCGCTCACGGGGTTTTCTCACAGAGGCGCAAAGGAGCGAGGCCGCGCAATGAAGCCTTACCGAATCCTCCCACCGTTCATCACGAAACTGTTCGGCAATTTCACGCCGCAGCAGACACCTTCGACCGAACCTGACGGCTTCGCCGCCTTGAGTGACTACGATTGGAAGGCCAACGGCGGAAACAGCGACGGCCTGATAGACAACAGAGATGCCGTCTTTCCCGCGCTACGCCTGTGGCGCGACGCCAATCACAACGGCCGCTCCGAGCCGGACGAATTGCACACGCTGCCCGCCCTCAGCCTGAAAACTTTAGACCTGCAATACAGATGGTCTGCGCGCAGAGACCATCACGGCAACCTCTTCCGTTGGAGAGCGAAAGTCACGGACACGCGCGACGCGCAAGCGGGGCGTTGGGCGTGGGATGTCTACCTCGTCATCGCCAGATAAGACTCCGCCGTCAAAGACGAAGCCACGCGGAACTGACTTCTTCCGCGTGGCTTTAACTGAGCGGCCGTCTCCAACGTCTTCAACGAAGCGCAGCAGCCAACTCCTCCGGCATCGTCAAAACATTCTGCCAGCCAGACTCGTCTGCGCGCATGCGCGCCGTCAACTCGTCGCGCAAGCGGCGCAGGCGTTCGCTCAGCGTGTGCGGGTAGTTGTCGATATCTGGAAAGCGCGTACGCTGTTCTTCGACGAAGGCTTTCTGTTTGGTGATGGAGGGAATGGCCTCGTAGCGCCCGCGCTCCCAGAAGGGACGCAGCAGGCGCTCGACCGTCGCCGCGCCGGGAATCTCTATCTCCTCTTCGTCGAGGCCGACCACGTCGCCGACGTAGCGACCCGCCGCATCCGTGCCGCGAAAGACTTGGAGACGACCGGGCAGCGTTGACTTCTCAGGTGTGTTTGAGGCTTTCAGCGTCGGGTGGCCGTCGATGAGACACTGTTTGAAGATGACGCCCGCGATGCGTCGCACCTCGCCGGAGAGTTTCGTGCCGACGCCGAAGCCTGCGACTTCGGGAAACTCTGCGACGATGCGTTTGATGGTCTCTACGTCGAGGTCTCCGGTCAGCACCGGCATCAGACCCGTCAGGCCGTTGGCCTCGAAGAATCGCAGACACCACGAGCCGAGCTTGGCAAGGTCGCCCGAATCGACGCGGAAGCCCTTGAAGGCGCGGCGTCGCGCGTCGGTCGAAGTCGCGGCCATCGCGGCGTGAACCGCGCCGAGATGTACGTCAACGGTGTCGAGCAGCAGGGTTGTCCCCTGCGGGTTGGCGTCGAGCCAACGCTCGAAGGCGACCTGCTCGAAGTGCTTCGGCCGACCCGTGCGCGGTTCAATCTCAGGTTCGTCGATGAACTCCGTGAAAGCCTGCTGCCAGTAGTGCGCGGCCGTGCCGACGGCCGGGATGTCGAGACGATGCGCGGCCTCCATGTTCGACGTGTCGTTGAAACCGCCGATGAAGGCGCAGGTGGCGACTTCGACGGCGCGCTCGATGTCGCCGTTGCGACGAAGCGAGAAGTCTGAGAGCCAACGCTTTTCGCCTGCGGCCATGCGTAGTTGCATGGCGATACTGGCCGTTGTCATCGGCAGGTCGAAGGCGTGCTCGAACTTGATTTCCTGCGCCTGCGTGAGGCCGAACGCGCCGGTGATGTCGGCGAAAGGCTCGCCCGCAAACATGATGGTCGCCGGACGCACGGCGCGCACGAGACCGACAAACTGCATGTCCTCGACCGCTTTGGCAAACAGTTGCAGACCGCCTCTATCCTGTTCGAGAAAGCGCAGGCGCGGGCGGTCAACGTGCGCGTCGAGGAGCGAACGCACGAGCCGCTCGTGTCCGAGACAGGGCGCGAAGGGCAGCTTGCGCTGCGTCACGTAGAAGGTCGATTCGGCCTCGCTCAACGGGCGCTCGTGCAGGCGCGCCGCCTCCTTGAACGAAGCATCACCCATCGTAGCGTGATAGCGGTCGATGTTCAGCATGATTCAAGTGATAGGAAAGGAGTGATAGGTGATAGGTGATAGGAGAGGAGTGATGGGTGATAGGTGATAAGAGTAAAGCTGTTTCTTATCCTATCACCCATCACCCATCACCTATCACTTTCAGATGATTGCCGCTCCTGCGGCGCGCATCTCTTCGAGGGCGCATTGGCCGTCGTCGGGTTGGAGGTTGACGGCGCGCATGGCGTCTTCGATGGCGACGACGCGGAAGCCGGAGCGCAGGGCGTCGAGGACGGTGTTCTTGACGCAGTAGTCTGTGGCGAGGCCGCCGACCCAGACCTCTTCGACGCCGCGCTCGTGCAGGAGCGAGAGCAGGTCTGTGCCGTCGAAGGCCGAATAGCTGTCCTCGTCACCCGTGCCTTTGGAGACGACGACGATGCGCGGGTCGTCCTTGAGTCCTTCGTGGAACTCTGCGCCGTGCGTGTGCTGGACGCAGTGAACAGGCCACGTTCCGCCGTATGCCTGAAAGTGCTTCGTGCGTGAGGGATGCCAGTCGCGGCTCTTGACGACCAACTCGCCGCGCGCGAGGAATTCGTCAATCAAATTGTTGAGCGGCGCGACGACTTCATCGCCGCCTGCGACGCCGAGCGCGCCGCCGGGGCAGAAGTCGTTCTGCACATCGACGACGAGCAGCGCGCGCTTCGGTTCATCTGTGGTCATGCGTATAGCTATCCTCTCTGGAGAGATGACAGGCGACGCGGCAAGGTGGTTTCCGTCTCGCCGCGTCGCCGCTATTTTACACCCTCAGTTTGAACCGTCCACAGAGGCGCTCACTGTCGTCCCGCGCCGATGGGGTCGCCGGGCGGGCGTGGCAGCGGCGGTGTGCGCTGGCGCGGCGCGTCGGGTCGGTTGATGAAGCGTTCGATATCTTCGATGGTCGCTTGTTGATGTGCGGATAGCTGAGGGGCAGTCGCGTTCGACTGTCTGAGCCATGCGCTGAGGTCGCGCAGGGTTTGCGTGGCGACGGCGCGTACCTGCGGCGCGGCCTCCGCGTTGGCGGCCACGTCCATCAAACGCGTCACAAGCAGGCTCTGCACGGCGCGCGTGACCGCGCCTGCGTAGTCGTCGCCGGTGGCGCCCGTGTGCCAGACCTGACGGACGAGCGCGTTCGTCACTTCCCTGAAATCGGGGTTCGCCGCGTCGCGCGCGTGAAACTCGATGAGCCGCGCGGCGCGCTGGTGTTGGAGCAGGTCTGTGAGGGCGAGGTCGGCGGCGATGGTGGCTGCGCCGACGGGGTCGAAAACCGGCGCAGTGCGTTTCGCGAAAAGCTCCTGCGTGCCGCCTTCGTAGCCGAAGGCGCGCGGCGTGATGAGCGAGAGGATGCGCGGCGGTATCAACAACTCCTCAGTCCTGAGCGTCGAGAGCACTGCATCGAGCGCCTCGCGCTGCCGGCGCGCAGGGACAATCTCCTGAACCTGCGCGGGCGATGCGCCGTCCTCTGTCCGCACGGCGTAACTGTAGTAGACGCCGCCGAGCGATTTGACGGCGGCCTGTAACTGATAACGGTGGTGCAGGTAGAGGGGCAGGAATTTGCTTTCGAGCAGCGAGAGCGGCGTGCCGCGCGGGATGTTACGCAGGCCGAACTGGCGTATCCCGATGCGTCGCACTTCCATCTCGTGCTTGAGCATCTCGATGGGGTCGCCGCCGTTGTCCCAGAGATTGGCGAGCGGGTGCGCCGCGCCGGGCGGGCGGGCGTCCAAATCGGAGATGAAGAGCATGCCGCCCGCGACTCCTTCGCGCAAGATTTTTTCGAGTTCCGCAGCCTCGTCCGTGCCCGGCGGAAACTGCGCGTAGGCATAACGGATGGCGAACTTGTCGTAAGCGCCGATGCCGACGGCGTAGGCGCGCGACAGGTCGAGTTGCCCGTTCCTGATTTCAACCAGAGGGGCAGGGTAGTCCATCACGGACGCGCGCCCGTAGGTGCTGGCCGCGAAGTTGTGCGCGAGTCCGAGCGTGTGGCCGACCTCGTGCGCGGAGAGTTGACGGATGCGAGCCAGCGTCATCGCGGCCATCTCGTCGGGCGTGTCTGCGGCCGAGAGATAACCGGCGTCGGGCAGGTGTCCGAAGTCGCAGGCCGTCTGCGCGCCGTTGTGCGTCCGGGAGTTGCGCGCGTAGGAGGGAACGAGTCCCGTCCCGATGAGAAAGTCCTGACGCGCGCGCTGCGAGTCGAGCGTCACGTCGCCTTTGATGACCTCTCCGGTGCGCGGGTCAATGACGCTGCTGCCGATAGACCAGCCGCGCGTCGAGCGATGCACCCAGTTGATGATGTTGTAGCGCACGTCCATCGGGTCAACGTCGGGCGGCAGCACTCTGACCTGAAAGGCGTTGCGAAAGCCTGCGGCCTCGAAGGCCTGATTCCACCACGCCGCGCCCTCGATGAGCGCGCTGCGGACGGGTTCCGGCGCGCCCGCGTCAACGTAGTAGATAATCGGCTTAACCGGGTCGGAGACGGCCGCCGAAGGGTCTTTCTTCTCCAGACGGTGGCGCACAATCCAGTGCTTCTCAAGCGGCTCTGTGAGCGGCGTCGCGTAGTCGTAGAGGTCTACGGCGAAGACGCCGACGCGCGGGTCGAGACGGCGCGGACGATAATTCGCATCGGGCAGTTGGACGAATGAATGGTGCTGGCGGACGGTGATGGAGCGCGCGGCCGGGACGGTTTCGCGCACGAGCGGGCCGGGTTCGTCCGACGTGAGCGTGATGGTCGCCTCGACCTCCGTGTTGAGCGGGAAGCCTTTGGTGCGCGACAGGTAGAGCGCGCTGCGCGAGGTGTCGAGTTGAAAGCGTCCCTGTTGGGTCTCTCGCAGACGGTCTGCGACGTTGTGCGCGTCGCGCAGGAAGAAGGCTGTCGCATCGACGAGCACGCGTTCGCCTTCCGAGGCGATGACCTCGAAGCCCCAGAGCACCGAGCGCGCAAACGATTCCTCGACCGCACGCCGCTCGGCCGCGTTTGTGCTCAGCGCACGGAAGCGATAGTTCGGCTCAATCATCAGGACGCGCGGCCCCGTCCGCTCGAAGAAGACGACGTGCGTATCGCCGAGTTGCGCGCGGTCGAGTCCGATGGGGTTCGAGCCGACGCCGACGGGCAGCGAAATCTGGTAGAGCAATTCCGTGTTCCAGCGCGAAATCTCCAACAGCAGCCGCCCCTCGTTGGCGTTCCAGTAGAGCGGCATGAAGCCGTCGATTTTTTGCAGCCCGGCCGTCTGCGCCTTGAAACTTTTGTCCGGCTGCTGCGGCGGCTGCCGCTTCTCCTGCGCGCGCGTTGCGCCGGCAGCGAGCAGCATCGTTAACAGAAGGAGCACGGACGAGCGCCTTAGAAGCCGCCGCGTCGCATCTGCAAAGAAGAAAGAAGAGGGGCGTAGTTTGGCTTGAGTGTAATTCATGTGAGCTTTGAGTAGTTAATCCGCCGACGTTGTCTGCCGAAGCGTTGACGATATTACGGGGAGCGAGCGCGCGTGGTTTAAATAAAAAGAGCCTACGAGATATTGGTGGTCGGGCGACTCTATCTGATAGCGCGCAAAAGTCAAGAGAGATTATCAGTCCGGCGCACCTCTCCTGCGACGCCCGGCGGCGATTCGTTTTGACGCTGCGCCAGTGGCCTGAATCGACGCACAAAGAGGCTCCCAAAAGCGAAGCATTTCCATACAAAAAGAGCCGCGAGACGCGTCGGCCAAAGCGCCTTAGGAGGCCGCCGCGCTGCTCTTAAAGGCGAGATTTAAAGGAGTTAGCAGCGTCCTTGAGGCTTCGTAGGCGTTTGTTGGCACGGACGTTGCTCAATGGAGTGTCAGGGCTTTTCGGGAAACTAAAGGAAACGGAACTTACAGGAGGAAAAGTTATGTTGTGGACGATTCTCGTGGTTCTTTTGGTCTTGTGGCTTCTCGGCGTTATCGGTAGTGTGGGCGGCTCGCTCATTCACCTGCTGCTCGTCGTTGCGCTCGTGATTCTTGTTATCAACCTTCTGACCGGACGCCGCACGGTCTAGCCCCGCTGAAGGGGACATTGAGACCTCGTCGTAACAGCGACGACCGAAGAGAGTTGAAGAGGACTCGGCCTCTCGTCCGGATGCCCGTCGAGGCGCTCGGACAGTCGCCTCAAAAGGCCTGACCAGCTTTGGTCAAGGCTTGTCCACAACGTCGGCGCTTCTCCGGCCTTCGCGGCCGGAGGGGCGCTGAGTTGTATTATTATTGCCGACGCGCCGCCTCGCCGAAGAGAAACTTCTGCTGCTGTCACACGAGACATTCCGGATGAACGAAGGTCTGCCCACGAAACGGCAACTCGACCACGAAGACATCGACACCAGCGAAATCACCAAGAAGGACTATCTGGTGCTCGTCGTTGACGATGTGATAGACAACCTCGTCCTGATAAGTCTGGACTTGCAGAAGTGTGGCTACAGGGTGGTGACGGCTTCAAACGGCGAGGAGGCCGTGCGCGTCGCTTCCATCTCGCAGCCCGACCTGATTCTGATGGACATCGGCATGCCCGGACTCGACGGCCTCGGCGCGACGCGCCAGATTAAAGACCAGCCGCACGTGCAGGGCATCCCCATCATCGCCGTCACGGCCTTCGCCACCGAAGG
Organism: Pyrinomonadaceae bacterium; assembly: GCA_035942915.1. Classification (GTDB taxonomy): domain Bacteria; phylum Acidobacteriota; class Blastocatellia; order Pyrinomonadales; family Pyrinomonadaceae; genus DASZCR01. The sequence continues at coordinate 9,631 of DASZCR010000216.1, read as the reverse complement.
CTTCCGCCGTGCCGCCTACGATGCAGGCTTCGACGGCTACCTGACCAAGCCTATCGACTTCGACCGTCTCCACGACCTCATCAGGAGTTTCCTCCCGTTCAGTTAGTGTGTTAAAGTCCCGCCGTTTTCCACGCGCCGAAGTAAAGATTCCAGAAAGGACTAAAACAGGGATGCTTGAGAGTCTCAACGAGGAGACGTTTGCCCGCCTGTTGAATACGAAGTTTGTGCTCCACGCGGAGCCGGGGCAGGACAGCGAATTGGAGTTGGTCGAAGTGTCGAGCGGGCCGGTCGAAAAGGAAGGACAGGGCGACTGCTTCTCGCTCATCTTTCGCGGCCCGACCGAAACACTCTTTCAGCAGCGCATCTACAACTTCGAGCACCCGCAGATTGGTTCCTTCGACCTCTTTATCGTTCCCATTCGACGCCACACAGACGGTTTCTACTATGAAGTCATCTTCAACCGCCAGACCCATTAAGTCTCACCTTGTCCCTCGTCCGGCAGGTACTCCATGTGGATATAAGCGCCGACGTCTTCTATTGGCCGGAAGCCGAGGCGCTCGTAGAAGCGCGTCGCATCAGGGTTGAATTTGAAGACCATGTGGCGGAGCGGCTTGCGCGCCCGCGCGGCCTCTTCGAGAAGGTCGGCGAGCAGCGCCGCGCCGACCCTTCTGTTCCGGTATTCAGGTAGCAGCGCGATATCGAGCAACCTGATTTGCGTCTCGTCCTCGCCGACCCAGATGCGCCCGGCCGGCTCGCCCGCGTAGAGGACAATCTGGTAACGCGCGTCCGGGTAACGCGCAGAGTATTGCTGGTGCTGCGCCTCGAACTGCTGGCGCACGAAGGCGTCCTTCGTCGCCTCGTCCCAATCAACGAGCGCCATCTCGTCGGCGCGCGTGCTGGCGTAGACTTTAACCAGAAATTCCCTGTCCTGCGTCGTCACGGGGCGGAGCGTGACGGGCGGCCGCACGTCGCGCGTCTCCGCCACTCCAATCTCCTCCATAAAGAGTCTCCTGTCGCGGATGAATACTGACAGAGTGGCTTACGGCTGTGTGTGATTGTAAGTGGCCGTGTAATAGAGACGGCCGCGCTCGTCTTCGGTCTCGACGAGGAAGATGGAGAAACTGCCGAGCGCGCCGTGCTCCATCGGAAAGATGGTCTGGAGCGGCGAAAGCGGTTCGGCACTGCTGAAGACGAGCAGGAAGCACTGGCTGTCGGCAGATGACGACGTGGCTCTCGTTGTTTGCCCCGCGCCCGCCGTGCAGTCTTGAACCTTGATGAGTTTCAACTCTGTCACTTTGCGTCCCAGTTGCACACGGAAGACAGAGTCGATGTGTTTGTCGAAGGTGTTCTTCGTGAAGTAGAAGTTGCGTTCGGTGGTGGCCTCGTGCGGGATGGGCGTGTAGGGCAGGGAAGTTTTATCCTGCGCGAAAACTTGTGACAGAGAGCCGATGTGAAGGCCGACGCACAGCGTCGCCATCGCACCGGATTTCAAAAAAAGCCTGCGGGGAGTGGGCATTATTGGGTCTCCTCCAGTCGGGTCTTGCGTTGGAACTTAGGTTGATTGAAGCGAATGTCCTGTCCCTTCAAGACAATCGGGCGACTGTCCGCGCGGGAGTGTACGGGTTGGAGGCGGAACTTACAACATAAAAATCATCTCCGGCGGCACGCTCTGACCGCGCAGGATGTTGCATGCTTCTTGAATTCCGTGCGTTAAAGCATTACAATCCCTTGCTTTGGAGGAGGCTCAAATAGCTTTTCCATAGTTTCCCTCGCTTCAGCAGTTCGTCAGTAGCTTTCCAACGCCAGCAATCTCGGTATTCATCGTTAGACTGACACCGGCTCTACACTCGGCGGTCAAACTCCATAGTTTTAACGCCCACAGATGTACCACGCTCTCAGACTCCATTACATCGGTTGACAACCGCTCTTTCGACCTACAAAGCTACGAGGAGAGAATTGATGGCTGAACCCTTCCTGTCAGAAATCAGAATCATGTCGTTCAACTTCCCCCCGAAAGGTTGGGCGCTCTGCAACGGTCAATTGCTGCCGATTAACCAGAACCAAGCGCTCTTCAGCTTGCTTGGGACAACCTACGGCGGCAACGGCCAGACCAACTTCGCCTTGCCCAACCTGCGCGGGAGAGTTCCGATTCATAGCGGCAACGGCCACACGCTCGGTGAAGCGGCTGGCTCGACGAGCGTCACGGTGACCCAACAGCAGATGCCGCAGCATAACCACTTTGCCATGGCTTCGGACGCGAACGGCGCGCAGCCCATCCCGACCAACAACTTTCTTGGGCAGGTGAACAATCTCTATACGCCGCCAGCCAACTTGACGCCGCTCGAACCCGGCACCATCACGAACGTCGGCGGGAGCCAGCCGCACAACAACATGATGCCCTACCTCGTGCTCAACTTCTGCATCGCATTGCAGGGCATTTTCCCGTCGCCGAACTAATGGCGTGGAACTCATCAGGAGGCTAATAAATGGCACAACCCTACGTCGGTGAAATTAGGATGTTCGCGGGCAACTTCGCGCCCGCCGGCTGGATGTTCTGTGAGGGGCAGACGCTTCCCATCGCCGAAAACGAGACGCTCTTCCAGTTAATCGGCACGACCTACGGCGGCGACGGCGAGGAGACCTTCAACCTGCCGAACCTCTCCAGTCGTATCCCCATTCACATGGGCACGGGCCCGGACGGTATTACTTACCCCCTCGCTCAGATGGCGGGCACGGAGCAGGAGACGTTGACCGTGCAGCAGATACCGATTCACAATCATCCCTTTCTGGCCTCGACCAATACGGGAAGCGCGCTGAGTCCGAACGGAGCCGTCACGGGTGATTCCAACTCCGTGACGCTGTACCGGGCGGGTGTGCCGGCCGTGGCCGTGAACCCGCAGGCCGTCAGCCCGGTCGGCGGCAGCCAGCCACACGAGAACTGCCAGCCGTTCCTTTGCATCAACTACATCATCTCGCTCTTCGGGCTGTTCCCGAACCCCACTTAAGGAGAACGTAAATGGCAGACCCCTTTGTCGCTGAAATCCGTATTTTCCCCTTCAACTTCGCCCCGAAGGGATGGGCCTTCTGCAACGGCCAGTTGTTGCCCATCTCGCAGAACACAGCGCTCTTCTCGCTGCTCGGCACCGTCTACGGCGGCGACGGAAAATCGACCTTTGCGTTGCCCAACCTACAGGGTTCGGCCGCGATGCATCCGGGGCAGGGCGCTGGCCTGTCGCTGCGCGACCTCGGCGAGATAGGCGGGTCGGACACGGTGACGCTGCTCGTCTCCGAGATTCCAATTCACACGCACTCTCTGATGGCGCAGAACACTCCGGCCAACGTCAATTCGCCGGGGCCGAATACGGTCTCGCTGGCGAGGTCAGCCGGTGCGACGGCTTATACCGTCCCGCCGCTTCAGAACGGTGTCCCCATGGCTCCCCAGACGATAGGGATCGCGGGCGGCAGCCTCCCGCACAACAACATGCAACCGTACCTGACCCTCAACTTCAACATCGCACTCCAAGGCGTCTTCCCGCCGAGGGGCTAACGCCACCACCGCCGATGGCGCGCGGGTCGGCCTCGCTTACCTGAGCCGACCCGCACCCGCTCCCGCAAAATTTTTATGTCGCCAGCTACTACCTATTCATCCTCACTCTGGCAAGGATTCCCCCTCGCTCCCGCTCGGGTCGAGGCGCTGCCCAAGGAGAATTATGAAGCACTCAACTTCGGCCTTTAGTCGTCGTCACGTCCGGGCGCTCATCGCCGGCCTTCTCTCATATGTCTTGCTGGCTGCACCGTTCGCCGTCCTCGCGCAACGCACGAGTCGAGGCGCAACGTCCGGCACATCAACCGGCACGACACAAACCGCTGTCCCGTCAACAGGAACTCTCGATGCGCCGCGCCCGAACGCTACCGGCCCCGTCATCACGGCCACGAAGGTCGACTCCTTCAGTGACCCGGACAACGACGGCAAGGCCACGCCCGGTCAGGTCATCACCTACGATGTGACCATCACCAACGGCGGCGACCAGCCGGCCACCGGCGTCGTCTTCAACGACACGCCCGGCGCGAACACGACGCTCGTTCCCGGCTCCGTCAACACGCAGCCCATCGCGCGCGACGACGCCTACAATGTTGTCGGCAACGTCCGCATACAGGTGCCCGACGGCGCTAACGACCTGCTCGCCAACGACCGCGACCCGGACACCGGCACGAGCACGGGGCTGACCATCACGAGCGCGCCAACCACGACCACGCAGGGCGGCAACCTCAACATCAACACCTCCGATGGCAGCTTCACCTACAACCCTCCTGTGGGATTCACCGGCTCCGACACGTTCACCTATACAGTCACCGACGGAGCCGGTAAGACCGACACGGCGACCGTTACGCTGACCGTCGCGGGCATGATATTTTTCGTCAACGCCTCGTCTCCGGCAGGCGGCGACGGGCGGCTCACTTCGCCTTTCAACTGTCTCGTCGGCACGGACACGGGCGCGCAGACCTGCTTCTCGAATTCGACGCACGACGAAGCGGGCGACAACATCTTCCTCTTCTCAGGCAGTTATACAGGCGGCCTGACGCTGCTCAACAACCAGCGTCTCATCGGTGCGGGTGCGACCGCGACGCTCGCCAGCATCGCCTCCGTCACGCCCGAAACCTACAGCGACCCGCTGCCTGCGACCGGCGGCGCAAGTCCAACCATCACTACGACCGCCGCCACGACTAACGCGCTCAATCTCGGTCAGGGCAATCTGCTGCGCGGCTTCACGGTCGGCAACACGACCGGCGCTAAGATTAGCGGCAACGGCTTCGGCACGCTCACCGCCGGCAACACGACGCCCGACCTGATACTTAACGGCACGGGTCAGGCGCTCAGTCTCACGAACGGAACTTTCGCCGCCACCTCCGCCTTTGGCGGTGTGACGACGACGAGCAGCAGCGCGCAGGGCATCCTGCTCTCACAGGTTGGCGGCACCGTCAGCTTCGGCGGTACCACTGTTTCCGGTTCGATAGCGCAGGGCATCCTCGTCCAGCAGTCGAGCGTTGACATCAACTTCGGCAACACGAGCGTCACAGGTGGAACCGACGGCGTCTCGCTCGTGAACAACGCCAGCGGCACGCGCACCTTCGGCACGCTCTCCATCACGACGCCGAGCAACGTCGGCTTCCTGCACGCCGTCGGCGGCGGCGCGGTCAGCGCGGGCGCGACGACCATCACCAATCCCGCCGGCATTGGCATCAACGTCCTCAACTCGAACGCCGGCCTCTCCTTCGGCGCGACGACCGTCAACAAAAACGCGACGGCCGGCACGGGCGTCTCCCTGAGCACGAACACCTCGCAGACAATCAGCTTCGCGTCGCTCAACATCACGACCAGCAACGGCACTGGCCTGTTAGCCAGCGCGGGCGGCACCATCAACGTCACGGGCGGCAGCGTCGCTGCCACCTCCGGCCCGGCTTTAGACCTCTCCGGCGTCACGCTCAGCGCGTCCTTCACGGGCGGTCTGGCCTCGACCAACAGCGCCACCGTCGGCATCAACATGAGCAACGTGACCGGCGGCTTCGCGGCGGCCGGAGTTAACATCTCGAACCCGACCGGCATCGGCATACAGGTGGCGAATGGTGCGGGCGGCGGCTACACCTTTGGCAACACCATCGTTAGTGGTTCGGGCGGGACGGGCGTGAGCCTCACCTCGAACGCAGTCGCCATCGGTTTCTCAGACCTCGACATCAATCCTGATTCGGGTCAACGCGCCTTCCACGCCACGAACAACACCGGCACGCTCAGTTCGACGAGCGGCGACATCGCCGCCACCTCCAACGTGACGCTCGAAATCACCGGCGCGAGCGCCGCCGCGCGCACGCCGCTTTCGATGACGCTCACCAACCTCGACTCGACCAACAGCAACGGCATTGGCGTCAACCTGAACTTCGTGAGCGGTAATCTCACCGTCAACGACCCCGGCACGGCCACCAACATCTCGAACCCGACCGGCATCGGCATACAGGTGCAGAACTCCGGCGCGGGCACGCTCAACTTCGGCAACACGACCGTTAGCGGCTCCGGCGGGACAGGCATCTCCCTCGGCGGCTCGACCACCGGCAACGCCGGCAACGTCAGCTTCGGCACTCTCAATATCTCGCCCGATGCTGGTCAGCGCGCCCTGCTCGCACAGAACAACACGGGCGCTCTCACCTCGACGAGCGGCGCTATCGTCACCACGAACGCCACCGCCGTCGAGATTCAGGGCACGAGCAACGCCAGTCGCACGCCGCTCAACATGCAGTTGACGAGCGTTAACGTGACGGGCGGCAACGTCGCCCCTAACGGCGTCTTCCTCAACAACACCTCTTCCACGGGTTCGCCCGGCGGCTTCAGAATCCTCGGCAACGGCGGCTCCTGCACCATCGCCACGCCGACCTGCACGGGTGGCCGAATTCAGCAGACCACAGGTGGCGACGGCGCGACCGGCGGCACAGGCGTGAGGCTCGTCAATGCCGACAGCGTCTCACTTGCCCTGATGCGCCTCAACGACCACCCGAACTTCGCCATCTACGGCAACAACGTCAACGGCTTCACGCTGACAAGTGCTTTCATTCATGGCGCCAACGGCACGAACGCCGCTATCGGCACTGAAGAGGGCAGCATCAGCTTCGACAACCTTCTCGGTAGCGCCTCCATCTCGAACACCGACATCGACGGCGGCAAACGCGATAATCTGCGCGTCGTCAACACCACGGGAACGCTCAATCGCCTGACCGTCTCAAACACCATTATCCGCTTCCACGACAACACGACCGGCAACGACGCGTTCCACTTCGAGGGCTTCAACGCCGGTACGGTCATGAACCTGACCATCACGGGCAGCACCTTCAGAGGCGCGCGCGGCGACATGATTGATACGATTGCCCAACCCGGCGTCACGCAGGACATCGTCATTCGCAGCAACAGCTTCACGAACGAGCAGTCAAACGTCGTCAGCGGCAACACCGCCATCATCGTGCAGGGCTCAGGGACAGTCACTTACGATGTCTCCTGCAACAAGGTGCAGCAGGTCAACGCCGCCGGTACTGTCGGCACGGCGCAGGGACACGGCATCAACGTCGCCAAGAGCACGGCCGGCGGTAACTTCTCCGGCACGGTCTTCAACAACACCGTCGGCAAGCCCGGCGTCCAGAGTTCCGGCGCGGGTCTCGCCGGTTCCGGCATCAACTTCATCTCCAACGGCGTGGGCACACACACCGCGCTCATCAAGAACAACGCCATCCGCAACTACGGTGAGTCCGGCATTCGTGCCACCGGCAATAACGGCAGCAGCACGGCCAACCTCACCATCGTCGGCAACGTCACGACCGAGCCGCACCCGACCTTCGGTTTCGCCGGCCTCTTCGTCGATGTCGGCGCGTTCGCTTCCGACACCACCACCTTCAACGTCAAGGTCGGCGGCGCGGGCGCGGAGCAGAACGATTTCACGCTCGGCACCCCCATCGACCCCGGCGACATCAGCCTCAACGAGACGGCCGCCAGCGCTAATACGCATCTCAACCTGACGAGGCCGCCGTCAGCCTCGAACGTGGTCGAGACAGTCCTTCAGGACAACAACGTCGGCACTCCGACGACCAATAACTCAGGCACAATCACACTCGTCAACACCGTGCCCGCGTTGCCGGCGGCCATCGACGAGAGTTGCACGCCGCCAGCCGCGCCTGAAACCTTCAACACAGACGAAATCGCGCCCGGCGGCACGGCAGAGCAGACTTCCGCCGTTCCGAGCGCGTCGCAGCCGCAGCAGACACCCGTCGACGCCGAGTCGTCCGTCGAGCAGACGGCGAACACGACAGACGCGGCCATCGCGCAGACGACCGAGCAGCAGCAGCCCGTGAACGGCGAGGCCGACGGCTTCGCACAGGCGCGCGGGGCGAGCATCGTCCGCGCCGCCTACACGGAAGAGAATCCGGAGGCCGTGCTCGGTCTCTCGCACAACGACCGCAAGGATTCGGCGCAAGGCTTCAAGCACAGCGCACGGTCTACGCCTCTGCGTCGTAGCGCGCTCTCTCTGCCGGCGAAACGCAACGCGGCCATCCTTCAGGCCGGAACAGTCTCGGTCAACATCGGCACGCTCAATCCGGGTGAAAGCGTCACCATCACCTTCCAGGTGACGGTGGCTGACCCGTTCCCGTCAGGTGTGACGCAGGTCTCGAACCAGGGCACTGTCTCCGGGACGAACTTTGCCAACGTCCTGACCGACGACCCGACACCGCCGGGCGCAAACGACCCGACCGTCACGCCCATCCAGCCGCCGGCCGACATCTCCGTCAGAGACGCGAAGGCAGCCGAGCTTCCTTCGGGCACTAACGTTATGTCCTTCACCGTCGCGCTCTCCGTGCCGGCTCCGAACGCCATCACGGTCAATTACGCGACCGCAGACGATACGGGTGGCACTAACCCGGCCGTCGGAGGCGCTGACTGCACGACGGCGGGCGTTGACTACAAGACGACCTCCGGCACGCTCAGCTTCGCGGCAGGTCAACAGGTGCAGACCGTCTCCGTCGAGGTCTGCTCCGACTCCGAGACCGAAACCGACGAGACCTTGCTCGTCAACCTCTCGAATCCGACCAACGCCAACCTCGGCGACGCACAGGCTGTCGGAACCATCACGACTGCTAATCCGGCTGGCACGATACTCATCACAGAGCTTCGCACCTCCGGCCCGTCAGGCGCGGGCGACGACTTCGTCGAGGTCTACAACAACACCGACTCGCCCGTGACCGTCTCGACGACGGACGGCTCAAGCGGTTGGGCACTCGTCAAGATGGGCGCGGCCTGCGGCGATACGCCGATTATCATCGGCGTCATCCCGAACGGCACGGTGATTCCGGCGCGCGGTCATTACCTGTTCGTCGGCTCAGCCTACTCGCTGGCAAACTACGGCGGGACGGGCGCGGCGGCCGGCGACCAGACCATGAGCGCCGACATCGAGGACGACCGCAACGTCGGACTCTTCAACACGTCGAACATCATCAACATCGGCTCGACCACGCGGCTCGACGCCGTCGGCTTCGGCAACAACACCGGCAACAACTGTGACCTCCTCCGCGAGGGCACAATGCTCCCGGCCGTCACTGGCAGCAACTTGCAGTACTCGTTCTTCCGCGACGAATGCGGCAAGGGCGGCCAGTCCGGCGTCTTCGGCCCGTGCCCGACAGGAGGTAAGCCGGTTGACAATAACGTCAACTCGACGGACTTCATCTTCGCCGACACGCTAGGCACGTCGATGGGCTTCGGACAGCGGCTCGGCGCGCCGGGTCCGCAAAGGTCTTCAAGCCCGATAGTGCGCAACGGCCAGATTGCGGCCGGCGCGTTCGACCCTGATAAGACCTTCTCGCAGTCGCCCAACCGGGAGAGAGATTTAACCTCTGACCCGGCGAACAACGCGACCTTCGGCACGATGACGATTCGTCGCACCTACACGAACAACACGGGCGGCAACGTAACGCGCCTGCGCTTCCGTATCATCGACCTCTCGGTGTTCCCGGTTTCGGGCGGCGTTGCCGACCTGCGACCGCGCACGTCCACCGATACGGTCGTGACCATTACGAGCGGCGCATCGCGCACGGTGCGCGGCAC
>DASZCR010000215.1:0-4100 GCA_035942915.1 Pyrinomonadaceae bacterium | reverse complement strand
GGCCAGAGACTTCAGCGCGATGCTCATGACGGACGAGAGCGCCAGCGCCTCGCCCGCCGCCGACGCCTTAATCGCTCCGGCCACGACGGCCAGTATCAACAGCCCCAACACGTCGTCAATGACAGCCGCGCCGAGGATGATGCGCGCCTCGCGCGTGCGCAGTCGCCCCATGTCCTTGAGCACGCGCGCCGTGATGCCGACGGAAGTCGCGCACAGTGTCGCCCCGATGAAGACGTGTCCGAGCGTCGGCTCGCCGGGCAGGAAGTAGGCCGCCAGACCCCAACCGAGAAAGAGAGGCGCGACCACGCCCAGAACGGCCACCAGCAGAGATGACCAACCGACCTCGACCATCTCGCGCAGGTTCGACTCCAACCCGACCTCGAACAGCAGGATGATGACGCCAATCTCGGCCAGCGCGGCGATAACCGCATCGGCGCGCAGGCGTTCGACCCATCCGACGCCGACCAGCGCGAGCGCCCCGAAGAGGATGCCGCCGACCAACTCGCCGAGCACGGCCGGTTGGTTGAACTTCGCAAACAACTCGCCGCAGACCTTAGCGATGAGCAGCATCGTCGCCAAACCGACGAGGACGAGCGGGTCAAGCCCATGCACGGGGCTTGATGCGTCGCCGCCGCCACCGGCCGCAGCACCGGCCGCGTGCGTTGTGCGCGTCGCAGGCCAGAGCGCGGAGACGACGCACAGGAGGCTTATCAACAGAATGGCTCGCTTCATCGCCGGGGCAGCGGTCATCGGCTTATCTCATGAGCGACTCGATGAGCACGCGTCCCATGCTGTTGCTCGGCGGCTGCACGCGCAGCAGCACGGCGAGCGTCGGCGCGAGGTCTGCGGGCGTGGCCGCTTCCATGTAACGGCCGGGGCGCACGCCCGCTCCCATGATGATGAGAGGGACGTGCGTATCGTAACTGTAGGGCGCGCCGTGCGTCGCGGCGATGAAGCCTTCGAGCAGGTACTTGTAAGGCTCCTGAATGAAGAGCACGTCGCCGCTGCGTCGCGGATGAAAGCCGTGCAGGGCGCGGCGCGCTACCGCGTCGGCCGTTGAGACCGCGCCGCGTTCGAGTTGCGCGCGCGTGAAGAAGCGGCTGATGCCGGGCACGGTCGCGCCCGCCTCTCCGGCCACGCGCGCCGCTTCGTCGAGGCTCACGCCGTCGCGCGCGAGTGCGACCGGATTGAAGTAGAAACTCTCGTTCGTGTAGGCGAGGATGTAGTCGGCCGTGTTGTCTCTGTCGCCTTCGCCTTTAGCGAAACGTGCGCGGAGGCCGTTCTTCACGGCCGTCGTCAAATCGGAGATGCGGATGCGACCGCCCGGCAGGTTGAGCGAAGCGGCATGTTCAGGCACGGGCGAGACGCCGTGGTCGGCCGTGAAGGCGACGAGCGTATTGCGTAGCCCGACGCGTCGCTCGACGATGTCTAAGAGGGCTGCTATCTGCCGGTCAACGCGCAGCGTCATGTCCATCGCTTCGTGACTGTAAGGGCCGTAGCGATGGCCGACGTAGTCGTTCGCAGAGAAACTGACGGAGAGCAGGTCTGTCTCTGTGTCCGCGCCGAGTTGTTCGTTGATGAGAGCCTGCTCGGCGAATGAGACGAGCATCTCGTTGGAGAAGGGCGAGTAGTTGAAGGCATCGTAGAAGTCGCGCCCCGGCGCGTTGAGTCCGCCGTTGACGATGTGCGGGAAGACGGGTGCGGTAGTCGCGCCGGGCGCTCGCTCCCAAGGCGCATCGTCCGCGCCCGCACGCCGCACGTATTCGCCTTCGGGCAGCAGCCGCTCCCAACGCGCGCCGAAGAATTTATCGACGGGACGCGCGGCGTTGAAACGTTCGACCCACGCGGGCAAACGGTTGAAGTAGTAGGTGCTCGACACCATGTTGCCCGTCGCCGTGTTGAACCAATAGGCGGCCGACGCCTGTCGCCCGACGGTGAGGATGGCCGCGCGGTCTTTGACCGAGATGCCGACGACCTTCGAGCGCCCCTGTGTCGCCAGACGCAACTCGTCGCCGAGCGTCGAGACGAGCAGCCGGCGCGGACTCGAAGCGGCCTGTCCGGCCGCGCCGCCGAGCAGTTGCGCCGAGTCGTCGAGGACGTTCGAGATGCGTCGTCCGGTGGCGCGGTCGTACCAATCATTGCCGATGATGCCGGTCTCGGCAGGCCACGCGCCCGTCAGCAGCGTCGCATGACCGGGCGCGGTTTCGGTCGGGATGTGGTCGTAGTTGGTCTGCGTCCACGATGCGCCCTCCTGCTGCAAGCGGCGCAGGCCGCCGGTGAAGAGGTCGCCGAAGCGTTCGAGGAAGTCGTAACGAAACTGGTCGACGACGATGAGCAGCACGAGTCTGGGGCGCGTCTCGGCGGCGACGGCTCCTGCGCGGGCGCGCGACGACGCGCTGCCGGTTTGAGCCTGCGCGTCGGGGCGCACGTGCGCGGGGATTATCAGCGAGAGCAGCAGGACGCAGAGGACAGTGCGGCGCGACGCAGCAAGAGTATGCTTCATGGTCTCCTTTGAGAGATACGGCAACTGCCGGTGTCTGCAAGCTGTTTAACTGTGAACGTGCGGGCATGATAACATCGCCGCACAAAATCTCTAATGGAGCGGAAGGTTAAAGTGGACGAGTTCGACGCGGAACTGGAAGCGCGTTTGGCCGAAGCGCATGAGCGTGCGCGCACGCGCGGGCGCAACGACGTGGCCGACTACATACTGCTGCGCGCGGCCAACGACCAATTGCGCGCAGAGTCGGTCGCGCGCCTGCTCGAAGACTTCACGGCCGCCGCCGGTGAAGCCAATCGCGAAGGGGCAGCCCTGACGCTCGAACGCACGGACTCGCACCGCTTTCAGGTCGGCAACTCGACGATGGTCGGGACGCGGCTGGTGTTGCGCGCGGGCGTGCGTGCGCTGACGATTGAGGCCGGGTGGCCGCGTACACCGCGCGACGGCATCGTGCGCGGCGGCGGACTGGCCGCCGCACGCATCTCACACTTCGGCGACCGCGCGGCCGGAGACGAACTGCTGCTCACGCACGCTGCGGAAGGCGCCGCCCCGCGCTGGCTCGTCCTCGAAGAGACGGGCGCGCGCGTCGAGTTGCTTGCAGAGCGCGTGCGCGGCCACGTCGCGCGCCTGCTGACGGCGAAGTAAAATTCCTCTTATCCATCTCGCACGCGCGCAAACGAAATGCGACGCGGCCTGCACCTTTTGGAAGGGCGCAGGCGTCGAGCCGCATCCCGCGCGCTCGACATACGCTCCCGCGAACTCTCGTCTTTCCTGCCGGTTTCACGCCTCCAACGTCTACGGCACAACGCTTGCCCATCTCGCCGACCGGACACGTCGCCTCATGCAATCATCCCCAGATGAAGCGGCCCCCGAAAGGTCGACCGTGTTCGGACGAAGACGCCGAAACCTCGCGCGTGCAGTAGGACGCGCGGTCGCCTACGGACTTGAATTACCGAAGGAGACAACAATGACTACACGCAGAACTACACCGCTCGCCATAGCTTTCGCCGCTCTCTGCGCCCTGCTCCTGCCGCTCGCCGATGCCTCCGCGCAAAACGGCCCCTGGTGGGGCGGCGGCCGTGACCGCGACACAGATTACCGTCGCGACCGCAACCGCGACTACGAACGTGGAGGCTTGCGCAACACCGCGCGCCGCCTCGAAGAACGCAGCCGCAGCTTCCAGCACCGTCTCGACGCGGCGCTCGACCGCAGCCGCTACGATGACACGCGCCGCGAAGACAACATCAACCAGACGGCGCGCGACTTTCGCAACGCGGCCGACCGCTTTGAAGACCGCATCGACGACCATGGGCGCGACTTCAGGCGCGGCGAGTCGGAAGCGCGACAGATGCTCGCCATCGCCGCACGGCTCGAACGTCAACTCTCGCGCGTGCGTCTCGACTCGCGCGCCGCTTCCGACTGGGCGCAGATTCGCAACGACCTGCGCACCGTCGCCAACGTCTACAACCTGCGCATCGGCGACTTCGACGACGACTACCGGCGCGGCGACCGCAACCGTCGCAACAACGGCGGCTGGCGCTGGCCGGGTTACTAAGAAGAACAGGGACAAAAACTGCAACGCGCCGCGAGGGTGGATGACAGA
>DASZCR010000214.1:0-33450 GCA_035942915.1 Pyrinomonadaceae bacterium | reverse complement strand
ACTCAAGACAGAGGTTTCGCGTGAGAGACAACGGGGCGCAAAGTTTTGTCAGGGGTTTTTAGTCGAACTCGCCGCGACGCAGGGCGGCGGCGATTTTTTGGATGTCGTTTGAGAGGGCGCGGTCGGCGGTCAGGCGCGGCGCGTGGCGGCGCACGGTGTCGTAGGCGCGGCGCACGCCGCGACCCGGTTGCAGCGGCGCACGATACTCCAAACCTTCGGCTCCCGCCAACAACTCGACGGCCAGAACGTGTTCGGCACATTCGACTACGGCGCGCAATTTCGTCGCCGCCGTCATGCCCATCGAGACGTGGTCTTCCTTGCCGCCCGAAGTCGGCAGGTTATCGACTGTTGCAGGGTGCGCCAGCACCTTCATCTCGTTGAGCAGGGCGACGGCCGCGACGTGCGCAATCATGAAGCCGGAGGAGGTTCCCGGCCGCGACGTGAGGAAGGCGGGCAGCCCCTCGTTCATGTCCGGGTTGACGAGTCGCTCCGTGCGCCGCTCGCTGATGTTGCCGAGCGTGCAGAGAGCTATCGCGGCATAGTCGAGCGCGAGCGCGACGGGCGCGCCGTGAAAGTTACCGCCGGAGATGACCTCGTCCGTCGCCGCGAAGACGAGCGGATTGTCGGTGGCGCTGCCCGTCTCGGTCTCGACCGCCGTGCGCGCATGTGTCAGCGCATCGCGCACCGCGCCATGCACCTGCGGCATGCAGCGCAGAGAGTACGCATCCTGCACGCGCGGGTCGTTCTCCACATGAGAGTCGCGGATTTCGCTCTCGCTCAGTAAATCCCTCAGACGCGCGGCCACTTCCTGCTGCCCCTTGTGCGGACGCGCCGCGTGGATGCGCTCGTCGAAAGCGACGGGCGTTCCGCGCAGAGCTTCGAGAGTCATCGCGCCGGCCGCGTCGGCCGCACGCGCCAGACGCGCGGCGCGCAGCAGGGCGAGCGCGCCGACCGACGTTAAAGCCTGCGTCCCGTTGAGCAGCGCAAGCCCTTCTTTGGCCTCCAGAGTGAGAGGCTCAATCCCGGCGCGGCGCAGCGCCTCTGCGCCCTCCATCCGCGCGCCTTCGTAGACGGCCTCGCCCTCGCCGACGCAGACGAGCGCCAGATGTGCTAGCGGTGCGAGGTCGCCGCTTGCGCCGACCGACCCCTTCTCAGGAATGACCGGCAGAACGTCGCGCGCGAGCATCGCCAGCAACGTCTCGGCGACAAGGGGGCGCGCGCCGCTTAAACCGACGGCGAGGACGTTGGCTCTCAACAGCATCAGCGCGCGCGTCTCCCCGGCCGAGAGCGCAGGGCCGACGCCGCACGCGTGGCTGCGCACGAGGTTGAGTTGCAACTCGCGCAACTCTGCGGGGGCGATGTGCAGGTCTGACAGCTTACCGAAACCCGTGTTGACGCCGTAGACGACGCGCTCCTGCGAGATGATGCGCTCGACCGAGGCGCGCGAGGCTGTCATGCGCTCACGCGCCGCGCCGGAGAGCGCCACGCGCACGCGTCGGTCGGCCACGTCCGCGACCTGTTCGAGAGAGAGTCTCTGTCCGTCGAGTTCGAGCATGAAAGAAGGACTCAGCAGCAGTCAGTCATCTACTCATCAGTCATCAATCATGGAAGCGCCGGGCGCTGTCTCGTGATGACGGATGAGCGACTATTTTATCTTAGCGTCTGCTCCGTCGGCTGTGGCGCTTCGTTGGGGCGGCGCTCGGTTGTGTCGGGGCGTTTCCATTCGCCGCTCAGTTGGCCGGGACGCGGGGCGCGCGTGCGCTCGCGTGCGCGCTTGGCGCGGCGGACGGTGGCGGCGCGTCGCTGTCTTGTCGTGACGACCTCGCGCGTCCAGTCGCTCATGCGTCGGAAAGCCTGAAAGTCGTGCTGCGGCAGCACCTCGCCGGTCGCCTCGCGCAGACGCACCGTGACGATGGCGAAGAGAGCCACGACGAGGTTGAAGAGGATGCCAATCATGAAGATGATTTCGCCGGGCACGACGCCGATGCGCGCGCGGTCGATAAAGGCGTTGAAGTCGTAGGCGGGAAGCGGATGGAGATAAACCTTGAGGTTCCAACTCGCCGCGAGCAGCGCGAATATCCAGAGATAGTTGCGACGCAGGCGGCGTCCGACGGCCTCCCATTCGCTGATGGTGAAATGCGGCGTCATCAGGTCGTCGTAGAGATGCTGCGCCCACACGTCGTTGGCGGGCGCGCCCGGCGTGAGCATCTGCGCGAAGTAGCCGGTCTCGATGACGCGGATGCGGCTCGACCAGATTTCGTAATAACGATAACGACGCGCCTCCATGAAGAGGAAGAAGGCGACGAGGATGGTGTTAATGAGGATGACGAAGTGCGGATTGGTCGGCGAACTGAAGGCGAAGGAGAGGGTCGCACCGGCCGTCAGGACGGCCCAGTTGGTCGTCGTGTCGAGACGGTTGCGCCAGGTGTTGGCGCGCTGCACTTCGCCGCGATAGAAGTGCACCATCGCCGTGTTGATTTCGCCCGGCGTGAGCTTCTGCACGGGGACGCGCGGCGCGGCCGCAGGCGACGCGGGCGCGGACTGTTCGGGCGCGAGAGTCTGATGGATGGAGGCCGTTTCCGGGTGCGTGTTGGCGGCACTCTGTCGCGGCGGTGCGGGGCGTTGGAGGCTTCCTGTGGTGCGTTCGCCGGTGGTGGTCGAGGTCGCGCCTCCGGGTCTTGTGCGTGTCTCTGTCTTCATCTTGAAAGGTCGAACCCTTTGAGCAACTTCCGGCGGCGGGGAGGGCGTGCTTGCGTGCCGTCTGAAATCGATAATAGCACGCGTCGGCAGGGAAGCGAGCCTCAAAGTCGTGCGTCTGCCGGATAAATTTCGCGCCGCACGCGGAAGGCGCGCCCGTGCGCTGGTAAAGCTCAAAGTGGCGCTGCTTGACAGAGCCGCCGCGCCTCCCTATATTCAATTTTTGTCTCTTGCTTCTTGAAAGCGACGTGAATGCTTAATGCGTGCGCAAGGCTTGGAAGAAGGCTCGGACGGCGCGGATGAAGGGTGGATGCGCGAGGCTCTGCGGGCAGCGCGCGCGGCGGCAGAGCGGGCGGAAGTGCCGGTCGGCGCGTGTCTCGTCTCGGCGGAAGGCGAAGTGCTCGCCGTCGCCGGTAACCGCACGCGCACCGATTGCGACCCGACGGCGCACGCCGAGGTCGTCGCGCTCAGAGAGGCGGCGCGGCGCGTCGGCAACTTTCGGCTGAGCGGCTCCGTCATGTACGCCACGCTTGAGCCGTGCGCGATGTGCGCCGGGGCGCTCGTACAGGCCAGAGTGCGACGACTCGTCTACGGCGCGCGCGACCCGAAGGCCGGAGCGGTCGAGTCGGTCTTCCGCGTCTGCGACGCGAGTTCTTTGAATCACCGAATGGAATTGACGGCGGGTGTGCTCGAAGCGGAATGTCGAGAGTTGATGCAGGCATTCTTCCGCGCCCGTCGGAGAAGGGATGAAGGATGAAGGATGAGGAATGAAGGCGACAGGCGGGTTCGGTCTTCTTCATTCTGCAGACTGCCGTTCTCGTTCTTTCACTTGCGGAGAGGTCGCATAGTGGATTAGTGCACCGGTCTCGAAAACCGGAGTGGTCGAAAGGCCACCGTGGGTTCGAATCCCACCCTCTCCGCCAGATACAACGGTGACGAGTGATGAGCGACAGGCGACGAGCAGGAGCAGGTTTTTAACTCGTCACTCGTCACCTCTCACTTATCACTGCTTTCGGAGAGGTGCAGGAGTGGTTGAACTGGCAGCACTGGAAATGCTGTGTACGGGGAACCGTACCGTGGGTTCGAATCCCACCCTCTCCGCCAGTTGACGACCGAGCAGTTTTTGACAATTTATCAGACTTCGGGCTCCGCACAACGCTTGCGCTGCGAACCCCGCCAGGCCGGGAACGGAGCAACGGTAGCAGACGCGGCGTGTGTTGCGGGTCAGTCCGGAGTCTGGCCACATCGCAGGAAAGAGTTGCCCGCCGGACGGGCGACGCGAAGACCTTGCCGAAGCGCGTGCGCTTGGAGCACAATCCAAAGCGCCGCGAGGAGACTTCAGCAGAGGACGTGCGTCGTCATCATTCGTCCACGCGGCAACTCTTTTTTGCTTTCAGCAGTCTATGAAAATCAACATCACGCGGCTCAACCACGTGCAGGTCTGCATCCCGCGCGGCGCGGAACCGCAAGCGCGCGAGTTCTACGCAGGCATCCTCGGCCTCGAAGAGATTGAGAAGCCGGAGGCGCTCAAGGCCAACGGCGGCCTGTGGTTCAACGTCGCCGACGTGCAACTCCACGTCGGCGTCGAGGATGTCGTCGCTCCGTCTAAAAGGCATCCGGCCTTCGAGGTCGAAAGCGTCGAGGAAGTGAGAGCGTATCTGGCGGGGCGCGGCGTGAGGACGAAGGATGAGCCGGACGTGCCCGGCATCCGTCGTTTCTCTTTCTTCGACCCCTTCGGCAATCGCATCGAGTTCATGGAGCGCGTCTAGGCTATGGCCTATCAAGTCATCGCACGCAAGTGGCGGCCGCAGACCTTCGAGGAGGTGACGGGGCAGGAGCCGATTACGCGCACGCTGCGCGGAGCCATCGAGCACGAACGCCTGCATCACGCCTACCTCTTTTCGGGCGCGCGCGGCGTCGGCAAGACGACCACGGCGCGGCTCTTAGCGAAGGCCGTCAACTGTCATCGCGCAGACCGCCCGACGCCCACGCCCTGCTCGTTTGCCGACGAGAATGCCTGTCCTTCCTGTCGTGAGATTGCCGAAGGGCGCTCGATAGACGTGTTGGAGATTGACGCCGCATCGAACACGGGCGTCGATAACGTGCGCGATGCCATCATCAACACCGTCGGCGTTCGACCCGCGCGCGACCGCTACAAGGTCTTCATCATCGACGAAGTGCACATGCTCTCCGGCGCGGCCTTCAACGCTCTGCTGAAGACGCTCGAAGAGCCGCCGCCGCGCGTCCTCTTTATCATGGCGACGACCGAGTCGCACAAAGTTCCCGACACGATTCTCTCGCGCTGCCAGCAGTTCGAGTTTCGCACCATCGCGACCGCCAAGATTGCCGAACGCCTGCGCCTCATCGCCGACGCCGAAGCCGTCGAAGTGTCGGACGAGGCGCTGCGTGAGATTGCGCGTGCGGGCGAAGGCTCGATGCGCGACGCGCAGTCGGCCTTCGACCAGGTCATCTCTTTCAGCGACGGGCGCATCGGGACGGAAGAGGTCGAGACGGCGCTCGGCATCGCAAGCGCAGAGTTGCGTGCGCGCGTGATGAGAGCCGTCGCCGACGAAGCGCCTGCCGAAGCCGTCTCGGTCGTCGCAGACCTTGTGGCGCGCGGCCACGACCTGCGTAACTTCTGCCGCGACCTGCTGGCGCATCTGCGCGACCTGCTCGTCGTTAAAGTCGCGGGCGACGGCGGCGCGTCCGTCGTCGATGCGACCGAACAGGAGCGGCGCGCCTTGCAAGACGAGGCCGCGCGCTTCTCCGAGTCCGACCTTGTGCGCTTCTTCCACAGCCTGACGGAGACGGAGAAGCACCTCAGAGAGAGCGTCCACCCGCGTTATCAACTCGAAATCGGGCTGGTCAAACTCGTCGAGATGCGCCGCCTCGCCTCGCTCTCGCGCATCCTTGAGCGGCTCGACGCGCTCGAACAGGCGCTCGGCGGCAACGGCCGCACGCCCGCCGGAACCGGCGGCGCCTCTTCGCCTCCGGCCGCTGCTTCGGGCGGCGGAAGCGCAGCGCCGCGTCGCAGCGGAAGCAGCGGCGGCGGCAGCACACGCAGCCTGAGCGAAGCGCACGCGGCGACCGACGCACACGCGCCGACTCAAGACGCGCCCGCCCCGGATGCAGATACAGACGCCGCACCGGCGGCGACGACAAACGAGAAGACGCGCGAGACGCCCGCGCGGACGTTTGCGCCGCCGCGTGTCCCCTCGTTCGCGCCGAAGACCACGCCCGCGCCGACGCCTGCGACGCACGCGCACGCGCAGACACAACCTCCCGCGTCGCCGACGGGACTGAAACTCGTTGCCACACCTGCTCCTCACACGTCTCCGGCACGCGACCCGCGCGACGACGCGCCCTTCCCCCTCTCGCCGAAGCCCACGCCGACGGCGAAACCGCCCGCACCCTTTCCCGCTGCGTCCGTCGCCGCGCCGTTCACATACACCAACGCGGCCGCGCCTTCGTCTTCAAACGCGCCCTCCTTCTTCGACCCGCCGCCGCCCTCGCAAGACGATGAGCCGACGGTCGAGGACGAAGCTTCTCAACACGCCGCGCCGACAGCGAAAACGGACGATGTTTCGCGCATCAAGCGTGCGCTCGACGAGCGTCGCAAACCCTTTCTCGCCATCGCGCTCGAAGAGGCGCGCCGCGTCTCTCTCGAAGGCGACGAGCTTTGCGTCGAATTTGCGCCCGAAACCCGACACCTGCGCGACACGCTGGTAAAGCCCGACAACGTGCGTATCGTGCGCGAGGTCTGCCGCGAGGTCTGCGGGCGCGAGATGGGCGTCCACATCGTCGTCAAAGAGGCGGGAGCACGAGACGAGGACGCGCCGCCGACGCAGGAGGAAGAGGAACGGCTTGAGCAACAACGTCTGCGCGAATGGGCTGAGGCGCAGCCGGTCGTCCAGAAGTTGCTGAAAACCTTCCGCGCGCAAATAGTTGATGTCAGGCGCGTCGAAGGTGAGCAGGCGACTCCGCCGCCTGCGAGCAAGTAGCGCGGCCTCGCTGGCGAGCGACGGCGTGGAAGTTAGGTCGAACAAACACGCGACGGGGGGCGTATAGCAGCCTGAACGGAGGTCAAGAATGCGCGAACCAATCCTTGCGGGTCTACTCAGTTTCTTAGTTCCGGGACTCGGACAGATTTATAACGGCCAAATCATCTGGGGGATTCTGTGGCTCATCCTGACGGGCGTCTCCTGGATAGGCAGCGCCGGGACACTCGGCTGGATTGTCCACTTCATCGCCGCCTATTTCGCTTACAGCTACGCGAAAGACCATCCCGTCCGCCTCTGAAGCGAACGACATCGGCGACAACACGAGAACACGAAAGGCGCGGAGCAGATAATGCTCCGCGCCTTGTCTTTCTTGCTTGGCATCTTCGCGCGAAGGAGTGAGTTTTAATTTAAGGTTTCGGCGTCGGCTGTGAGACCGGAGGCAGAGCGCGCGGGATGTCGTCTTCGAGCAGGGGTGAGGCGGCGTCGCTCGTGTCTTCGGATTGGAGTTTGGGCGCGCCGCCACGCAGCGCGGGCGGCAGTTTGGGCTTCGGTATCTTGACTGTGGCGAGCGTGTCTGCGCGCCGCAGAATCGCGCCGCCGCGCCCGGCCACCCACGCCGCCGTGCCTCCCCTGTACGAGACGGAAAAGAGCGACGCAGTTGTCAGCGTCGGCAGCATCTCCCACGTCTCGCCACCGTCTTTCGTCTGCAAGACGCGCCCCTGCTCGCCCGCCGCCAGCGCGTCGTCGCGCGACGCGAGCGAGACCGAGTAGAGATTAATCTTGACGCCCGACTCCTGGTCGCGCCACGTTCGCCCGCCGTCGTCGGTGCGCAGGATAAGACCGCCTTCGCCGACAGCGTAGCCGCGCGTCGCGTCGAAGAAGCTGACCGCATAGAGCCACTCCTTCGCGTTGAGTTCGACGAACTGCCACGTCTCGCCGCCGTCCTCCGAGCGCAGTATCGTTCCGTTCGAGCCGACGGCGACGGCCACGCGTGCATCGACGAAGGCCACCGATTCGAGCCATGCAGGGCCGATAGACGGTTGGAGATGCCACGTCTCGCCGCCGTCGTCCGTGTTGAGAATCGTGCCGCGTGCGCCGACGGCGAGGCCGTGACGTGCGTCGCGGAAGTGCAGGCCGAAGAGGTCTGCTTTGGCGTCCGTCTTCACAGCCTCCCACGTCAGCCCGCCGTTGACAGAGCGCAGCAGAGTGCCCTGCTCGCCGACCGCCCACCCGCGCGACTCGTCGATGAAGAAGACCTGATTGAGCCGCACCGTCACGCCTGAGAGGCGCGTCGTCCAACGCTTGCCGCCCGAAGAGGTGTAGAGAACTTTGCCGCGCGCGCCGACCGCCCACCCGCGCGAACCGTCAAGGAAGAAGATGTCCGAGAGGTCGTCTCGCCCGCCTTCGGTCAGGCGACGCCACTCGATGCCGCCGTCGTCCGTGCGCAGGATGAGTCCGTCTTTACCTGCCGCCCATCCGGTGTTCTCATCGGCGAAGTGAAGCGAGGCGAGGCGCGGGCGCGTCCTCACGCTGACGGGAAACCATGTCGTGCCGCCGTCGCCCGTCGAGAGCACCTGTCCCTCGTCTCCGGCAATCCAGCCGTGCCTCTCGTCCGTGAAGAAGACCGAGAGGAGGTCTGTGCGCAGAGGCGTCTCGACTCTCGTCCAGGTCTTGCCGCCGTCGTCGGTGCGAAAGATTTGGCCGCCGAGACCGACGGCGACAGCCTTGCGCGTCGCGGCGACGAAGGCGACGCTGGTGAAGGGCAACCCGGCCTCGCCGAGTTGTTGCGACTGCCACGTCTGGCCGCCGTCAGCCGTGACGAGGAGCGTGCCTGCGTCTCCGGCAGCCGCGCCCGTCTCGGCGTCGGCGAAGGAGACGGAAAAGAGGTGCGCTTTCGTTCCCGTCGCCTGCTCCTTCCATGTCTTGCCGCCGTCCGTGGTGGCGATGGCGCGACCGTAGCTGCCGACAGCCCAACCGTGCATGTGGTCGGGCGCGAAGGCGACGCTGTAGAGGTGGTCTTTGACGCCGGTTGGCCTGACCGTCCAGCGCGAGCCGCCGTCTGAAGTCGTCATCACGAGGCCGCGTGCGCCGACGACGACGGCCGTCTTCTTATCTTTCACAAACAGCCCGTAGAGCGTCACGCTGGCAGGCGTCTTCTGCTCCTCCCAACGAAAGCCGCCGTTGCGCGTCCGCAGCACGACGCCTTCCGCGCCGACCGCCCAACCGTTGAGGCCGTCGGGCGCGAAACGCACGGCCGAGATGGCATTGCCCTGCGGCAGAGGGTTCTGCCACGCCCACGAACGCCCCTGCGCACGCACGGCGTCAGCGCCGCAGGCCAACGCCCACGCACCGAGGGCGAGACACAACAACAGGACGCGGGCGCGCGCGATGGGCGAAGGATTCAAAAACATGGAACAGCCAAGTTAGTTCAGCGGGGAGAAAATTGCCAGTCGCCGCGCGCGGGGAGGACGCCTGCGGCCGACGTGTAAATCAAGCCTCCGTGTGAGTGCCGGAGAGTTTCGCAGCCGCGTCTTCGAGAACGCTTTCGTCGGCGTGTCCGAGCGCGGCGATGCGGCGCGCGGCGGCATCGACGGCCTCCTGCGCCGTATGCCCGGCGTGCCCCTTGAGCCAACGCCACTCGACGCGATGTTGCGCAACGGCGCGGTCGAGACGCGCCCACCACTCATGATTCGACTTGCGGCGGAAACGCCCGCACATCGTCTCGACGACGTAGCGCGAATCTGTGTGCAGCCGCACGCGGCAAGGCTCGGTCAACTGTTCGAGACCGAGCGCGGCGGCGGCGATTTCGGCCTGCTGGTTCGTCGCGTGGCCGAGAAAGAGTCCGAAGGCGCGCCAGAGGTCGCGATAGCCGAGCAGCGCGACGGCCGCCGCGCGCGTCGCCGCCTGCCCGTTGCCCAAACTCGACCCGTCACAGTAAATCGAAACCTCTTTTAAGTGATGGGTGATGGATGATGGGTGATGGGAGGAATCGTCCTTCATCGTCCGCCTTTCGCAATCATTCTTCTCTTATCACCCATCACCTATCACTTATCACTTATCACCTGTCACTACCGTCAGGCGGCTTCTTCGCGCTCGCGTGCGGAGACGGAGACGACGTGGTCAACCGTCTCCTCGAAGGTATCGTCGTGCGAGATGACGAAGAGTTGGTCGAAGTGGCGCACCTGTCCGAGTTGTTGCGCGAGACGCTCGCGGCGCTCGGCGTCCATGTTGACCGTCGGCTCGTCGAAGAACGCGATGCGGATGTCTGATAGCTGCTTGAGCAGCGCGAGTCTGACCGAGAGAGCCGCCACCATCTGTTCGCCGCCTGAGAGGTTGACGAAAGAGCGGTCGTGCCCGCCCTCTTCGAGGACGATATCGTAATCCTTCGACCAGCGCAGCGCGCGCCCACCTTCGCCGGTAATCTCCCTGAACAACTGATTGGCTTCAATCGAGATGTTGTAGAGGTAGCTTTCCGTCACGAGCGGCCCGGCCTGTTTGAGTACGTCGCGGACGAAGTCGGTTGCCTGCTGCAACTCTTCGAGCCGTTCTTTGGCGCGAATCTCCTCGCGCCATGTCGCGCGCACCGTTTCGAGAGCCGCAATCTCGTCGGCGAGTTTCGCTTCGGCCTCACGCGCCGCCTCCAACTGCGCCGTCGTCGTGGCGAGGTGCACGCGCGCCATCTCCAAAAGCCCGCGCTCGCGGTTGTGACGCTCGCGGTCGTAGATGGCAAGCGCCGCTTCGTGTTCGGCCAGAGCGCGTTCGGCCTGCTGCTGCGCCCCGGCCGCGCTCTCGGCCGCAGCCTGCGCGTCGCGCTCGCGCGCGGGCAGCGTCGCCGCCAGAGAGGCCGTTTCGAGATATTCACGATAAGCGTCGGTCGTCTCCTCGCGTTGTGCCACGACGGCAGACCATCTGGTCTCGAAATCACCGTAAGCCTTGAGCCTTTCTTCGAGCGCGGCGCGTTGCTCGTTGAGCGCAGTCAAAGCGTCGCGCGCTCCCTGCGCTTCAATCTTGAGCGACGCTTCACGTGCAGCCTCCGCGCGCAGGGCGGCGGCGCGTGTGCGCGGGTCGTTCATGGCGCGGAGACGACCTTCAACCTCCTTGATGTCGTGCGCCAGCGCCTCTTCGGCGCTCGCGGCGGCGGCCACCTCTTGCCGCGTCTCCTTCTTGCTCTTGCCCTCCTCTTCAATCTCGCGCAGACGCACACGCAAAGGTTCAAGCTCGGCATAACGCAGAGCCTCTTCGCGCGCCGTCTTGAGCACGAGGTCGATGCCCATGAGGTCTGCTTGCAGCTTGTCCTTGAGCCGCTCGTCGGCCTCGGAGAGCTTGCGTATCTCGGCCTCGATGGAGGCCAGCGAGCGTTCGCGTTCGGCGAGCAGTTCGCGTTCCTGCAAGAGACGCGCGCGCGTCGTCTCGAAACGTGCGACGGCCTTCTCGGCCTCGCGCGCCGCGCCGAGTTGGCGCACGACTCCGACCACCTCACGCTCAACCGAAGCCAGACGCGCGCGGCTCGTCTTGAGCCGGTCGCCGAAGTAGCTCTCGAACGTGCGGCCCTCGCCGAAACTCGTGCAACGCTCGCCGAGGATGGGGCAGACGCCGCCCTGCGTCTCCGCGCGAATCCGCTCGTCGTGAGCGATGGCGGCGCGCAACTCTGCGGCCTGCTGCGTCAACTCGCGTTCGCGCGCTTCGAGCGCGGACGTGCGACCGGCTTCAGCGGCGACGGCTGCGACCTCTCGCTCTTCGCGTTCGAGCGCCGCGACGCTGCGGCGCAGACGCTCGACTTCGCGCAACTGCTCGCGCCGACGGCTCGTCAGGTGCTTCAAGTCGTTCAGCGATTGTTCGACGCGACTGAGGTGCGCCTCGACGCCGCCGCGCTCAATCTCCAAATTTTCGACGCGCGCGGCAGCCCCTTGCGCGCCCTCAGCCGCGCGCACGCGCTTCGTCGTCTCGACGTGCTGTTTGCGCAAGGCGTCCAACTCGCGGTCGAGGCGCACGAGTTGTTCGCGTGCGGCAGAGGCGCGCGCCAGCAGGTCGCGCAGGCGTTCGCGCTCGCGCTCGGCCTCCTCCTGCGCCGTCACCTCGGCGTCGAGTTCGGCGAGAGCGGCGCGAGCCTCGGCGGCGCGTTCGACGGCTTCCGTGAGACGGCGCGCGTCCGTCTCGGCGGCCGAAACCATCCGCGCCACGCCGTTCAGTTCCGCGCTCAGACGGTCGCGCTCGGCGCGTTCGGCTTCGAGCGCGCGCAGGGCTTCGAGTGCTGCGAGATGTGAGCGATAGCCGGACTCGCAGGCGCGTTGTCTCTCGCCCGCGCGCCGCGCCGCTTCGAGTTCGTGCTGCAAGTCTGCGAGTCTGCGCGAGGCGGCGGCGCGTTCGACTTCGGCGCGGTCGGCCGCCGCGCGCGTCTCTGTCACGCGACGCTCGGCCGCATCCAATGCGCTGACCGCCTGCGCGCGCTCTTCCGCCTCGCGCCGCACGTCGGCGAGTTCTGCGGCGAGACGCGAGGTGCGCTCTCTCGCATCTTCGTGCGAGGCGAGCAGGTCGTCGTAGCGCGCGAGTTGACCTTCGGCGCGCCCGATGCGCTCGCGCGCTTCGGTGACGCGCTCGCGGATGAGAGCCATCGTCTCTCCGAGTCTCTGCGCGCTCTCGCGGTACTCTTCGACTTTGAGAAGACGGTCGAAGGCCGTCTTCCGCTCGGTCGGCGTACGCAGGAAGTCGGTCGTAAAAAGTCCTTGCGGAACGCCGATGGCCGAGCGAAAGAGCGCCTTCAAATCGGTGCCCGGTTCGATGCCGAGATGCTGGTCGAGAAACTTTTTAACGTCCACCTTCTTCTCGGCCAGCTTGACGCCGAGCGCGCGGTCGAAGACGTAGTAGCCGTTACCCGTGTCGCGGTAAACCGTGTATTCGCGTTCGTCGAGGTCGCTCTGGAAGGAGACGCGCACAGAGCCTTTCTTCGCGCCGCGTCGGAGGAAGTCGTCCTTGCTGTATTCGAGCGTGTCGAAGAGCGCCCACGCGATTGATTCGAGGATGGTGGTTTTGCCCGCGCCGTTCTCGCCGACGATGGCGGTCGTGCCGCGCTCGAAGGTGTACTCCGTGCGCTCGTAGACCTTGATGTTCTCTAATTCGACGCGCGTGACGTGCATGCTGTGCGTTTAGGGCTTCTTCGGCTCGGCGGTCTGCGGCTGCGGCCGCGTCGAACTGCTGATAGGGTTCTGCTTGCCTTCGAGAATGGCGACGACCGTCTTGCGCACCTCGTCGTAAGAGGGTTCGGGATGATACATGCCGTAGGTGGCGTGCCCCCATTTGTAATAGCCGTCGAGGTGGAAGAGGCGACCGCCCTGCGCGGCCTTCTCCTGATTGCGGCTCGCCCACATCGAGTTGGTCAAATCGTAAGAGCCGAGCGAGATGCGGAAGTCCTCTGCGCGCCCCGTGTCGTCGAGCACGACGAAGACGTAGCGCAGCGCACGCGCGCCCTTCAACTCGAAGTGCTCGAAGGCCATCACCTCGCGGCCGTTGACGCGCAGACGCTCGCGGCAATAAAAGGGCTGACGCGAGAGCGACATTTCAGGGTTGGCCGCGTCCTCGCCCTTGCCGCGCCTGCGCAGGTCGAAGAGCACGTCGCGCTCGGCGTCGCGCGCTTTGAGGTCGCCGAGCGCCTGATAAGACTGGATGAGCTTGGCGCGTGCCTGCCAGTCTTCGGGGCGCGCCAGCGTCAGCTTCCTGAGCATCACGACGGCCGACGCGAAATCGTGGACGAGCAGCGCCGCCGTGCTCCCGTTGTAGAGCAGCGCCGGGTCGTCCGGCATCACCGCCAGCCCCTCCTTGTACTTCGTCAGCGCCTCGCCGTACTTGCGCTCGGCCATCAACTCGTTGCCTTCACGAAAACTCTTCTCGGCCGCCGCCGAATCGCGCCGCCGCGACTCGTCAACCACGACGGTCTGCGCCACCGTGCTCGGCGGCAACCACAGCAGCACTGCGAACACGAGCGCAAACATGAGCGACGCTTTCTTCATCATGTCTGTTTCCTGACTGCCGAAACCTACTCGTTGACTTTGAGGACGGCGAGGAAGGCTTCCTGCGGGATTTCCACTTTGCCGACGCGCTTCATGCGCTTCTTGCCCTCTTTCTGCTTTTCGAGCAGCTTGCGTTTGCGCGTGATGTCGCCGCCGTAGCACTTGGCGAGGACGTTTTTGCCGAGCGCCTTGACGGTCTCGCGCGCGATGACCTTGTTGCCGATGGCGGCCTGAATCGGCACCTCGAAGAGCTGGCGCGGGATGAGTTGGCGCATCTTCTCGGCGAGCGCGCGGCCGCGCGTCTGCGACGTACCGCGATGGACAATCAGCGAGAGCGCATCGACCGGCTCGCCCGCGACGAGGATGTCCAGCTTGACGAGGTCGGATTCCCAGTGTCCGGCGAAGTGGTAGTCGAGCGACGCATAGCCGCGAGAGACCGATTTCAGACGGTCGTAGAAGTCGAGGACGATTTCGTTGAGCGGCAGGTCGTAGGTGAGCATGACGCGCTTTTCGGCGATGTACTCGAACTTCTTCTGCACGCCGCGCTTCTCTTCGAGCAGGGGCAGGATGCCGCCGAGATACTCGTCCGAAGTGAGAATCGTCGCCTGAATAATCGGCTCTTCAATCTTGGCGATGCGGACGGGTTCGGGCATCTTCGCGGGCGAATCGACTTCCAGCACCTCGCCGTCGGTCGTCGTCACGCGGTAGCGCACGCCCGGCGCGGTCGTAATCAGGTCGAGATTGAATTCGCGTTCGAGTCGCTCCTGCACAATCTCCATGTGCAGGAGGCCGAGAAAGCCGCAGCGAAAGCCGAAGCCGAGCGCGGCCGAAGACTCCGGCTCGTAGAAGAACGAAGCATCGTTGAGACGGAGTTTGTCGAGCGCGTCGCGCAGTTCTTCGTACTGATTGGCTTCGACCGGGTAGAGGCCGGCGAAGACCATCGGCTTAATCTCCTGAAAGCCGGGAAAGGGTTCGGTCGTCGGCCGCGCCGCCTCCGTGATGGTGTCGCCGATTTGCACGTCTGCGACCGCCTTAATCGAGGCCGTCAGGAAACCGACTTCGCCGACCGAGAGCACGTCAATCGGCGTCGGGCGCGGGCGATTGACGCCAATCGTCTCCACCTGATAGTCGCGTCCCGTGTTGAAGAAACGAATCTTCATGCCCGGCTTGACGGAACCGTCGATGATGCGGAAGATGACAATCACGCCCCTGTAGGAGTCGTACCATGAATCGAAGATGAGCGCCTTCAGAGGCGCGTCGGCAGAACCCTTCGGCGGCGGCACGTCGCGGACGATGGCTTCAAGGATGTCTGGAACGCCGACGCCGGTCTTGGCAGAGGCCAGCACGGCGTTGTGCGTGTCGAGACCGATGACCTGCTCAATCTGTTCGATGGCCTTTTCGGGTTCCGCGCCGGGCAGGTCAATCTTGTTGAGGATAGGTATCAACTCAAGATTGTTGTCGATGGCGAGATAGGTGTTAGCCAGAGTCTGCGCCTCGACGCCCTGCGAAGCATCGACGACGAGCAGCGCGCCCTCGCAGGCCGAGAGCGAGCGCGAGACTTCGTAGGAGAAGTCAACGTGGCCGGGCGTGTCGATGAGATTGAGGACGTACTGTTGGCCGTCGCGCGCGCGATAGTCGAGACGAACGGCGTGCGCCTTGATGGTAATGCCGCGCTCGCGCTCCAAGTCCATGTTGTCCAAGACCTGCGCCTCCATCTCGCGCTCGCTCAGAGCGCCCGTCAGTTCAAGCAGGCGGTCGGCCAGCGTGGACTTGCCATGGTCGATGTGCGCGATGATGGAAAAATTTCTGATGCGTTCAGGATTCATGACTAAAAAGAAGTGATGAGTGATAGGTGATGGGTGATAAGAGAATAGCTTTCTTCCTATCACCTATCACTTATTACCTATCACTATCTTGTCACTTGTCACTGTAGTTATAACAAAACGGGCGCGAAACCGCACGCGCGCCCGCTCTCTGAGGATTATTGGGGAAGGTCGCTCGTCAGACGCGCGGCTGGCGCGTCAGGCGTCGTCCTCCTGCTTTTTCTTGCCGCCCATGAGTTTACCTGCGGCGGCCGGTATCTGGAGGACGACCATCACGAGGCCGCAGATGCCGGTCGCCAGCTTCAGACGCTCGTCGCTAATCCATGGGCTGCGTACTTCAAAACGGATGGATTGGTTGATGACTTCGTACTCCTTCTCCTTGCCGCTGCGCTTGTGCCGCCACTTGACCTTGAGCGTCAGAGAGGCGTCCTGCGCCCCGGCAGTTTTGGGCGCGATGTGCCATTGCCATGTGACTCGCGGCGCGTCGAGCGATTTCGCGCCGGTGTCGGAAGTCTGCGGGTTGAGCGAGGGCGCGGTGAGGCTCGCCGTCGCCGTCGCCTCGTACTGCGGCCCGAAGGCGTCTTTGAGAGGAACGCCGGGCGCGCCGACGGTGACGGGCGCGATAATCGTCACCTCGCGTCCCTTGACCTCAGCCGTCGGCGCGGTTGATGCGCCTCCGCCTGCGCCGCCCGCCTCGCGCACGATGGAGAGACGCACGACCTGCGTGGCGTCGGCCACGTCCATCGTCTTCGGCCATTCGCCTTCGATGCGTTCGCGTTCGCGCTCAGGCTGCTGACGGTTCTGCGCGTAGGCAGTCGAGATGGGAACGAACCTCACAGGGCGTTCGGGCGAGCCGAAGTCGAGCGTTGTGCGCCTGACGCCTCTTCTAATCTGCGTCGGAGGCGTCCTCTTAATCGCTTCGCCCTCGACGACAATCTTGTTCTCGACGCGGCGGACGCCTTCAATCTTGCGCACCACCTCCTCCGCCTTCGCCTTCTGCTCCGGGACTTTCAACGTCCCCGTCAGCGTGACGACAGAGTTCTCGACCGTGATGACGAGATTTTGGTCTGGGATGTCGTCGTCGTCCGCGAGCGCGGCTTTCGTCCGCAGCCAGATGAGACCGTCGAGCCTGCCCTGACCGAGTTGCGCGCCGCGCTTCAACGCCTCGGTGTCGAAACGCTGCTTCTCTCTTTCATACTCCTCGCGCGTCGCCACGCGCGTGCGCGGAATCATCTTCACCCCGCCGCCGTTGGTGTTGACGCTGTTGGTGTTGGCCGTCGCGCCGTTGGTGTTGACGTGCGCGATGGTGTTGGCGTTGTCGGGCGGAGGAGACGGCGTGTTCGCGTTGTTGACCGGCGTGTTGGTTGAAGAGTTAGTTGACGTATTGGTTGACGAGTTGGTTGACGAGTTGGTTGACGAGTTGGTCTGGCCGTTCGTGTTCGTCTGCGGGGGCGTCGTCTCCGTCGCCGGAGACGACAACTCGTCGGCAGGAACGAAGGCGACCTGCGCGCGACCCTCTGAGGATTGCGTGTAGACGAGCAGCAGACCGACGAGCGTTAAGGGGATGAAAGCGAGGCCGATGCGTGAGAGGGTTCGTGCGGACATCTTGGTCACCTCTGGCGGGTCACAGGGGAAGCGACTTCTGAGGCGCTTAACATAACAAAATCAGCACCGAACCGCACGCCTTTTTCCGTCGCCCGCCTAGAAGCAATTGTGTTTCCAGACGGAGATGCGGCGCGGCGGCGCGGTCGGTTCGCCGGGCGGTGGCGTCAGCTCTTCGACGTAGTTAATCTCGAAGGTGTTGAGCGTCTCGCCGCCGCTGTGTTCGGCGTTCCACTTCCGGCAGAGGTGTTGTCCGTAGAGGAGCAACGTGCCGGAGAGATGTGGCGAGAGCAGGTTCTCCATGTACTTCTGACGGTAAGCGTTCGCAAACAGCGCCGAGACGCGCGCGGGCTTCTCCCAACTGACGGGCGCGCCGTCACGAAAGAGGTCAACTTCCGCGCCGCTCGCCAGCGTCGCAGGGATGACGAGCCAGCCATCGGACTTGCGCGGGTAAGGCGCAAACATCCCCCACTGCTGGTCGAGACGCAGCAGCACGCCGAGCCAACGCGCTCCCTCTGGCACGCCCCAGCGATTGTCCGTCACCGTGCCGACGTTCCACGCCAGCACGTACACGAGCAAGACGGAGGCCAGCACGTTCGAGACGACGGATGCTCTCAACAACGGTCGCTCCGGGCGGAGCCTCGCCGCCGGGCGGCCGAGACCTGCGCGGCTGCGCGCCACCCACTCGTAGAGCCGCGTGCCGAGCCGCATCAAGGGTCGCCACGCGAGCAACGGAGCAAGCCCGCGCACGACCGGCGAGAGCCGACAGAGATGCACGAAGGCATCGAACTTCGACTTTCGCTCGCCGCTTTCGGTGACGACTATCCATGAGTTCAGACGCCGCATCTCGGCGTCTATCTCCGCCTCGTCCTGCGCGCGTGCGATGCGCGTCTCGCCGATGGCGAGGAAGGTGCGGACGACTTCGAGCGCGCGACGACAGAATCCGCACTCGCCGTCGTAGTAGATGGTCGTCGTGCTTGCGCGTCGGCGCGCACGCGCCAGACGCTTCTCCCAGAAACGCGACGGCAGCAACGCCGCCCACGCCGCGACGCTGACGAAAGGAAACGTGCCGAGCGTCAGGAAAGGCAGCATCCCCAAGTGAAAGAGCATGAAGACGAGGACGATGAGCGTCCGTAGCCTCTGCTGCACGCGCGGGACAAAGAGCAGCGCCGGGGCGACGGCTTCAAGCGAGATGCTCAACCATGAGAGCGCCCAGACGATATTCGGAAATTGGAGGAGACGCTTTGCCAGCGGCGTCGTCAGATAGTCGATGCTGAGCGCGTAATAGAGCGCGCTGCCTTCGCTCCACCAAGAGGCATCCGACTTGAGAACGGCCGAGAAGAGATAGACGCAACAGATTTGGAGGATGAAGGCGGCGCTCCCGACGGAGACGAAACTGCGCGCGGCTGTCGGCGGCTGATTGTCGTCTGCGCGTGCGCGTCGCGCGTTGAGCAGCGCGCGGTCGAGCGAGTAGGACGCGCCGACCGGGAGGAAGATTGACCAGAAGAGCAGCAGGCGAATCAGTTGGTCGCTGCCGCTCAAGACCATGAAGTTGCGGTTGTGCAGCGAGAGCAGGAGCAGCCATGAGAGGAAGGCTGCGAGGCGCGTGCGGAAGCCGAAGGTGAAAGCGAGCGCGCAGAGCAGGGCGACGGCAAAGAGCGCATACTGGACGGAGGCTGCGCCGGAGGCGAGGTGGAAACTGACGTGGAAGGGGTCGAGATACTGCGCGACGGGCGAGGCGCGCGGGAGCACGCCGTTGTCTGCGTAGAAGGTGGGGATTTCGGAGGCGCGGAAGAGCAGGTCTGCGATGAGCACCGCGCCGAGCAGGACTCTGTAGAGAGCCAGCGAACGCGTGTCCAACTCAAAGAGTGCCTTGACGTGTTTCACGCTTCGCAAACGTTCGTGCGCCCGTCCTAAGACTTGCCTCGGCGCTCGTGTCTAACGATATCAATCAACACGCTCAGACGCTCATCCGTCTGCGCCTGCGACGAGGCCAACTTATTCATCTGCTCCGTCAAAGCTCCCATCTTCTCCGTCAAGCCTCCCATCTTCTCGTCAGTGCGAGCTTGGGACTCTGTCAGGCGTAGATGCGCTTTGCTCAAAGCTTGCTGCGCTTCGGTCAGAGCTTGCATCTTGTCTTCTGTCTTGGTCTGCGCGTCGATGAGCGCGGCTATTGACGCGTCTAAATTCTCGAATCGGTCATCGGCTCTCGCCTGAGAGTTGATGAGGGCTTCGATGGCCTCTTCCAAACTCTTGAAGCGGCGGAGCGAGACGGTCGCAAGGCGGCTCACAATCTCCTCCGTCTTGTCCTGCCGCTCGCTGAGTTGCCGGATATTCTCGCCGAGCCGTTGGATATTCTCGCCGAGCCGCTGGATGTCCACCGTGAATTGAGCATGTTGCTCGACAATGAACTCCATCTTGCTCTCGAATCTTCTCTCGAAATCCTCGTTCATGGATGTCTCCCGACAGTTGAACCACAGTTGTGTATTGTAGTGGCTGACGGGGTGGCGAGCCAAACGGAGAAGTTGCAGCACCTTGCGCCGCAATCAGGCCGACTGCGAGGCGTGCGCGAGCAGACCTGCGCCGACGGGGACGGCGTCCGCGCCGAGCGAGGCGGCGACAATCTGCGTCGCCTCGAAGCAGGGCTGGAAGGAGCGCCGACCGGCCTCGCGGATGATGGGATTGAGAATCAACTCGCCCGCGTCCATGACGCCGCCGCCGAGGACGATGCGCTCGATGTTGAGCAGATTGATGACGGAGGCGACGGCCGTGCCGATGTGGCGTCCGGTGCGCTCAATCATGAGCAGCGCGAAGTCGTCACCGGCGCGCGCTTCGTGCGCGATGTCTGCGGCCGTGAAGTCCTTGTTCATGGCGAGGCGCGAGAGCGAGGACGTGCCGTCGCGGTAAAGCCGCTCGTGCGTGCGGCGTACAATGTTGGGCGCGGAGGCGACCGTCTCCAGACAGCCCGTGTTGCCGCACGCGCACTCGACACCTTCGGGCGTGATGGTGATGTGGCCGATTTCGCCCGCGAACCCTGACGCGCCCTTCCAGAGCCGTCCGTCGAGGACGAGCGCGCCGCCGATGCCTGTGCCGATGGTGATGTAGAACATGTTGCGGCTGCCGCGACCCGCGCCGACGGCGTACTCGCCGAAGGCGGCGGCGTTGGCGTCGTTCTCCATCAGCACGGGCAGCCCTGTGGCGCGCGCGAGGTCTTCCTGCATCCCGCCCCGGACGAGCGAGGGCATGTCTGTCGAGATGACGACGTTGCCGGTCGAGGGGCTGACGAGGCCGGGGACGCCGAGGCCGAGCGCCGAGACGCCGCGCGCAGAAAGGTCGCGCAACTCCGAAGCGACGCGCGCGACCTGCGCCACGACGCCGTCGCGCTCAAGCGCGGCCTCGCGTCGCTCGACGACCTGTCCGTCGGTGGTCAGGAGCGCGGCGCGCATGGTCGCGCCTGAAACGTCAACGCCTATCAGGTCTGCATCGGTTCGTGCCGGGCTGGTCATTCTCGTCGGCCTTACTTCGGGAGCACGATTCGGGTCGGGTGTGAAATCGGCCAAAGGTTAACAAAGGGTCGTGGGGCTGTCAAACAGGTCGTCTTGCGTGTAGAATGGCGCGGCGGAAGGGATGACGGATGATGGCGGCAGGGATGAACACAGAGTTCACCGGCGCGCACGTTCCTCATCCCTCATCCCTCATCCCTTATGAACGTCCGCTCAATCCTGCTGCCGACAGACTTCAGCGAGTGCGCCGCGCACGCCGTTCCGGCGGCAGCGTCGCTGGCGCGCCTGACGGGCGCGCACGTACTCTGCCTGCACGTCGTCGAGCCGGTCGTGCCGACGGTCGGGTGGACGCCGGTCGCAGAGCCGCTGCCGCTGGCCGACCTGAGCGGGCAACTCGAAGACTCTGCGGCGCGCGAGTTGCCGAAGTGGAAGGCGCGCGCCGAGTTCGAGGGACTCACGGTCGAAGAACTGATTGTGCACGGCGAGGCGGCCTCCGAGATTGTCAGGACGGCACGCGAGCGCGGCGCGGACATGATTGTCATCTCGTCGCACGGCCGCACGGGCTGGGGACGTATCATCTTCGGCTCGACGGCCGAGTCGGTCGTGCGTCATGCGCCGTGCCCCGTGCTCGTCGTCAAACCACCGGAAGGTGAAAAGTGATGGGTGATGGGTGATAGGTGATAGGAAAGAAGCTTTTCTCTTATCACCTATCACCCATCACCCATCACTTATCACTCTGCATTCGCATGGAACTGGACACTTTTTACGAGTTGGTCGGGAAGTTCGGGCTGCCGGCCATCTTCTTCCTGACGATGGTCGAGGGCGACATCACGCTGCTGCTGGCGGGCGTGCTGGCGCACAGCGCGTTCTTCGGCGAGTACAGCTTCGCGCAGGTGCTTATGGCGGGGACGGTCGGCGGCGTCGTCAGCGACAACATTGCCTATGCACTGGGGCGCGGCACACATTCGAGCGTCTGCGAGTATCGCTTCTACCGTCTGGCCTATCCGCGCATCAAGCGTCTGACCGATAAGTTCGGCCTGCTCTCCATCTTCCTCTCAAAATACACCTACGGGCTGCGTTGGGCGGCGTGCATGTTCTACGGCGTCGCGCACATGGCCTACGGCCGTTTCCTGCTGCTCTCGTTTGTCAGTTGCTTCTTCTGGGTGTTAGTTTTGAGCAGCGCGGGCTACTTCTTCAGCGGCGCCATCATGAGTTTGATTGGCGACTTTCACAAGCTCGGCATCGGGCTGCTGGTGATTGTCGGCGTCGGCATCGTCGGCTTCTATCTGGCCGAACGTTACTGGCTCTCGAAGAAGGTAGAGGAGGCCGACCCCGAACGCATCCAGAAGCTCGAACAGGCGGCCGAAGAGAAGCTCAACGAAATCCGCGAGGAGATTCAAGAGCACCTTCCGCTCGCGCCCGCGCGCCGCAAAGAGCAGCCAAAGCACAACGAAATTGAAGGGGATTAAGAAGGTGATAGGTGATAAGGAAGATGGTGATAGGTGATGGGTGAGAGGTGATAAGAGAAAACCGGATTTGTCCTATCACCTATCACCCATCACCTATCACTTTTTTCTTATCACCTATCACTCGCCATTATGATTATCGAAGCAACCGCACCGACGCGCGTCGATTTGGCCGGAGGGACTATCGACATCTGGCCTCTGTATCTGTTCCATCCCGGCGCGACGACCGTTAACTTCGCCATCTCGCTCTACGCGCGCTGCCGCATCGAGCCGCGCGATGACGACCGCGTGATTCTCGAATCGCGCGACCGGCAGGTCGGTTTCGAGACGACGGTCGGCGAGGTCGAAAACCTCGTCCACGAGGAACGGCTCGAACTCATCTCGAAGCTCGTCCACTTCTTCCGCCCGGAGCGCGGCTTTCGGCTCATTGCCGAAGGCATGGCTCCGGCCGGTGCGGGACTCGGCGGGTCGAGTTCGCTCGCCATCGCCTGCATCGGTGCGCTCAATCGGTTCGTCGGCGGTCGCTACCCGGAGTCGAAGTTCATCGTTATCGCGGCCAACGTCGAGACGACCGTGATTCGCGTGCCCGCAGGTTTTCAGGACTACTACGCGGCCTTCTACGGCGGCACCAACGCCATACACTTTCTCCCCGACGGCATCCGCCGCGAGGCGTTGAGCGTCGATGCGCGCACGCTCGAAGAGCGCATCGTTATCTGCTACACGGGCGAGCCGCGTCTGTCCGGCATCAACAACTGGGAGATGACCAAGAGCCACATCGACGGCGACCGCGAAATCTTCAATCTCTTCGACGGCATCCGCGACGCCGGACGCGCCATGCGCGAGGCGCTCTCGGCAAACGACTGGCGCGCCGTCAGCAATGTGATGCGCGCTGCCTATCCGAACCGCAAGCGCCTCGCCCCGAACATCACGACGCCGCACATGGAGCTGCTCGTCGAGCGCGCTCTGGCGAACGGCGCGGAGGCGGCGAAGGTCTGCGGCGCGGGCGGCGGCGGGTGCATCGCTTTCCTGTGCGCGGAGGGAGAGCGCGAATCCGTCGAGCGTGCGTTGTCGGAAGAAGAGGGCGCGGAGGTTCTGCGCTGGCGCTTCGCGCCCGACGGTCTGACCGTGCGCGAGGTCGAGGGCTGAAGTCTGCGAATGAAACCGGCCGGGAGAGACCTGAGAGCAGGTTTCATGTGTTCATCCTGCTATCGGTGTCTGGGCATTGACTAAGGCTATCCGGCGGCTCTCAAGCAGACCGATTTTGCAGACGAAAAAAAGGCAGAGATGCGTCTCTGCCTTTTTTCCATTGCTGCCGTTCTCAAAGAAGGCTTCAGAGTTTTCCGGCGTCCCTTTTGGCCGCTTCGACGAGCCGTTTGAGACGCGCAATCTTCTCCTCGTGCGTCTCTCCGGGCGGCGCAGTGTTCAATTCGGGCGGCACTTTGAATCCGGCGTGCGCGCCTTCCTTCTTCTTCGCCGCGCCTTTAGCGGGCGGCGCACTGGCAGCCGGTGCGGCGGCAGCGGCCGGAGCTGGCGCGGCCTCCGGCGGCGGCGTTCGCTCGTCGCGCGGCGCGCCCGGCGTCAGTTCGGTCGAGGCTTCGGGCGAGAGGTCTGCGGGCGTCTCCGCACCGGCGGCGGGCGAGGCCGTCGCGGCGGCCGGACTCATCGGCGCGGCCGAGGGCTGACCCGTCGCGGCCTGCGCTTCGGCCGCCGGACGATGGCGGTCGGCCGCAGGCGACGAGTCTGTGCCGGAAGTTGACGGCGTGGTCTTCGGCTTGGGGGCGACGACGCGCGGCGGCGTGGACGGTGCGCCGTAGGCGGGCAGCGTCCCCCCGGCCGCTTGCAGGATGGCGGCGAGGTCTCTCTGCACGTAGCGCGTCTGCTTGCGCGAATCGCGGACGTGGCCGTGCGGCGGCCCCATGTAGAGCGTGCCGCAGGTCTGGCAGCGATGCAGCACGTCGTCGCCGCGCAGGTAAACGTCGGAAGGATGCACGGTGTCAATCTGCTTGATGTGACCGTTGCAGAGCTTGCCCTTCTCGGTCTTCTCGTTGCAGACGGTCTGACCGGGCGCGAACCGCTTCGGTATGCCGGGACGCGACTGTTGCTGCTCGGTAGGCGACTGACGCGCGGCCGCGCCTTCGGCTTCTCTGGTGTTGGCTGACATTCGCTTAAGCTTCCCCTCTCGACTCGGAACGGGATGGAAGGAATGACTGACGCGCAGAACGTTCCGCAATCTTACGAACAACACAACGGAGCGTCAATAGTCTAAAGTCTGAAGTTCACAGTCGGCGGCCTGAAGTCCTCAGTCAGACGCGGGCGACGCGTTCGGACTTCAGCGTCTCGGCGTCAGACTTCAGACTTGAGACTTGAGACTTCTGCTATGCTATGCGGCACATGCTGAAAGAGTTTCTGGGTTTCGTGTGGCGGAGTGCGCCGAAGAGTGTGAGGCGTTGGAGCGTGCGGCTGATTGAGCCGCGCTTTACGGTGACGGCGGGCGCGGTGGTCGAAGACGACGACGGGCGCATCCTGCTGCTCAACCATGTCTTCCGCAAGGGCAGCGGATGGGGCATTCCCGGCGGCTTTCTCTCACCCGGAGAACAGCCCGAAGAGGCGCTCCGGCGCGAACTGCGCGAGGAGACGGGGATGGAGATAGACTCCGCGCGTCTCGCCTTCGTCCGCACCTTGAAGCGTCCGCGACAGGTCGAGATTATCTATCGCTGCCGCGTGCGCGAGGCCGACAAGGGTTTCAAACGCAACATCGAAATCAACACGCTCGCCTGGTTCGACCGCGACCGTCTGCCGGACGTGACGGCCGACCAGCGACGCATCATCGCACGCGCGCTCGACGCTGATTGAAAGCGCGCGTGCGACACTAAATGATATGCTGTTGAAAAATCACAGGAGACCAAACCGATGGCAATGCCGAAACTGATTCCTGACCAGGACGAAGTGATGGAGATTCTGAAGAAGACGGGCGCGTACCGCGAGGGGCATTTCATCTACCCCAACGGCCAGCACACGCCGCACTACTTTCAGATGCCGCTCGCCTTTCGCTACTACGACATGGCGCGCGTGATGGCCGTCGCGCTCTCGCGCAAGTTTCGTGGCGAGAAGGTGATTTCGAGCGCGCTGCCGAAGGTGGCGATTATCAGCCCAAGCCCCGGCGGCATCCCCGTCGCCTTCGGCGTCCGCGAAGCTTTGAACGCCGAGCAGATTTACTGGGCTGAGCGCGAGGAAGGCAAACGCAGATTCCGACAGTACGTCAATCAGGGAGAGATACACCCGTGCGTCATCGTCGATGACATCACGCGCACGGGCAAGGCGCTGGTCGAGACGGTCGAGTTGGTGCGCGAACTCGGCGCACAGGTCATCGGCTGCGGCGTGATTGTCCGCTTCACCTCCGCGCCGACGCGCATCGACAACGGCGACGACGGCGTTCCCATCCTCTCGCTCGTCGAGTTTCAGGCCAAGTGGTACGAAGAAGGCCAGAAGTGCAACGAGTGCGAACAGAGCGCCCCGGTCGAACACGTCAGGTTCTAAGGACAGCGACGGGTGACGAGCGTGAAGTACGCCTTCAACTCGCTAAGGTAGACGAAGTCCGGCGTCTCTATGCCAGGGTTTTTTGAGCCGGAGGAGATTGGCGACGCTGCGCGTCGGGTTAAGCAGCATCCGGCTGGCGATTTTCAAGGGGCAACCGCCTGAGGCGTGCTCGATTCTTTCGATGACGTGGCGGTCTAAAGCGTCCTCTGCGACGATTAGGCCGAGGCCGACGGTCGGCGTCACGACGAGGTCGACGTAAGTCTGCTTACCGTAGTTGCCGACGTTGCCGATGGACGCCTGACTGACGGGGCCGATTTCAAACTGCGTGCTCCAAGCGGCCGACCACGCCAGCGCCTTCAAGCGGCTGCGCCAGTAATCGCCTGACGAGCCGAACCTGCGGTGCATGCCTCGTGGGTCGTTCTGAATCTGCACAAACCCTATGAGCGAGCCTTGCATCGGGTGTGCGACGTAGTTGGTGAAGAAGCGCCCGCCGTCGTCCCACCCGCCCAGTGACTTGACCGAAGCCACGTAGTCTCTGAGGAAAGCGCCGTGGAGTGCGCGGCGGGTTTTCGGCTGCGTCAGTGCGTAGCCGTGCTGCACGCCGAGAAACAACAAGGACTGCTCGACGGCCGCCTTCCAACGAAAGCCTTCGCGTCGCACGTTCCGAACGGCGTCGGACTGCTCGCGCGTCCGTTTTGCCTCCTCGTCCGACGCGACCCGCCGCGCCGCCTCGAACAAGTCAAACCCGCCCCGTTCCACAGCCGCAACCGGCTCTTCCCGCAAAGGCGCGGCCGTCTCCTTTCGGTCGGGCTGAACAGTCTGCTCCTGACCCTTCACGACGGCAGCCGCCGACAGCAGCGTCATGAGTAACGCGAGGAAATATTTCATTTGTACCTTGCTCTCTGTTGCTTGCGAACGCGGGCAGGGGGCGTCGGTTAAATCTCGTGCCGGTTGGCGAGCGCCTTGTCCATCGTCACTTCGTCAACGTATTCGAGGTCGCTGCCGACGGGCATGCCCATGGCGATGCGTGTGACGCGGACGCCGAGGGGTT
Source organism: Pyrinomonadaceae bacterium (assembly GCA_035942915.1). Classification (GTDB taxonomy): domain Bacteria; phylum Acidobacteriota; class Blastocatellia; order Pyrinomonadales; family Pyrinomonadaceae; genus DASZCR01. Next base: position 6,766 of record DASZCR010000214.1, on the reverse strand, counting down.
TGAGGAGGCGTCCGATGTAGCTGGCTGTCGCTTCGCCTTCGGTGTTGGGGTTGGTGGCAAGGATGACTTCGCGCACCTCGACGCCGTCGTTGTTTTCGGGGCGCAGGCGCGGGAGCAGGTTTTGCAGGCGCAGGTCGTCGGGGTTGATGCCGCGAATCGGCGAGAGACTTCCGTGCAGCACGTGGTAGAGGCCATTGTAGCTGCGCGTCTTCTCGACGGCGACCAGATTGTAGGGTTCTTCGATGACGCAGATGAGCGAGCGGTCGCGCGAAGTAGAGGCGCAGAAGCGGCAGGGGTCAATGTCCGTCAGGTTGTTGCAGACCGAGCAGAAGACGATGCGCCGCTTGACCTCTTCGAGCGCCGAGACGAAACGCTCGACCTCAGCCTCCGTCATCTTCAACACGTGAAAGGCGAGCCGCTGCGCAGACTTCTGTCCGACGCCCGGCAAACGCTTGAACTCGTCTATCAGTTTAGTGACAGGCTCAGAGTATTCGAGCATAGGCAAGTGGTAAGTGATAGGTGATGAGTGATAGGTGATAAGAGAAAACGGATTTCTTTCTTATCACCCATCACCCATCACCTATCACTGCTTTAGAGCAATCCCGGCGGGAGCATACCGCCCATTTTGGATTTCATCGCTTCGTCAACCTTGCGTCCGGCCTCGTTGAAGGCCGCGACAATCAGGTCTTGGAGCATCTCCACGTCGCCGTCTTTGACCGCTTCAGGGTCAATCCGCACCGACTCGACCTCCTTCGTGCCGCGCATCTGGACGCTGACGACGCCGCCGCCCGCAGACGCTTCGACGACGAGCGACTCCATCTCCTTCTGCATCTTCTCCTGCATCTGCTGCGCCTGCTTCGCCAGTTGTTGCAGGTTCATTCCGCCGGGAAACTTCATGTCAGCCACTCTCCTCAGGAAGAAATCTTTCGTGGCGTCCATCCTAACTGCCACACAGACGGAATGCAACGCCCGCCATCCCCTTCAACCTTTTCCCGCCGCCGTGTTATAAGCCACCTCACGAGCCATGAAGCGTTACGTCATCAAGCGACCGCCGAGCGCCGCCCTGCCCGACCGTCTGGCGCGCTACCGCGAGGAGTTGAACCCGGAGCAGTTCGCCGTCGCCACCGCAGCGCCCGGCGCGGCGCTCGTCATCGCGGGCGCGGGTTCGGGGAAGACGCGCGCCATCACCTACCGCGTCGCCTACCTCGTCGAGCAGGGCGTCGCCCCGGCGCGCATCATGCTCGCCACCTTCACCAATCGCGCCGCGCGCGAGATGCTGCGCCGCGTCGAGCAGTTGACGGGTAACTCCGCCGACGTGAGCCGCCGCGTCTGGGGCGGCACGTTTCATCGCATCGCCAATCTCGTCCTGCGCCGCCACGCTGCCGCCATCGGCTACGAGTCGAACTATTCGATACTCGACGCCGAAGACGCCAGAGACTTCATCGGCGTCTGCGTCGACGAGGCCGGTATCGACACGCGCGCGCGTCGCTTTCCGAAGCCGGAAGTCTTGCAGGACATCATCAGCTTTGCGACCAACACAGACCAGCCCATCCCCGAAGTCATCGCGCGCCGCTACCCCTACTTCGAGCCGCTCGCGCGCCAGATAGAGCGCGTTGACCGTCTCTTTCACGAGCGCAAGCGCGAGCGCAACGTGATGGACTACGACGACCTCCTGCTCAACTGGAAACGCTTGTTGATAGAGTCCGACGAGGCCGCGCGCATCTATCAGGAACAGTTCCAGCACATCCTCGTCGATGAATATCAGGACACGAACAAACTACAGGCCGAGATTGTTGACCTCTTAGCCGTCAAGCATCGCAACGTGATGGTCGTCGGCGACGACGCGCAGAGCATCTTCGCGTGGCGCGGCGCAAGCGTCGAGAGCATCTTCGAGTTCCCGCGCCGCTACCCGGAGGCGCGCCTCTTTCGACTCGAAACCAACTATCGCTCGACGCCCGAAATACTGGCCGTCGCCAACGTCTCCATCGCCTCGAACCGCAAACAGTTTCCCAAGACGTTGCGCGCCGCGCGCCCCTCGCTCGGTCTCAGCCCCGCGCTCGTCCCCTGCCACGACGCAGACCAGCAGGCGGCCTTCATCGCCGCGCGCCTGCTTGAACTCAGAGACGAAGGCGTCCCGCTCAAGGAGACGGCCGTTCTCTATCGCTCGCATTATCATTCGCTCGAACTGCAACTGGAACTGACGCGTCGCGGCATCCCTTATCGTGTCAGAAGCGGCGTCCGCTTCTTCGAGCAGGCGCACATCAAAGATGTCGTCTCTTATCTGCGTCTCGTCGTCAACCCGCGCGACGAGTTGGCCTGGAAGCGCGTGCTGCGGCTCATTCCGAACATCGGAGTGGCGACGGCCAACCGCGTCTGGGAACGCATCGGTCATGCGCCAGACCCGCTCGCGCTCGTCGTGCGCGGCGGCGCGGACGCGTCTGTGCAGAAGCGCGGCACGAGTTGGGCGGAGTTTCGCGCGCTCCTCGAAAGCCTCTCGGCAGACGAGGCGCGCAACTCTCCCGCGCGGCAGATTGAGTTGATTCTGGCGCGCGGCTACGAAGCCTATCTCGAAGCCAATTATGAGAACGCTGAGGCGCGACTCGAAGACCTGCGCCAACTCGCGCACTACAGTTCGCGCTACGCTTCGACGGAAGAGTTCCTCTCCGAACTTGCGCTGCTCTCGACCGAGCGTTACGGCGCGCCGCAACCACTGACGGGCGAGGACGTGGTGACGGGCGACGAGGAGGACGAACTACTGACTCTGACTTCCGTGCATCAGGCGAAGGGGTTGGAATGGCGCGCGGTCTTCGTCGTCTGGGCGGCCGACGGCAAGTTTCCCAGCCCGCGTTCGCTGCGCGACGCAGAGGGCGAGGAGGAGGAGCGGCGTCTGTGGTACGTCGCGCTGACGCGCGCGCGCGACCAACTCTACATCACCTACCCTTTGATGGTGACCGACTACAACCGGCAGACGGTCGTGCAACGCCCCTCGCGTTTCGTGACGGAAGTGCCGCCGGAGTTGTACGAGATTTGGAGCCTCGAAGAGGAGACGGTCGCCCTTCAACAGCCCGCGCCGACGCCCGACACCGACGGCGACGACTACGTCAATTAAACCGCATGACCGAAGCGACCCCGGAGACCAACGCGCAATTGCACACAGACCGCACGCTCGCGGCCGAAGTCAAACTCTACTACGACCTCTTCGTGCCGCCCGACGCGGAAGCAGCGGCGCGCCCGTTGCTCGTCGCGCTGCACGGCTACGGGAGCAACAAGACGTGGATGATGCGCGAGGCGCGCGAGCACGCGCCGGAAGGCTTCGCCGTCGCCGCCCTGCAAGGCTTCCATCAACATCTCAAAGAGCCGAGAGAGAAGGGCGCGCCCCTGCGCTACGGCTTCGGCTGGCTGACCAATTTTCACCCGGAGGACTCCATCCGCCTGCATCATCGCGCGCTGCTCGACCTGATTGAGACGCTCGTCGCGCAAGGCGTCGCGCGGCGCGACGGCATCTTTCTTCTCGGCTTCTCGCAGACCTGCGCGCTCAACTTCCGCTTCGCCTTCACGCACACGCAGGTCTTGCGCGGCGTCGTCGGCATCTGCGGCGGGCTTCCCGGCGATTGGGAGACGAGCGCCCTCTACCGTGAGACGCAGGCGGGCGTCCTCTACCTGCACGGCACGCGCGACGAGTTCTATCCGCCCGCACGCGTCGCAGATAACGGCGCGCGGCTCAGAGAACGCGCGCGCGACGTGGAAGTTAAAGCCTACGACGCGGGACACGAGTTTGTGCCGGAGATGCGCGCAGACGTGCGCGCGTGGCTGCGCGCACGCATCTGAGGCGTGCGAAAGGAAAGTGAAGATGAACGGCAAATTCCTCTTGGGCGGCGGCATCGCCTTGCTCGCGGTCGTCGCCTTCGTGCTCATCTATCTGGGAGGCGACAAAGTGTCTGAGAGACAGGCGGACGAGAACGCATCGGCCGTGCGCGGCGTCCTCGATGCGCAGGTCGCTGCGTGGAATCGCGGCGACCTCGAAAGCTTCATGGACGGTTACGCGCGCGAGGAGGCGACGACCTTCGTCTCGGCCGACCGCGTCACGCGCGGCTGGCAGACCGTCCTCGACCGCTACCGAAAATCTTACGACACGCCCGACAAGATGGGCGCGCTGCGGTTCGAGGAACTCGACCTCAAGCCTCTCAGCGAGTTCTACATGCTGGCGACGGGGCGCTGGCAACTGACGCTCGACAACGGCCAGACCGCGCACGGACGCTTCACGCTCCTCTTCCGCAAGACGGTTGACGGTTGGCGCATCGTCCACGACCACACCTCCTCAGCGTCCTAAGCTGAACCCGACTCACGATGACGAACACACTCATCATCAACTGCGCGCAACTCGTCACGCTGCGCGGCCCTGCGCGACCGCGCACGGGCGCTGAGATGCGCGAGCTTGCCATCATCGAAGACGGCGCGATGCTCGTCGGCGAAGGGAGAATCCGGCGCGTCGGCACGCGCGCTGAAGTCGAGCCGCAGGCCGAAGGCGACTGCGAGGTCTATGACGCAGGCGGGCGCGTCTGCCTGCCCGGCTTCGTCGACGCGCACGCGCATCCGGTCTTCGCAGGCTCGCGCGCAGACGAGTTCGAGCGCCGCGCTGAGGGCGCGACCTATCAGGAGATTGCGGCGGCGGGCGGCGGCATCCGCTCCACCGTCAGACGCACGCGCGAAGCGACCGAAGAGCAACTGTTCGAGACGGCGCGGCGGCGCGCGCAGTGGTTTCTACGCACGGGCACGACGACCGTCGAGGCCAAGTCGGGCTATGGTCTTTCGGTCGCAGACGAGTTGAAGATGCTGCGCGTCGTTCGTCGTCTGAACGAAGATGAGAGGGCGGCTGCTCCGCGTCTCGTCCCGACTTTCCTCGGCGCGCATGAAGTGCCGGACGAGTATCGCGCGCGGCGCGAAGAGTATCTTGATTTAATCATCGGGGAGATGCTGCCGCGCGTGGCGCGCGAGGGGCTGGCCGCCTTCTGCGACGTGTTCTGCGAGGAGCGCGTCTTCAATGTCGAGGAGTCGCGCCGGATTCTGACGGCGGCGCGCACGCACGGCCTCGGTCTGCGCCTGCACGCAGACCAACTCTCGCTCTCCGGCGGCGCGCAACTCGCGGCCGAACTGCGCGCCTCCACCGCAGACCATCTCGAACATGCGGACGAGCGTGCCATCTCGGCGCTCGCGTCGGCGGGCGTGCAACCCGTCCTGTTGCCCGGCTCGGTCTACGCGCTCGGCTCGACGCGCTACCCTGCGGCGCGCGCGATGATTGAAGCAGGGCTTGGCGTCGTCCTCGCCACAGATTTCAATCCGGGTTCGTCGCCGACGCCCTCGATGACGATGATTCTCTCGCTCGCCGCGACCCACTTGAAGATGACCCCGGCTGAGGCCGTCACGGCCGCCACCATCAACGCCGCTTACAGCCTCGGCAGGGGAAGTGACACAGGCTCGCTCGAACCGGGCAAGCGTGCAGACTTCTGCCTGCACGACTGCGCGGACTATCGCGAGTTAGCCTACTTCTTCGGCATCGAGCACGCGCACGCCACCTTCGTCGGCGGTCGGCCGGTCTTTCGACGCGACTACTAGATGGGGTGTGAAAATAACGGTTGACGCACAAGGTATCGTCATTTATCATCTTTCCAACACTGGAAAGGAGGTGATCCTAAAACGTATGAGTTCTTATCACAGTGAGGTGGCTGAGGCCTGATTGAGCCTCGAACGGCGCTATCGCGAAGTCTTCACATCAAGACTCCGTTCGAGGTGGCGACCCACTAAGCGACAACGTGAGCGGTCGGGAAGGCCAGTCTCATCAGTTCACCGGAAAGCCGACTAGCGAGACACTCGCGGTCGGCTTTTCTCTTTGTCCGAAAATGGCCGAAAAACCGCTTTCAGACCAGCAAAAACAGGGTACGGCAACGTACTGACCGCTGGCCGCGCCGCTGTTATATTCCCTGCCAGTTCCCCGCCGTCGTTGAATCATTCGACAGTCGCCGGAGTCGGTCGCCCGCCGAAGTGATGTCAGGTTGGACGAAAGGGCGTGCCGTCTTCGATGACTGCCATTTGCAGCCCTTGTGGCTCAAACGAGTCGCGGAGAACAGGCGAGCGAGACGCGTGCCGCGAAGGGTTGCGGGAAGAGCTCTGCGCGGCACGCACGCTCAAAGTTTGAGGGGGTGTCAAAGGGAGATGGACAAGGAAGCGAATCAGCAGGAGACGGAATTTCAGGTAGTGTGCGCATGGTGCGGTGCGCTGATTCGGCAGAGTCGCAGGAAAAATTCTCTGGGCATGTGCCTGCAATGCCACGCGCGCCTGCTGCGCGAATACACACGCAGCTACGCGCAGGCGGAGAAGTCTTTAAAGTCGAGCGAGCGTTAAGGCGACGCCGCAATTCGACCAGCGGGGTGAAACAGATGAGCACGACAAACAAGCCTTCGCAAATCTACTCACACGGGCTGCGGCAACTGCGCATCAGTGAACTGCTGCTGGAAGAGGCGCTCGCCAAGCAGGCGAGCCAAGAGGTGATGGAATCTCTGGAACTGCGCCGCGCCGCACTCGCATACGAGTACGAAGGGCTGGCGCTGCTCAGTCAAGCCCTGCGCGAGCACCGCAAGGCGCAACACCTCTCTGCGCGTGACGGTGCCACGCCGACACAGACGCGCCCGTATGAATATGAATAAGACGACCTGACGGCCGACGACACCAACCGTCAGGTCTCCGAGAAACTCAGACGAAAAATCAGAAG
>DASZCR010000213.1:0-12470 GCA_035942915.1 Pyrinomonadaceae bacterium | reverse complement strand
GTGCAGGTCTTCAAACCGGAGATTGACGTGCGCTACTCGCGCGATCACATCGTCTCCCATTCCGAGATGCGCCACGAGTCGCGCACCGTCCGCTCGGCCGCCGAACTGCGCACGCTCGTCGATCCGGCCACGGAGGTCGTCGGCATCGACGAGGCGCAGTTCTTCGATAACGAGTTGGTCGCCGTCGCTAACGAACTGGCCGACCGGGGCGTGCGCGTCATCATCGCCGGACTCGACCAGGACTACACGGGACGCCCCTTCGAGCCGATGCCGCAACTGCTCGCCGTCGCCGAGTACATCACCAAGACGCACGCCATCTGCGTCCGCTGCGGACAACCGGCCAACTACTCGCAACGCACCGTCGAGGTCGAAGGCCGCGTCGTCGTCGGCGCAGCCGATGCCTACGAGGCGCGCTGCCGCCGCTGCTTCGTCCCACACGCCGACGCCCCCACACAGCACATCACCGAAGCGAGAGATGAAAGATGAGAGATGAAAGATAAGGGATGCGCGGCCGCGCGATGAAAGAGAAGCGTTTATCTTTCCTTCATCCTTCAGCCCTGTGTCATCATCCCTCATCCCCGCTTCTTTGTGATATGCTTGCGCCGCTTTCAGCCCCCATAAAAATTTAAGGTGCAGCGTAAAGACTCTAGTCTTCAGCGAGGAGAACATCTTTCTATGCGTCTCTGGAAAAAGTCCGAGAGTTTCCCGGCCGTCGCGGCCGCCGTCGCGCTCGCCGCCCTCTTCGGCGCGGCCTGCCAGCAAGAGCCTGTGACGAACTCCAACACGACCACGACGACGACGAACGTCAACAGCAATACGAACACGAACGTCAGCGTCACGACCGCCACGACTGCCTCCGGCAAGGTCATCGAAACGCGCGAGCCTGAACGCTACAGCGCGCGTCTCGTCATCACGGCCGAACCGGAGGGGCAGAGGCCGCAGGAATTCCCCGGCATAGAAATCGCCCGCAACGGCGCAGACCGCCGCTACGCCTTCGATAGTCGTCTGCCCGGCGTCGGTCAGGTCATCTTTCTCGACAAGGCCGACAAGCGCTACGTTATCATTGCCGGCCGCCGCCAATATGCCGAACTGACGCCCGACATGACCGGCTTCACCGTGCCGCGCTCGATGACGCCCGGCGAGATGGTCAGCCAACTCGAACGCCAGCAGGGCGTCGAACGACTCGGCGAAGAGCAACGCGGCGACCGCACGGTCGTCAAGTATCGCTACACGGGTCAGGCGCAGACCAACACGCAGGCCGGTCAGGTCTCCGGCGAGTCTTTCATCTACATTGATAAGGAGACGGGGCTGCCGGTTCGCATCGAGGGCTTCGGACAGTCGAGCGGCAACGTGCAGGGCGTCAACCGCGTCAAGGCCGTCGCCGAGTTGCGCGACATCAAGACCGAGGTTGACCCGTCGCTCTTCGAGTTGCCGACCGACTACCGTAAGCTGACGCCGGAAGAGGTCAGGCAGCAACTCAGCTTCGTCGCCTCCATCATCGGCGCTTTCGTCAACAGCATGAACGCACAGGCGGGCGGCGGCGCATCGACCTCCGCACCGACGACCGCACCGACAACCGGCGCATCGCCCACCGCCTCACCGGCGCACTAACGTATGACCGGCACACACGAGAGCGCGCGTTCGGCCGCAAAGAGAGGTTGACGCGCGCTCTCATGCTCGACGCACGCAAGAAGAGAGAGCATGAGATACATCCTGACGCTTCTACTCGGCGCGATTATCGGCGGCGCGCTCGTCTGGTTCTTCTTCCTCGGCGCGCCGCGCATGAAGCCCGTCGCGGGAACGCCCGTGCGCGCGCCCGAACCCGGCGGCGACCCGCCCGGCACGGCCGTCCTCACTCTCGATGAACAGTTCTTCGCCACGCTCCTCGGCACGATGTTCAAAGACCTCGACGCGCCGACCTTCAAGCTCGCCGCGCTCGACCCGTCCGACCCCTTCGCGCTCGACGGCGCACGCATCCTCCGCACGCAGGGCGGCGGCTGTCAGAATCAACTCGTCATCGCGCCCGAAGGCAGCGGCGTGCAGACGGGCGTCCGCCTCCAAGACGGACGCATCAACGTGCCGCTCGCCTTCAACGGCAGCCGCGACATTCCCTTCCTCGGCTGCCAGCAGTTCAGAGGCGCGGCGCAGGCCAACATTCAACTCAACTTCGACGCCGCCGCGCAGACCTTGAGCGGTCGAATCAACGTCGAGGGCGTCAACGTCGAGAACGTCGCCCCGGCCTTCAGCGGTCTCGTCACGCAGTTCGTCCAGAACGCCATCGACCAGCGCGTCAATCCTCTGACCATCCTGCGCGGGCAGCAACTCGGTCTCTCCATCCCGATGCAGAACAGCAACGGCACGGTCAGGGCGCGCGCGCGCGACGTGCGCTCCGAGGTCAAAGACGGGAAGCTGCACCTGCACGTCACATACGACTTCGGCGGCGTGCGCGGCGCAAGTGATGCTCCGCCCGCGAGCACGCCGCCCGCGAGCTAAAGAGTTTGGAACGCGGGCGGCGACGGCGTTAAGATATGTGCATGAAAAGCTTTCTCATCATCGTCGCCGCCGCCTCCTTCCTGCTCGTCTCCGCGACCGCACAGAAGATGGACAGCAAGCGAGAGAACCGGGATGCGCGTGACGAGGTGACGCGCCTTGAGAGCGCGTGGACGGACGCCCTCAAGCGCGGCGACTTCGACGCGCTCGAAGCGGCGCTCGACAAAGACTTTCGCCTGACGGGCGGCGGCGGCATCTCAGACCGCGCGGCCTTCATCAATGCGCTGCGCAGACAACGCGCACGCCTCTCCTCCATCTCGCGCGACGACTCAGACCTGCGTCTCGAAAGCGACACCAAAGCCCTCTCGCATGGCCGCCTGACACTCGTCTCCACCAACGCCCATGCAAGCGACACAGACAGCGCCACTCAATCATCAGACCTCCGAATCACAGCCGAACCCATCACGCCCGCAAGAACGGCGACCGTCAACATGCAGGAAGTCGCGCGACGCGAGGCCGCGCGCCCGCGCGCGACACAGTCGCAGGGCGTCGCCGCGCCGCTGCCCGGCACGATTGACGACAGCAGCCCCGCCCGCACCAGCGATGCTCCACACGCAGACACTCAAGCGCACTCGCCGCAGCAGTATCGCTACACACTCGTCTACGTCAAACGCGAAGACGGCTGGCGCATCGCCTCTCTGCAACTAACCGCCGTCACGCCGCGCGACTGAACGTCCAGACCTGCGAGCTTGCCCCACAGATGCCGCCGTGGCCTGCAAGCCCGCAAGCGTCGCGGTCAACAGTTCGTGACCGTCGCCCCTCTCCGCAGCCTTCTGAAGAGGCCGGAAGCCGAGACGCCGCATCAACCGCGCGCCCGCTTCAGAAGCCGCGACGGCGTAGAGTTCCTCGACCCGTCGCGGGTCGGCGACGAGACCGACGAGCCGCGTCAAGTTCAAGAGCAGGAGCGACAGCGCGGCCGCACGCGCGTAGGCTGAGACCGGCAGCACGACGAGACTCTCGACGTAGAGGCTCGTCACCGACGCTCTCTCCGCCGTTGAATATAAATCTTCGCCGCGTATCTCCCGCTCGCGCAGTTCTCCTGCGAGGAAGCGCCGCAGAGGCGTCGGCCGCAGCGGCAAAAGGTCGAGATGCCCGACCCGCTCATCGCCCTTTCTCAAGACGAAGAAGCCGCGCGGGCTGACGGCGTACCATTCACGCAAAACCGACTCCGGCACGGCGTCTGACGACGAGTAGGTCTCGGCTTCGAGACGCGCCATCCAGCCGATGTCGTCGGGCGTGGCCGTCTCTACCCGATACCCGTTCGAGACCACGTTACTCTCCACAGCAGACCTCCCGGCTTGCAGAGCGCCGCGCCCCTTCTGTCGGCGCTCAGTCATCATCGCCCATTAAGTGTTCCCTGAAGTCTTCGGGATACCACTCGCAGTTGTTCTTGAGAAACTCTTGAAGGATGGGGCTGCGCGAGTAAGTGTATCTCATAAATTTGCTGAAAGGCTCGAAGGTCTCAGACGGCATCACTTTCTGCTGGTGATAAACATTATCGAAATAGTCAATCACCATCTCCGCGACGGCGTAGACGCTCTTGCCGTCAACCTCCGCGTCCCACGCAACCACGTCGCCGCTCGGCGGCTCACCATCGCGAGGTGCGCCGTAGATGAGGCTCCTCATTTTGGGATTCTCGATGAAGAACTTGTCGATGCTAATCATCAGTTCATAGATGTTCTGGTAGGTCTGGCTCTTGATGCTCTGGACAACCTTTCGGAGTTGGTAGATGCCGAGCAGAAAGGCGAGCACCGTGACTCCTATCTGCGTCCACAGCGCGACTAACTCCAACTGGGAACTGTTCATTCATAGCCTCCTGACCTGAAGGGTGGTGAGACGAGGAAGCCCCGGCGAGAGACGCCTCCGACAGCATACGCCCGACCGGCGCGGCGCGATTATACTCCGTCACGGCCGCCGTCGAGCTTCGACGCCTTCCCGGCGGCGGCGGCAAAAGTCGTTCGCCTCTGTACGAAAGTGTGTAGACGCCGACGAAATCTCGCGTATAATCCACGCGCTGGACAGTTGGCGCGCCTCCGCTCTCCCTAAAATCCCCGACAAGCGCTGCCCGTCCGAAGGAGTTCCCCATGCCTCCTCGCAGCAAAAAACGGATTTTGTGCGCTGAGACGCACGAAGACACGTGCCACATGCTCACCTACTTTTTGGAGCGTGCCGGGCACGAAGTAAACTCGGCTGCCACCATCGCCGATTGTATGCGACTGGCCTCGTCGGCCAGTTTCGATCTTTACATGGTTGACGACGATTACCCCGACGGCACGAACATCGAACTCTGCCAGCAGCTTCGTCGGCTCTCGCCACGCACGCCCATTATCTTCTTCTCCTCTCTGGCCTATGAGCGCGACCGGCAGCGCGGACTCGCAGCGGGCGCGCAGGTCTACATGACGAAGCCGGGCGACATCGTCGAAATCGCCGCGACTATCGAGGCGCTGCTCAAACGCGCCGAAGAAGACGCTCTGCGCGGTGAGGAGCATCCCTCGTGAGCGGGCTTCTCAAGCGCGATGGTCGGCGTTGACCCCGACGCCAAGTCCGAGTTAAATTTTCCTTCCCCCACAATAAAAATTCGGCCTCGCCGTTCCCGTTGTTGTCGCGTTCTGTGCGGAAGCGTCAGAGATGTCGTCAATCAAGAGAATACTGTGCGCCGAGCCTCATGGCGACACTTGCGAGCTAATCGGGTTGCTGCTGCGGCAGGAGGGCTACGAAGTGAAGTGGGCGGCCAGCGTCGCCGACTCGCTCGAACTGGCTGCCGCCGAAACCTTCGACCTCTACATCCTTAACGACCGCTACTTCGATGGCGACGGCATCGAGTTGTGCCGACGCCTGCGCGCGCTCAATCCGGAGACGCCGCTGCTGCTGCTCTCGGAAAACGCCTCGGCGTCCGACCGGCGCAGGGCGCTTGAGGCGGGCGCGCAAAACTACGTTCCCATCCCCGAAGGACTGGCGAACATCGTCCAGACCGTCGGCGCGCTCTTCAAGCAAGCGGACTAAAGCGCGCGGCGATTCGACAAGGAGGAAGCATGGAGAGCAGAGCGAAAGCTTTAGGCCATCCGATTCACCAGATGTTGATTCCCTTCCCGTTCGGCCTGCTGGCGACGGCCGTCATCTTCGACATCATCTACCTGCTGACGAGCGACGCCGCACGCGCCAGCACGATGGCAACCGTCGCCTACTACATGATTGCCGCCGGAATTATCGGCGGCCTCATCGCCGCGCCGTTCGGCGCCATCGACTACATGGCGATACCGAAGAACACGCGCGCGCGCGCCGTCGGCGCATGGCACGGCATCGGGAACGTGTTTGTGCTGTTGCTCTTCGCCGGCAGTTGGCTGATGCGACGAGACGAACCGACGCGCCCCGAAACGCTCGAACTCGTGCTCTCGTTCGCGGGCTTCGCGCTCGCCGGACTGACGGGCTGGCTCGGCGGCGAACTCGTTGACCGTCTCGGCGTCGGCGTCGATGAGGGCGCGCATCTCGATGCGCCCAACTCTCTGACGGGTCGTCCGGCGAGCGAGCGCGCGACCGGCGCGGGCAAAGTTATCTGAAGCGTGACGGTGGAGCGTGCGCGGGGGTTTTGAGAACGATGAAACTGAAACCGATTGAGGAACAGGTGGTGGTGCTCGTCGGCGCGTCGAGCGGCATCGGGCGCGCGGCGGCGTTGAAGTTTGCGCAGCGCGGGGCGCGCGTCGTCGTCGCCGCGCGCGGCGCAGAAGGCTTGCAAAGTCTCGTCGAGGAGATACGCGCGAGCGGCGGCGAGGCCGTCTCCTACACCTGCGACGTGCTCCACTACGGCGCTATCAAGGCTCTGGCCGACAGCGCGGCCGATGTCTATGGCCGCGTCGATACGTGGGTGCATCTGGCCGCCGTCTCGCTCTATGCAACCTTCGAGCAGACCGAGCCGGAGGAGTTCAAGCAGGTCATCGACACGAACCTGACGGGTCAGGCTTACGGCGCGATGGCCGCGCTGCCGCACCTCAGACGCGCAGGGGGCGGCGCGCTGATTCACGTCTCTTCGGTCGAGGCGCGGCGCGCGCTGCCGCTGCAATCGGCCTACGCCGCCTCGAAGCACGGCATGAAGGGCTTCATTGAGGCGCTGCGCGTCGAACTGCTGCACGAGGGCGCGCCTATCAGCGTGACGGAGATTATGCCCGCTTCCATCAACACGCCCTTCTTCGACAAGGCGCGCACGAAGATGGGCGTCAAGCCGCAGGGCATCCCGCCGATTTATCAGCCCGACACGGTGGCCGAAGCGATTCTCTACGCCGCCGAAAATCCCGTCCCCGAAATCATCGTCGGCGGCGCGGGCAAAGCCTTCATCGTCGGCGAAAAGTTTGCGCCGCGTCTTCTGGACACCGTGCTCGCGCGCGTCGGCTTTGAGGGACAACGCACAGACGAGCCGCGCGGCGAGGACGCGCCCGACAACCTCTTTCACACGCTCGACCGCGACGACCCGGTCGAAGGCGACTTCACCGGCCGCGCTCTCAAGACCAGCGCCTACACGTGGCTTACCACGCATCCCGGCGTCAAATATGCGCTCACGCTTGGCGCTGTCGGTGTTCTGGCCGCTCTGGCGACGCGTGCGCGCAGCGGAGGGCAGGACAACGGTCGGAGTCAACGTGCGAAGGTCGGCGATAAATCAGGAAAGAGGCGGGAGGCGGGCGCGCGAGACGCGACACGACTGCGGCTGCGGCGGTCTTAGCCTTCGGCCTGATTCAAGTCTTAGCCTTCGGCTTGATTCAATCCGAGCCTTCGGCCTGATTCAACTCATCAGCATTGTCATCGGCGGAGAGTTTCTCTCTCTTGATGGCGTGCGGGTTGGTCGAACGCTCGCCGCGTCGGCGCGCGGCGCGGCGCGGGGCGCGCAACTGGCCTTGATGGTCAACGGAGCGGATGGGCTGTAGGTCTTCGGCGTCTCCTTCGGGGTCAACCAGACGCGTCTCGATGTGCTCGCCCGCGATGGTCTCTTCCGTCAACACCGTCTCATTGCTCGACTCGTCACTGACCTGTTCGACTTCGCCCGCCTGCGCTTCTTGCGCGCCTGCGGCCAGCGCACGCTGACGGCTGAAGTGCTCGGCAATCTCTTCGGCCGTCTTGCGCCCGACGAAGGGCGTCAGTTCCGCAACCGAGGCGTTTGCCACGCGCTGAATCGAGCCGAGGTTTCTGAGCAGACGGTTCTTGCGCTTCTCTCCGACGCCGGGAATGGCCGTCAACTCCGAAGTGAAGTCGCGCAGTTCGCGCCGCTTGCGATGATAGGCGACGGCCGTGCGGTGCGTCTCGTCACGAATCATCTGGATGAGACGGAGCACGGGCGAGTGCGAGTCGAGAAAGACCGGCTCGTGCTCGCGGCCTTTGACGAGCAGGTGCGAGACCTCGTTGTGTCGGCGCGGCGGTTTGACGACGCCAATCATCGGGACGGCCTCCAAGTCCAACTCGCGCATCGCCGCTGCGGCCGCGCCCAACTGCCCCTTGCCGCCATCAATCATCACTAAGTCGGGCAGCGGTTTTCCCTCGTCGAGTTGGCGTCGGTAACGACGAAAGACGGCCTCTCGCATCGAGGCTACGTCGTTTGAGCCTTCGACCGTCTTGATGCGGAACTTGCGATACTCGGCGCGATTCATCTTGCCGTTTTCGCAGACGACCATCCCGGCGACGTTCTCCGCGCCGGAGATGTTCGAGATGTCGAACGACTCGATGCGCGCGGGGAAGCGGGGCAGTTCCAAGACCTCCTGCAACTCTTCGAGGACGCGTTCCATGTCGGGCTTCAGGACGCGGAAGCGTTGCTCGAAACTTATCTGCGCGTTCTTCTCGACAAGCTCTATCATGTCGCGTTTCTCGCCGCGTTGCGGGTCTAAAATCCGCACGCGCCGTCCACGCCGCTCGCTGAGTGCACGCTCCAACAACTCGCGGTCTTCAAAATCGACGGGGACGTGTATCTCGCGCGGCACGTAGTCGGTCGAGTAGTACTGCGTCAGGACTTCGCTCAGGAAGGCCGACGGGTTGAAGTCGTCCTCCGCCAAATCTTCCCAGAAGAACTCGCGGCGGCCGACAATCTTGCCCTCGCGCATGGTGAAGAGTTGCAGGGCGAGGCGCGCGCCCTCGCGGTAGTAGCCGAAGATGTCCACGTCGCGGTCTGGGCTTGTCGCCATCTTCTGCTGCTCGGAGACGGCGAGGACGGTCTTTCGCAGGTCTCGATACTTGGCGGCCATCTCGAAGCGCATCTCGTCGGAAGCCTTCAACATGCGGTCTTCGTACTGCTCGGCCAACTCTCGATTGCGCCCTTCCAGAAACATCCGCACGTCGCGGACGGATTCGGCATACTCTTCCGGCGTACACAAACCCTTGACGCAGGGGCCGAGGCAACGCTTGATGTGATATTCGAGACAGGGGCGCGGCAGGCGTCCGTCGATTTCGATATCGCAGGTACGCAGTTGAAAGGTGCGGTTGATGAGGTCGATAGTGCGGCGCGCGAGCGAGGCCGGGAGGAAGGGGCCGAAGTATAGCGCGCCGTCGCGCTGGATGCGGCGCGTAATCATCACGCGCGGGAACGGCTCATTGACCGTCAGCTTCAGGTGCGGATACTGCTTGTCGTCTTTGAGCAGCACGTTGTAGCGCGGCTTGTGCTGCTTGATGAGATTGGATTCGAGGACGAGCGCCTCGACTTCGTTGTCGGTGACGATAAACTCAAGGTCGCGTATGCGGCGGACGAGTTCGCGCGTCTTGCGGTCGTGACCGCGCCCCGCCTGAAAGTAGGAGCGGACGCGGTTGCGCAGGTTCTTTGCCTTCCCGACATAGATAATCTTTCCCCCCTCGTCTTTGTGCAGATAGACGCCGGGCGATGTCGGCAAGTTCTTTAATTTCTCTTCGAGCATGACGGTTCTCAAGACAATTTAGCGACGCGCGCTGCTGACACCGCGCGTCGCTCGCTGACATCACACGCGCACGCCTGCCGCGCTCACCTGCGTCGCTTCGCAGCGTCCTGTTTCGGCGCACCCTTCGGCCCCCAGTAGTACTTCCTGACAAGCAGCAAGTAGAGCGCGAGCGCGACGACAGTGATGCCGAGCGTAAAGACGACTAAGAAAAACATTCCGTTTGATTCCCTTTCCGCGATTATCTCGCGTCGCGCCGCGAGCGGTCAACGAACGACGCTCGCGACGAGGGTCGCACGTTTTCGGCGCGCCGCGCACCTGTGCTAAGTTGACGGTCGAGGAACCGGGCTGTGAAGTTTCCCTTCGATGTGCCGAGAGAGAGAGAGTTCGACGCCGTCGGCTTCGGCTTGAATGCCGTTGACCATCTCGTCGTCGTGCCTCACTACCCGGAGTTCGATACGAAGACGCGGCTCGTCGAACACAGACAGTCGGCCGGTGGGCAGACCGCGTCGGCGATGGTCGCGCTTCGTCGTCTCGGTCTCAAGACGGCTTACGCCGGACGCTTCGGCTCGGACGCGGAGGGGGCTTTCGGATTGGCGACGCTCAAGGAGGAAGGCGTCAACGTCGAGCGCGCAGAGGTCGTCCCAGACGCGCGCACGCAGATAGCTTTCATCCTCATCGACGCGCGCTCCGGCGAGCGCACCGTCATCTGGGACAGAGACGAGCGGCTCGGCTACCGCGCAGAGGACGCGCCCGCAGGGTTTGCCGCGCGCGGGCGCGTCCTGCACATCGACGCGCACGACCCTCCGGCCTGTCTGCGCGTCGCACGCGAAGCACGCGCCGCAGGCACTATCGTCTCGGCCGACATCGACAACATCTATGAAGGCTGTCAGGAACTTCTGCCCTACATCGACGTGCTCGTCTCGTCGAAAGAGTTTCCGCGTCGTCTGACGGGACTGGCCGACGAGCGTGCGGCGCTCGTAGCGACCAAGCAGCGTTACGGCTGCGCGGTCGTCGGCATGACACTGGGCGAGCGCGGCGCGGTGCTCTATCACGAAGGGCGTTTCCTTGAAGCGCCGGCTTACGCCGTCCCCGGCGGCTGCCGCGATACGACGGGCGCGGGCGACGCCTTCCACGCGGGCTTCATCTACGGCCTGCTGCGCGGCGAGGAGATTGAAGATTGCCTCGCGCTCGGCTGCGCCGTTGCCGCGCTCAAGTGCCGCTCGCTCGGCGCACGCGAGGCGCTTCCGCGCGCGCCCGAATTGCATCGCTTTCTCTCATCCGCAGGAGAGACCTCTTAAACCCGCGCGGCGCTCTTGTACGAGAACGCACAGACCGTCCGCGCCGTTTCTGTTAGGCTCTTTCATTCCCCCTCAAAGATAGATTCCAGTCCGCAGACGCCGTGCGAGCGGTGTCGGAGGTCTGTCCATTTTTTTCACGGGGGACGAGATGAAAAGAAGAACAGTGCTCGGTCTGTTGTGTGCTCTCTGCTGCGTCTATGGATTGGCGCTCACGCAACCCGTCACGGTTTCGGCGCAGCGTTCGATACGAGACATCACGGGCACGGTGGTCGGCGTCGGCGGCCGTTTCGGCGGGCGCTCGCTGCCGTTCCGGCTCATCGTCAATAACTATTCCTCGGCTGAGGACGTGCAGCGTTTGAACTCTGCGCTGCAATCGGGTGGGCAGGACGAGATGTTACGCGTCCTCTCGAATATGAACGCGGGGCGGATACAGGTCGGCAACAACGTCGGCGTGACGGCGAATGCCATCATCTCCGCGCCGGAAGGCGATGGCACGCGCATCATTGTGCTCTACCAGCGCAACATCAACTTCTTCGAGGTGCGCTACGGCTCGCGTTCGGAGATGTATCGCTTCGGTTACGCGGAGATTTTCCTCAACCGCAGGGGCAACGGTCAGGGCACGTTCATTCCGGCCGCGCGCGTCCGTCTGAGAGACGGCAACGTCTGGGAGGTCGAAGACTTCGGAGTCTATCCGGCGCGCCTCATGGGCTTGCAGGAGCGCGGCGGACGACGTGGACGTTAACCGCCACGACCTGAAAGCCATTTTCCACTGACCAAAATTTTGAAGGGGCGGAGGATAAGTCCTCCGCCCCTTCGACTATTCTTTCTACTCTTCAACTCTGTCTTAAACCTTGTAGCCTGCGGGGTGGCGCTGCATCCAGTCCCATGCCGACGCGATAATCTTGCGCAGGTCTTGAAAGCGAGGCGACCAGCCGAGGTCGCGGTGGATGCGCTCGGAACTGGCGACGAGCACGCCGGGGTCGCCCGCGCGCCGCGCGCCGACGCACGCCAGAATCTCCCGCCCCGTCACCTCGCGCGCCACCTTAATCAACTCCGACACCGTATAGCCCTCACCGCCGCAGCCGAGATTATAAATCGCGCTTCTTTCGTCGAGGATGTCGAGCGCGGCGATGTGTGCGCGCGCAAGGTCGATGACGTGGATGTAGTCGCGTACGCATGTGCCGTCGCGCGTCGGGTAGTCGTCGCCGTAGATTTCGACGTGCGTGCGCGTTCCGGCGGCCGCTTGCAGGACTATCGGAATGAGGTGCGATTCCGGGTCGTGCTGCTCTCCGAAACGCTCGCTCGCCCCGGCCGCGTTGAAGTAGCGCAGCGACGCGTAACGCATCCCGTAGGCGCTCTCGTGCCAGTGCAGCGCGCGCTCAAAGGCCAGCTTCGTCTCGCCGTAAGGGTTCGTCGGGCGCGTCGGGTCTGTCTCCTCGACCGGCTGCTTCTCAGGCTCGCCGTAGACGGCCGCCGTCGAAGAGAAGACCAGCCGCGAGACTCCTGCCTCGCGCATCGCGTCGAGCAGCGTGAGTCCTGCGACGACGTTGTTGCGATAATACTTCGCGGGATTGCCGACCGATTCTCCGACGAGCGAATCGGCCGCCATGTGAATCACGGCCTCCGTCCCATGCTCGCGGAACGTGCGGCCGAGCGTCTCCCTGTCGGCGAGGTCTGCTTCGACGAAGTGCGCCGCTTCGTGAACCGCCCCGCGATGTCCTTTGTAGAGGCTGTCGTAGAC
>DASZCR010000212.1:0-13467 GCA_035942915.1 Pyrinomonadaceae bacterium | reverse complement strand
GAGCGCGACGAGGTGATCTTGGGGCGCGCGCTCGAAGCCGACGTGCGCGTCAACGACGCGCGCGCCTCGCGCCTGCATGCGCGCATCACGACCACACGCGACCCCGCGACCGGCGAGCCGCGCTATCACATCAACGACCTCGGCTCGACCAACGGAACTATCGTCAACGGCCTGCGCGTCGATTCGGCCTTACTGCAAGACGGCGACAAAATCCTCATCGGCGAGCACCTCATGCGCTTCGACCTGCTCGACGACATCGACCGCGAGTTTCAACGACAGATTCATCGCTTGCTCGCGCACGACGAGTTGACCGGACTGCTCACCAGCAAGTCCTTCTTCTCCGAACTGCGCCGCGAGGCCGCACGCGCAGAGACCGAGGCGCGCCCCTTCTGCGTCCTGATGATGGACTTAGACCACTTCAAGGAGGTCAACGACCAATACGGTCATCTCGTCGGCAGCCAAACCATCGAGACCGTCGGCTCGCTCATCATGCGTGCGCTGCGCGCCGGAGACGTGGCCGCGCGCTTCGGCGGCGAGGAGTTCGCGGCCTTTCTTCTGAACGCCGACTGTATGCAAGGGCTGATTGCTGCCGAGCGCGTCCGCGCGGCCGTCGAGTCGCACGTCTTTCCGGCCACGCGTCGCGGCGTCTTCTCCGACACGGAGCAGACTTTGCGCATCACCATCAGCATCGGCGTCGCCTCCTTCCCCGAAGACGCGCGCGACCCTATCGAGTTGGTCGAGATGGCCGACACGGCGCTCTATCGCGCCAAACACATGGGGCGCAACCGCGTCAATTCTTACTGCACGCCGTCGCCCGATGCGGAGACGCGCGAAGTCTCCGCGCAGGAACGCGCGCCGCGCCCTGAATGAAACTGTTGGGTAGTATCCTGATTTGAATTGAGGTAACGAGGACTAATCCCGCGCCAGACACATAAACGCTGCGAGCAGCTTTCTCTTTCAATGTGCGTGACCATTTCGGCTGACCAAGCGTGTGAACTCGTTCTTCATCATCGGGTAACATTCGCAAGTCGCCCTCTCTAAGCCCGCACGGTCGGTGATGGTCACCTGCCCCCGGTTGTAAGTAATCACTCCCGCCGCCCTGAGGAGAGCCGCAGCTTCTGTCACTCCCGCGCGCCGGATGCCTAACATCTGCGCCATGAACTCATGCGTCAGCCCCAACTGCTTCGAGTGCGCCCTGTCCTGACACATCAGCAGCCACTTCGCCAGCCGCCGGTCAACCGAATGGGTGTTGTTGCAGGCAGCCGTCAGAGCTATCTGCGTGATGAAGGCTTGCGTGTAGCGCAGCAGCAAGTCGTGGAGCAGTCCGGCCTTGTTAAATTCCCGCTTGAGTGCCTCCGTCTGCATCCGAAAGCCGTCGCCCTCAATTTGCACTTGTGCGAGCAGCGGCGTGCTGATGGTGCCGAGAAAGACGCAGACGCCGAACATCCCCTCGTTGCCCACCATGCCGACCTCGACGCTCCCGCCGTCTTCGAAAGTGGACACGATAGAGACTGTGCCGTGATTCGGGAAATAGACGTGTGTGATAGCTTCTTCGGGTTGATAGAGAATCTCGCCGCGCGACAGATTAATGGGTTCTAAATCGGGGATGAGGCGTTCGTATTCCGAGCGTGATAATGCGTTGATGATGCGGTTGAAGGTCGGAGGATAGGGCTGCTGTTGCGTAGACATTGGTAGCCTTTCTGGATGCGGTCGTGGAAGACAACACGCGGCGAAAGGAGAGTGAGGAACTGACCTAATGTCGTATGAAGCTTGTTGAATGAACTGTTCCCAGTACGAAAAGAAGTATAGCACCCTTCGTCCAAAATGGACAGTTGATTTGTCCGAATTGGACATAGAGTGCGAAATGGAATTGACCGGAGCGGAACAGACAAATAATTTTTAATATGCCATTATCCTTGTTTCAAACTTGAAGGGAGCATCAGAAGAATGAACACAGACGGGCGGAATCAGGCGACAATCTTTCTGGTCGAGGAAGACGACGAGACGCGCCGTATGCTCAGGCGGAATCTACAAACCGAGGGTTACAAGGTAATTGTTGCGGCCGACGAAGAAGACGCGCTGGAGAGGGTCGGCAGCGGTTATGTCCATGCCGACTTGGTTCTCATCAACCTTGTAGGCAAGCCTGTGGAAGAGGCTTTAGAGACGGGACGGCGTATCCGTGAACACGCCAAATATGACGGGCACACGCCGCTTATCGTGATGGCGGAGAAGTACGGCGAGGACTTGGAAGGTACGAACGTGAACGTGAGCGGCAATGATTGGATAACCTACCCCGAAGACCACGAACAGTTAAAGAATCTGCTCTCGCGTCTTGCCACCCCATCAGCAGGTTAGGACACTACTAACTGTTGCGACGCTCCGCGCTCTTCGCTTATCATAAGCGCGCTTTCATTCCCCTTTTCCCCCGCCGTGCGTTTCCAGAAATTCCGAACTTCAGAGAGAGACGTGTGAGCCATGATGACCATCAAGCAGCCTGCTGACTTGACGCGCTTCTTCGTCGTCTTCGCCCTCTCGTTCGTCGCCGCCTGCGGCCTCTGTGCGGCGCAACAGCCTGCGCCCTCTCCGACGCCTGCGCCGACGCAGACCAACCCGAACAACACTGGGAACGCCGACAACACAGACAACGCGAGCGACGCCGCCAAGCAGCCAGACCTCTCCATCACGGGGCGCGTGACGGCGCGCGAGTTGAAGTTCAACGTCGTGCCTGCTCCGAAGGTCGAGTTCACGGGCAAGCCGCGCCGTGAGACCGTCTGGGAAGCAGACCGCGAGAATCTACCGCCGGCCGTCAGGCCGGGCGAGACCTATCGCAACATCGGCATCACCTTGCGTATCACGAGCGTCTTCGCAGACATCGACCGCATCGTCGCCGAAGCCCTCGGAGAAATTCCCTTGAGCGAAGAGCCTGCGCGCGACCAGCCGACGCCCCCACAGCCGCCTCCTCAACAACAGATGACGCCGCCCGCCACGCAACCCCCGACCGCCTCCGCCCCGCGTCCAACAGAACGCGCGCCGCGACGCACACGCGCGCGCAGAGGCACAAGAAGGTGACCCGAAAACTCATACGTCTCGCCTGCGCCTGTCTGCTCGCATCGGTCTGCGCCCTCTCGGCCGACGCGCAGGAAGAGCGTCCGGACGTGAACGCACAGGCACGCGAGGCGACGACGCGCCAGTCCGCATCGAGCGCTGAAGCGGATGAGAATTTCGACCTCGACATCGGCGAGCGGCGCATCACTGAGGAGAACTATCAGGCGTCGCTCTCTGTGGCGCTCGGCGCTGAGGCGGGGCGCGGTCTCGACTTGCGGGTCGGCGTCGCCGTCGGCGCGGCGAGCATTGATGTCCTGCTCAGGAACGTGCGCGGGCGCGTCCGCTTCCGCGCCACGCTCGGACAAGTCTTGCGCCTGCTCAACGAACGTCGCGCAGGCGGGCTTGCGTTGCCCGCGCCGCTCCCCACTTCCTCCCCCTGAAATAGCACGACCCAGCAGGAAGCCCCGACCTTTCGCCAGTGATGCTCTATTTCAAACTTGTCGGAGGAGAACCAAAAGTGAGAAAGCTCTTTTCAGCCGGCATCGCAGCCTTCTACATCTGTCTCGCCGTCGTCTCCGGCGCGAGCGCGCAGCAGACGACCAACACCAACCGGGGCGACCGCAACGCCTCCATCACGGCCACGACGACGACGGCGCAGCAGACCGGCACTGCGCCGCAAACTCGTCCCACCCCGACGCCCGTCTCGCCCGTCCGCCCGCTCTCTCAGGAGGACATCCGTCGTCAACAGGAAGCGAGCGAGCGCCGCCGCCGCTCGGCGCAGACAGGCGACCCGGACGTGTTGCTCGACGTGCCGAACCTTTCGGTCGAGGAGATTACGCTGAAGGTCAAAAACCTGCGCGCACGCGTTTCGCTCGACGCGCGCCTCGCCAACCTGCTGCAACTGACGGCGGGGGCGGAGGCGGGCATTGACGAAGTTGACCTGACGATTAAGGGCGTGCGCGCCGAACTGCTGCTGAAGGTCTACCTCGACAACGTGGCCGCCATCATCGACCGCACGCTGACGACCATCGACCGCAATCCCGAACTGCTCGAACGGCTCTTGCAGACGGTCGATAAAACGGTCGGCACAGTGGGCGGCATCGCCGACACGGCGCTGCAACCGGGCGGCGTCGTTGACCGCACGGTTGGGACGGTCGGCCAGACCTTAAACAACGTCACGCAACCGGGCGGCCTGCTCAGCCAGACCGTCAACACGCTCGGACAGACCGTGCAGCGCACCGTTGACCGGACGGGCAACATCGTCGAGCGCACGCTCGACACCGCCGGGCAACTCGTCAACCAGCGAACGGTCGGCAACGTCTCAACTTTGAGCGTGCTCAGTGAGACGACGAACGCGGCGGGTCAAGTCCTGCGCCGCGTCACAGACACCTCCGGCGCAGTTATCGAACTGACGCTCGATGCGGCCGGACGCGTGATTAACTCGCGCGTCATCAGTCAGGCGACGCGCCCGTCAACGAACAGATAACAACAGTCTGAAGTCGGTAGTCTCAAGCGAGGGGTCTCAGGTCGGGAGTCTGAAGTCGGGAATCTGAATGATTTTAGACTTCAGACTTGAGACTTGAGACCTCCGACTTTTTTCTGCAACTACGGGGCGGGCGGGGCGTGTAAACGTGCGTGCCGGTCGGTGGAGTCGGTGCGGCGCGCTTTAAAGGTTGTCGGGCGGTTGCGCCCTCTGCGGCGCACGCGTTATGCTTCTCCCGTACTGAGCGGTGGAGTTGCACAGACCAGGAGACGCCCCCTCGACGCCGCGCAGATTCCGAAAGCAGTTGAAAGACTCCGTCAGTGATAGTCAGCCGCCTCAATCTTTCCAGTCACCCCTTCCGCAACCGCACGCTGCCGTGGACGGTCGCGGTGGTGGTGGCCTGCGTCTCGCTCATCGCCCTCTTCTTCATCCTCGCCGAGAGCCGCCGCGCGCGCCAGCAGGCCGACACGGCTCAGGCGGCCGTCGAAGACTTGCGCAAGGAACGCGCGCAGATGAAGGAGCAGGCTGAGGCTGTCCGTCAGTCAGTCCCGCCGGAGCAGTTGAAGACGCTCGAAGCGGCGCACCTGCTCGTCGAGCGCAAGAGCTTCTCCTGGTCGCAACTCTTTACAGACCTCGAAGCGAGTCTCCCGGCGGGCGTCCGCGTTGCGCGCATCAACGTCCGCGACGTGTCGCAGCGCGGCGGACAGACGCGCGCCGAGTTGGAACTGATGGTGGTCGGGCGCACGCCCGGCGACGTGACGGGGATGATGGCAGACATGAGCCGCACGGGTCTCTTCTCCGTCGTCCCGCTCTCGGAGAACGCCAGAGAGGGGCGCGGCGACAGCGGCATTGAATGGACGCTGCGCGTCACCTACATCCAGCGTGCGCGCGCGACCGGCGGCAACAGCAGCAACGAAATCGTTTCGACCGTCGCGCCGTAGACCGACGCGGACGAAAGGGAAGAAGAGCAGTGGAGCAGGGACACGGAGCGCAGGAAGGACGCGAACAGCAAGCGGCGACGGCGGCGCAGGGGCGTCGCGCCAGCGTGCGTGCGCGCGTCGCACAACTGCGCGGCTCGCGGCAGAGAGGCATCGTCGGCCTGCCGGAGTTGGTAGCTCTCTCGGCTGCCGGTCTGCTGCTGCTGGCAACGCTCATCTCCTATTTCTACTTCCTCCGCCCCGAACGCGCGCGACTGGCGCAGATGACGACCGAGCGCCTCCGACTCGAACAGGAACTTCAGGCGGCGAGCGTCGGAGTCCAACGCAACACCGACACGCAGGCCAGCGTGCAGGAGATTCTCGACAGCCTTGAGACGTTCGAGACGACGCATCTCAGCACCAACGACAGCGTCTCGCTCTTCGAGGACTTGAACGCGAAGATTCTGCGCAACAAACTGCGCATCAGCGGCGGCGTCTCTTACACACAGCTTGAAGAGGCCGCGCCCGGCACGCCGGGTCAGCCGGCACAACAGCAGCAACGTGCGCCCGGCTCGCGCGGCGCATCGCGCGCGGCACAGAGCGTCTTCCCCGGC
Organism: Pyrinomonadaceae bacterium; assembly: GCA_035942915.1. Classification (GTDB taxonomy): domain Bacteria; phylum Acidobacteriota; class Blastocatellia; order Pyrinomonadales; family Pyrinomonadaceae; genus DASZCR01. The sequence goes on along the minus strand of DASZCR010000212.1, from coordinate 7,408 downwards.
ATGGCCGTCACCGCCACTGTCGAAGGCACATACGCGAACCTGCGTCGCTTCATCCGCGACGTGGAAGGCGACACACGACACTTCGTCGTTATCGATGCCGTCGAGTTGGAAGGATTGACGGAGACCGCGCCGACGGGCGCAGCCCCCGACCTCTCTACGGCGACGCCGGGCGACGGCGCAACTCCTGCGACACCCACGCCGAACGTCTCGCGCGGCGCGCTCGTTTCGCTGCGCCTCGACATGGCCGCCTACTTCCGCCGTCTGAACGCCGCAGGGGGCGCGAGCACGGCTCCCACGCAGCCTTGAAAGGATGACGCGCTTTCGGCGTTCGGTACTGAAGTTCGGATAGCGGTTTAAAGTTATGGCGCTTTTTGAGGGCAAAACTCCGGCGGAACGCAACAAGATGATAGCGGCGGTCGTGCTCGGTCTGCTCGCCCTCATCTTCATGTGGCGGATGCTGTTCGGCGGTACGACGAAGAAGACTTCGACCAACGCCAAAGCCACCGCCTCGCCGTCACGCGCCCCCGGCACAGGCCCGCTCTCGCAGACGCCTGAGCCAGACCAATCTCTCATCCCGCCGACCAAGGTCGTCTATACGCGCGTTGACCCCGGCAGCGCAGAGGCCGGGCGCAACATCTTCGCCTTCTACGTCAAGCCTCAGCCCGCGCCGAAACCTTCGACTGAAGAATTGCCCCCGGCCACACCGACGCCGACGCCGCCCCTCATGCTCTCTTCGCTTTCGACGCAGAGCGTCTTTGCGCGCACGGGCGACTTCCCGTTGCAGGTCTCCGGCGACAAGTTCACACCGGCCGTACGCATCTACATCGACGGTCAGGAACTACAGACGCAGGTCGCCAGCGGGCAACAAGCCTCTGCGACCGTCCCGGCCTCCGTCATTGCGTCGCCCGGCGCGCGACAGGTGCAGGTGCGCACGCCCGACGGCCAACTCTACTCGAACTCCATCACGCTGAACGTCATGCAACCGCCCGCGCCGACCATGACCTTCGTCGGCTTCATCGGCCGCGCCGGCTACAAGAACGAGACGGCCGTCCTCAAGAATCCGAAGAACGAACTGCTCAGCGTCAAACTCAACGACCTTGTCGAAGGACGCTTCCGCGTCACCAACATCTCCGACCGCATGGTCGAACTGACCGACAAGGACTTGAAGATTAAGCACACGCTGCCATACGTCGAGGGGTCGCGCGCCGGTGCGCCTCCTCCCGGCTACAGACCGCCGCAGCCGCCGCCCAAGACCGACGACGAGGGAGGCGATGAAGAACCTTAACGCTCATCGTGCATCCACGCACGACGGCGGCTACGCGCTCGTCGCACTGCTCGCCTTGATGAGCATCCTCGCGCTCGCACTCGTCTCCGCCGCCCCCAGTCTTCACCAGCAGAACATGCGCGAGCGTGAGAAGGAGGCCATCTTCCGAGGCGAAGAGGTGGCCGAAGCCATCGCCATCTATCACCGCATCAAGAGCGCGCCGCCGAAGTCGATGCAGGAACTGCTCGATGGCGTCTCGGTCGGCACGAAGAAGATTCAGATACTACGTCCCTCCGCCGCCATCGACCCGCTCTCCAGCACAGGCGAGTGGCGCTACATCAAGCGCGGCGACAAAGAGCTTTCAGACTTTCAACAGAAGGTCATGCTCTACACACAACTGCGCCAACTCCCGATGCGCGAGCAGTGGATGCAGCCTTACTACTCAGGCATCACCGGACTCGCCGACCTCAGAGAAGACGAAGAAGCGCCGTGCGGCGAGAACAATTCATCGAACAGCAGCGACGGCTTCATCGGCGTCGTCAGTCGCAATCAGTGCGCTTCCATCCTCACCTACTACGGCATCGAACGACGCGATAAGTGGGTCTTCACACCGCTCTTCAGATAACACTTCACGCACACTCATAACGCACACGACGCGCGCATCATCAATCGCGCGCAAAAAAGTAACGCGCAATTTCAATTAAGTTGTTGACATCTGTTGGTATTGTGTTTATATATCCAACATGTTGTGCGCCGTTCAATCTAGGCCACAAGTTGAAAACTGACACAGCATCTTGTGGTCAGGAACAACTAAACTAAAAAGGAGCAGCTACAAACTATGGCAACTAAGAAAGGCTCGTCAAAGGGTGGTTCCAAGAGCGGTTCGTCGAAAGGTGGCGGCGGCTCGAAGGGCGGTTCCAAGAAGGGCGGCTCGAAGAGCGGCTCGAAGCGCAAGTAAGGTCGACACACGCAACACGCGAAACCTTCCGGGCGCACACAACACTCTACGGCCTTCACAGGCCCTCTCCAAGGACGGCGGTCGCATCACGAATGCACGCCGTCCTTATTCTTTTCACCAAACACTTGCTCATCACCTTCACGTCACATGATTAGCGTCGCACTCGTCGAGCCGGAGATACCGCCGAACACGGGCAACGTCGCACGTCTGTGCGCGGCGACGCACACGCCGCTCCACATCGTCGGCGCAACGGGCTTTCGTCTCGACGACCGCGCCGTCCGACGCGCCGGATTAGACTACTGGCCTGAAGTCGAGTTGCACCGTCATCGCGACCTCGAAGCGCTCTACGCGGCGTTGCCGCAAGCACGCTTCCTCTATCTCACGACGAAGGTCGAACGCTCTTACACGGACTGGCGTTTCACTTCGGAAGACTGTCTCGTCTTCGGGCGCGAGACGCGCGGCCTGCCTGAAGAACTGCTGCGCGCCAACGCCGAGAGATGTCTCACTATCCCGATGCCTAACCCCAACGTGCGCAGCCTCAATCTCGCCACCTCGGTCGCCATCGTGCTCTACGAAGCGTTGCGCCAGACGGGCGCGCTCGCACGCAAAAACGACGAAAAAGCCCCGTAAAATCGCCTGAAATCAATCGTCAGCCGGTGTCTCGCAGCACGCTCCGTTCGGGAAAAAGGCGAGGCGCGTGGTATGATGATTGTTTCAATCGGCGCGCCGGTTTGGCGCTGTTCGTAACTGTGCAGGGGGATTATGTTTCAAGAGATTGAAGAGATACGCAACATCGCCATCATCGCACACGTCGACCATGGCAAGACCACTTTAGTCGATGCGATGCTGCGTCAGGCCGGGACGTTCCGCGAGAACGAGCATGTGCGCGAACGCGTCATGGACTCGATGGATTTGGAGCGCGAGCGCGGCATCACCATCATGGCGAAGAACACGGCCGTCCGTTTCGGCCACGTCAAAATCAACATCGTCGATACGCCCGGTCACGCAGACTTCGGCGGCGAAGTCGAACGCGTCCTGAAGATGGTCGATGGCGTGATGCTGCTCGTCGATGCGGCCGAAGGCTGTCTGCCGCAGACGCGCTTCGTGCTGCGCAAGGCGCTCGAAGCGCGCCTGCCTGCCATCGCCGTCGTCAACAAGATTGACCGTCAGGATGCGCGCCCCGAAGAGGTGGTCGACGAAATCTACGACCTCTTCATCGACCTCGACGCCTCAGACGAACAGATAGACTTTCCCATCCTCTATGCCGTCTCGCGCGAGGGCATCGCAAAGAAGAGTCTGGAAGACGACTCCAACACGCTGCGCCCGCTCTTCGAGCAGATTGTCGAAACCATCCCCGCGCCGCGCCCTCTGCGCACGGACTCGCTGCAACTGCTCGTCGCCAATCTCGACTACAACGACTATGTCGGACGCCTCGCCATCGGTCGCATCTTCGCCGGAGAGATACGCGCGGGAGATACGGTGGCAGTCGTCAAGCGCGACGGCGCGGTGCAGAAGACGCGCGTGAAGGAGTTGTATGTCTTCGAGGGTTTGAAGCGCGAGGCGGTTGAGCGCGCAGGTGTGGGCGAGATAGTTGCGCTGGCGGGGATGGAGGGCATCGAGATTGGCGAGACCGTGACGAGCGCCGACAACCCGCAGCCGCTTCCCGTCATCGCCGTTGATGAACCAACCATCTCGATGGTCTTCGGCGTCAACAACTCGCCTTTCGCCGGACGCGAAGGCAAGTACGTCACCTCGCGTCAAATCAAGGAGCGACTCGACAAGGAGTTGCTCTCGAACGTCGCCATCCGTGTTGAGCCGACCGAGTCGCCCGACCAATTCAAGGTGTCTGGTCGCGGCGAATTGCAACTCGCCATCCTCATCGAGATGATGCGGCGCGAAGGCTACGAGCTACAGGTCTCGAAGCCGGAAGTCATCACACGGCAACAGGACGGCGTGACCTTAGAGCCAATCGAGTTGGTCGTCGTCGATTGTCCTGAAGAGTTCATCGGCGTCGTCACGGAAGCGATGGGGCGGCGCAAAGGGCAGATGACGAAGATGGTCAATCACGGGACGGGGCGCGTGCGTCTGGAGTTCGAGACGCCTTCGCGCGGTCTCATCGGTTTCCGCAGCGAGTTTCTGACGGAGACGAAGGGGACGGGACTTCTCAACACGCTCTTTCTCAGGTGGGGCGAGTGGCAGGGCGCGATGCGCGGCCGCTCGACGGGGTCGCTCGTCGCAGACCGCGCGGGCGAAACCACCACCTACGCGCTCTTTAATCTGCAAGAGCGCGGCACGATGTTCGTCCGCCCCGGCGTCAAGGTTTATGAAGGCATGGTCGTCGGCGAGAACGCGCGCTCGGTCGATTTGGATGTCAACGCCATCAAAGAGAAGAAACTGACGAACATGCGCGCCTCGACCGCAGACGAAGCGATGCGACTCATTCCCGTCAAGGAACTGTCGCTCGAACAGGCTCTTGAGTTCATCGCCGACGACGAGTTGGTCGAGGTTACACCGCAGTCGATACGCCTGCGTAAGCGCGTCCTCGAAGCCAACCGGAGACCGAAGAAGAAAGAGTCCTGACGCTGCACCGGCGGCGCGCGGCCGTCTTGAGTGGTGAAGGCTGCGCGCTCCGCACGCTGGATGTTCGCGCAGCCTTCGCTTGTCGAGATAGGGCGTTCGTTTCATCAGCCTGCGGGCACGGCTCCCGAAGCGTCGCCCGTGCACTGAGCTTTAACGTCGGTCGAATCAACCTGCGTCGTGTCGCCGCCCTCGATTGTCGTGACGGAGGTGCGTTCAATCTCTATCTGGTGACAGTCGATTTCGGCATCACAGCCGGAAGCCAGCAGCGGCAGTACTATCAAAGAAGACAGCAGCGCCGCCTTCGCAATGGTTTGTGCTCTTTTCATGGGGCATCTCCTGTAGGTTTGAAGAGCCGCGTCTGGTGAACGCGGCGCGTTTGGACAGCGCAACGCACGCGTGCGTCGGCGACGAGCGACGGCCTTCATTGTTCTGACGATAGCCCTCGCACGCCTTCACGCGGCGCGCAACGGGCGAATCAGAAAGTCGTCACCCGCGCCTCGTTGTCGACCGGCTGACAGGTCAGCGTGCCGTCGGGGTCGGTGACGGGAATCGTGTCGGTAGGGCAGAGGTCGCCCGGCTCGCATCCCACAGCGAGCGAGGCGAGCAGGATTAACGAAGAGAGAGCGAACGCTTTCGTCAGGCGCTTGAGAGTGGACATCGGTTCATCTCCTCCTTGCGCGCGGCAGCCTATGGCGATTGCGTCGTGACGACAAACCAATTGTGACGAGGCGCTCGATAGTTATGGCGAGTCGAACGGAAGCGAGGCGGCAGTCGCGTGCGCGGGCACTTGAAGTTGCTGCTGTGCCGCCGCACGTGCTTAAAATTCTTCGGAGAAACACAAAGAGCGAGAGGTGAGTCGAGATGAACGAACGTGTCTGCTGGAACTGCGGCCACTTCCAAGAGCAACACACCATCGAGGGCGGTTGCTCGTTCAAAGTGGGCGAGGAGCGTTGCGACTGTCCGCGTTACGAAGACAGCGAGTACAGCGGCGAGCAGCGCAAGCGCGACATGTATCGCCACTCCGACCCGCGCCGCCTGACCGCCGCGCGTCGCCGACGCTGAGACGCGAAAACCTCTCGACGCACGTTCTCGATGAACTTCGTCAGCGTCCGTCTCCTCCGGGTCGCCTGTCGAGCAACTCGACGGCCTTGAGGACGCGCAACGCCCGGCCAGCAGGTCAGAGACGCCCGCCCGTCTGTCGTAGAGATGACTGATAGCAGCGTCGCGTAGCGCCGTGTAGCTCTCCTCCTCGACGAGACGCGCCGTGCGCCCTCGACGAGCAACGCACTCAACTCGTGCCCGGCGTTCATCTGCGACAGTTCAATCCGTAGGCGGCGGGAAGTGTTCTTTGAAGGTGAAGGCACGCGGCGTCGCGCCGTGAAGTCGGAGATACTTGAGACGCGCAAACGCCTGCGAGACTCTGGGAAGCGTGTCGCGCGCAATCCACCAGAGCACGAGACTCGGCCCGTCGTCCCACTTCTCGAACCACTCGGCGCGCTCGCGCAGAGGTCGCAGATGCTCGCCCTGATAGACGTATGCGCGCAGGTCTTCGAGCGTCTGCCAGACGGAGATGTTGACGACGATGCGCGGGTCGGCGACGGGCAGACGCGAAGCCCCCGCGTCGTCGGACTTCATGCGCCAGACGAAGCCTGCGGCGCGTTCGGCCGCCGCGTTGATGGCGTCGAGTTGCGAGACGAAGCCTGCGACGAGCGGGGAGTCGAGCGGCGCGCGCAGTCGCGCGACGTTGAGTTGCGCCAGATGATAGGTGCGCGTCTCCATCTCGTGCGTCAAGCCTGATGATGTTTTGAAGGTAGATTGGCGCGCCCCCACTTGAGAGCGCGGCTCATCCAGACCAATTCGTCGAGGAAGTCTGCGACCCTCCGCTCGTAGGCCGCGTCGAGGAGTCGGCCGTCGGCGTCGAACTTCTTCTGGACGGTCGGGAAGTTGAGGTCTGAGAAGGTGACGGCCAGACCGAGTTCGCGCACGACCGGGACGAGCGACTCTATCACGCGCGTCCCGCCCCAAGGCCCTGCCGAGACGCCGACGAGCGCGACCGCCTTATGGATGTATTCCTTGAGCAGCAGGTCGAGCACGCTTTTGAGCGCGCCGGGATAGCCGTGATTATACTCCGGCGTGACGATGACCAATCCATCGGCGCGCACGACCGCGTCGCGCCAGTCGGGAAAGCGGTCTTTAATCTCCTGCCCGTAGTCGTCCTGCGGGATGTCGAACTCGGCCACGTCGAAGAGGCGCGTCTCAATCTCGGCGCGCTTCTCCATCTCGCCGACGAGCCAACGCGCGACGGGCGCGCTTCTTCTCTCCCGGCGATTGGTTCCGAGGACGACCGGCAGGAACAACCTGCTCTGCGAATAATCTTCCATGCGAATAAGCCTCGATAATTTTTCTTTAAAGCTCAAACAACGCGTGGCTGAATCGAATGACTTGTGGGGTTGTCCGATGCACTGGCTGCGATTTATTCAGGAGGTGCTAAAATACTGAATGTGACTCGCTGATAACAAGAGAAATGACCAAAACGCAAATTGATAGGTTGGGCGACCGTCTGAAGAAGGGTGACATCAGCGACGACGATTTGCGCCTTCTAGACC
>DASZCR010000211.1:0-10507 GCA_035942915.1 Pyrinomonadaceae bacterium | reverse complement strand
CCCTCGTACTCGTCATAAGCGACGAGCAGGCCAATCTCCTGCGAGTAAGTTTGCGGGTCGAGCAGGAGCGCGATGCGCTCGCGCGCCGTCAGCTTGCCCTGACGATGCTGTCGCTCGATTTTGTCCGCGCCGCCGCCTTCGCGCAGCCGCGCCTCAAGCGTTTGCAGTTCCTCTGTGAGTGCGTGCAGGCGTGTGCCCTTCGCACCGGAGGACGGATTAGAGACCGGGGTTGCTTCGGACTTCATGCTTGAACACAGACCGGCTCATAGTTCGGCCGGCCAACTCGCCGTCAAACGTTCTTCGATTAAACTCTGAGAGCTTGATGTGCCTGAAAATAACATAGGAGCGCGAACGCTGACAACGCGCCCTCGCGCCTGCGAGACGGCGTAGAATTTGTCGGGGCAGCGACAAGACGACCGCCCGCGTTCCCGTTAGATGAAACGCGGGCGGCCATTTCGTCACTGCCCCGACAGAGTTGTGCGCGGCGTCGAATCTAGCGGGCGGTCGCAGCAGCCCTTCCCCAGACCGCATTCATCAACTTGTGTTCGTCTGCTTTGGCCGGAACGCCTTCGAGGATGGCGACACGCGCGCCGCGCCGTTCGACAAAGACCGCTCCCTCGTTCGTCCGCAGGCGGAAGCTGGCGTTGGCCTCCTGCGTCGGTGTCCCGGCCTCGGGACTCGCGCCGTAACGGAGGTTGGTGCGCTTCGTGTAGGCCGCGAAGAATTCTGCGGCGTCCTCTGGCGTGTCCCAAGTGGTCAGTTGCGCGACGAAGACCTCGCCTTTGTTCGCCCCCTCGTAGAGCGCATAGCGGTCGCCGCCCCACCCGGCCGTGGCCTTCAGCGAATCGTCCTGCGCGTTGAGGAACACGTCGAGCACGAGGAAGTAGCCCCACTCGCCGTTAACGTCGTAGTCTGTGCGTCGCCAGCCCTTGCCGAGCAAAGGCGCGAGGTCGGCTATCTCGACTTTGACCGGCTGCTCGCGCGCGAAATATTTTTCGGGATGAAGAATCTGCTCGGTCGATTTCGGCAGGTCTGTGAAAGCTTGCGAGACCATTTTCCAGCCGCCCTTGCGATAAAGCTGCGTCGCCCACAACATGCCCTTCTCGTAAGGGAACAGGAGCGACTCGCGCAGTGCGCGCGGCGCTTTGTCAATCTGTTCGGTCGGGTTGCCGCCCATCTGCATCGAACGCATCATGGCGAGCGCGCGCAAGGGATTGCGCAGCACGTACTGCGTCATCGCCACAGTCGCGTCGCCTTCGACGAGCGATTGCGCGGCCAATTCCGCATCCGAGTCGCCCTTCGGCCACTTCTGGAAGCGGCGCAGGTTGAAGTGCTGGTCTTGCAAGGCGTGCGTCAGTTCGTGCGAGATGACGGGCTTCTGTCCGTCGAGGTCAATCCAGTCGGCCAGATAGAAGCGTTGCGTCTTCGGGTCGTAGTAGCCTGCAACCTGTTCGGTGAGCAGGCTGATGATGAAGGGGCGCATCTGGAAGCCGTTCGGGACGAGGCCGAGTTTGACGAGGAGCGTCTCGGCAGCGCGAAGTTCTTCGGGCGAAGAATCTTCGTCGAGGCTGCGGATGAGCATCTGCTCAATCTCTGCGCGCGACTGTGCTCCGCTCTCAACCTGACGCAGCACGGGGAGTTGACGCAACTCGCTCGTCTCCTGCAAGACTTCGGCCGTAGCTTCGCGCACGGCGGCCGATTTGGCGTTGACCGAAGCGGCCGGTTTGGGGGTCTGTGCAAACCCGTTCGACAAAAGCGCCGTCGCCAGCGCCAGGACAGTGAAGTATGACGAACTCACTCGTCGCCAGTTTTTCTTTGACATCCTGAACCTTTCGCTCTTATAGTCCGCGCTACAAGCGTTAAAAAAGTAATCTTCCCGAAGCGTTGCTCACTACGACGAAACCCTGAGCAGGAGGCGTTTTACTTCAGATGACGGACGCGGATGCGGACGATGCCCTCTTCGATGACTGGCACGAGACGACCGTGCGCGTGCGCTACGCCGAGACCGACCGCATGGGCGTAGTCTATCACGCCAACTATCTCGTCTGGTTCGAGATTGGTCGCACGGAGTTCTGCCGTGCGCGCGGCTTCGCCTACCGCGACATGGAGGAGAACGACCACGCCTATCTCGTCGTCGCCGAATCCTACTGTCGCTACAAAGCGCCCGCCTACTACGACGACGACCTGATTGTCCGCACACACGTCACGGAACTGCGTCGCCGCTCCGTCCGCTTCGGCTACGAAATCGTGCGTCTTTCGGACGGGCAGGTTATCGCCGAGGGCGAGACCGGACACGTCGTGACAGACCCAAACGGCCGCGTTATCTCTCTGCCGGAGAGCTATCGCGCCGCACTCAGCGCACGCCCTGTCGCCGCTTCTCAGTCACGTATCGATGCCCACCCGCTCGATTGAGCAGCGACGCCGTGACGCTGTCCGCCTTGCGACGTGACAGAAACCTATTGCAATATAACATGCGAGGCGCTACTCTCATGCTCCATGAGTGTCTCCTCGCTGGACTCTCGCGGCACATCCGACGCTCTCCACCAGGCACACTCATACTAAGCCGCCGGATAATTGACTTGTGGCAGCCTTGCGTCGGTTTGACACTTGGCGAGTTGCTAGAACAGCGCCAAGACGCTCTGCAACACGCCGGTCAAAGTATCCGTAAAAGAGTCCGCGTCGTCGTACGGCACGACATCGCCGTCCGGCTCCGTGATGACTTCCTCTGTGCTCATTCCGCTGGGCGGAGGCGGCGGAGGAGGAGGGATGGGTGTGCCGTTGTCCATGTTGCCGCCGAAGGTGAAGACGGACACGGACGCCAGCAGGACTAGCATTCTCAGGTACTTCATGACACTTTCCTCTCGTCTATATGAGGTTTAACCAAGTTTACTGCCGCCGCATTTCTGGACGTTCCGCAGCATTTGACGTGTATGCCACATTCTGGCATACATAGAGAAGGGCTTGCCTCACATGAATTTAACAGATTGTCGCCTGAAACAACTAGATGACTCCCCGCCGGCCTCGCACGCCGATATTCTGCGGCGCTGTCGGCAGGCGTCTGACCTTATCCACGCCGGTCAATATGAATCGGCGGGCGAGGCGTTAGGCGAATTCTGGCAGGGGGTCGGCGTCCGTCCGGAGGTCGAGAGGCTGGACGAGACGACCGGAGCGGAAGTGCTCATGCAATGCGGCGCACTCTCCGGCTGGCTCGGCAGGCGGCAACACATCCCCGGCGCGCAGGAAGCGGCCAAAGACCTTCTCTCCGAGTCGCTCCGCATCTTCGAGTCTCACGCTCAACCGTCGAGGGCTTCCGAGGCGCAGTACGAACTCGGCATGTGCTATTTCAGGCTCGGCGCTTACGACGAAGCGAGAGTTGTCCTCGACGAAGCGTTGCGCGGCCTCCGGGACACCGACACCGACCTCAGAGCGAAAATTCTCATCAGGCACACGCTCGTCGAAGTCTGGACGGGGCGCTACCGCGACGCGTGGGACATCCTCCGCGAAGCCGAGTCTTTCTTCGAGGGTTGCGGCGACGCCATCAAGGGGCGCTGGCACGGTCAGAAAGGGCTGGTCTTGCAAAGACTCGCTCTCACCGAAAAGCGACCGGATTATGCCGACCGTGCCATCATGGAGTTCGAGGCCGCCATCTTCCACTACGAGTTGGCGGGGCACGAGAGATACTGCGCGAACAACCTCAACAACCTCGCGATGCTGCTCTACCAGCTCGGTCGTCACGCAGAGGCGCACGACAACCTCGACCGCGCGGAGGAGATTTTCGAGCGCCACAGAGACCCGGGCAGTCTCGCGCAGGTGCGTGAAACGCGTTCGCGGGTTCTGGTTGCGGAAGGACGTTATGAGGAAGCCTCTCGGCTCGTCTCACGCGTTATTCAAACTTTCGAGCAGGGAGGCGATGCGGCGCTCTTGGCCGACGCGCTGACGATTCAAGGCAGGGCATGGGCGAGAACGGGCAGACACGAAGACTCCGTCGAGGTGCTGCGTCGTGCGATGACACTTGCTAACGAGGCGGGGTCGTTTTCCAACGCGGGAAACGCCGCCCTGACTCTCATCGAGGAACACGGCCGCGAGCGGCTCTCCGAAGCCGAACTCTACGACATTTATCTGCGCGCCGACGACCTGCTCAGGAGCACGCAGGATGCCGAAGAGATTGCGCGTCTGCGCGCGTGCGCCAACGTCGTCACGCGCAGACTCGGCGGCGCGCGCCTGCACGATGAAGGGTTCGTGCTCCATGACGTGATTCTGTCTTACGAAGGAAAGTTCATCCGTGAGGCGCTCGCGGCCGAGCATGGCAGCGTCTCGCGCGCGGCGCGCAGGCTCGGCATCCGCTACCAATCGCTCGCACACATCCTCAAGACGCGCCACACAGACTTGCTCGAACTGAGACTGCCGGCCAAGCCTCGCAAACGCAGTTTCATCCGTCGAGAGCAGAGGCCGGAGCCGCGTGAGACGCAAAAAGCGGCCGCGACCATTCTCCACGTCGAAGACTTCCGCAGCGTCGCAGAGATAGTCAGAGACACTTTGGAGATGGAAGGTTGGGGCGTCGAAACCTGCGCGGACGGAGCCGAGGCGCTCAAGAGGATTTTGAGCGATGCGCGTTACGACCTGCTGATACTGGATTACGATTTACCGCACGTTGACGGGCTTGAACTCGTCCGGCGCACACGCCTGCTCGCGCATCGCAAGCGCACGCCCGTCATCATGCTCTCCGGTTCGGACATCGAGCCGCAGGCGTGGCGCGCGGGCGTCGATGCCTTCCTCAGCAAGCCGGATGACATCAAACGGCTCGGTGTGATGGTCGCGCGCCTGCTGGCGAAGCCGCAGACGAAGATAGCCTGACAAAGCGGAGTAGTTGAAAGTTAAAGGTCTCGTCCCGGCAGGTTCGTTAATGAGAACACCTGCCGGGACGAGACCTGCCGTTTTTGCGCTCACGCTCAGGATTCGTGTCTGAGGAAGAGGCGTGAAATCTCTCGTGCGCGTCCGGTTGCTTCGTCGATGTCGATGATGACGGCGCAGATGCGCACGTCGCCGGACGCGTGCTCGGCGCGGCGCGGGATGGCTGAAGTGAAACGCGCTATCACGTCGTCGCGGTTCATGCCGATGCAGCCCGCGTAGCTGCCGGTCATGCCGATGTCTGTCAGGTAGGCCGTCCCGCCCGGCAGCACGCGTTCGTCGGCCGTCTGGACGTGCGTGTGCGTGCCGACGACGGCCGACACCCTGCCGTCCAGATACCAACCCATTGCAGACTTCTCGGATGTCGCCTCGCCGTGCATATCGACGAGTCGGACGCGCACAGAGTCGTCGAGTCCTGCCAGCAGTTCGTCGGCCGCGCGGAAAGGGTCGCCGTGTGTGGGCGGCATGAAGACGCGCCCCATCAGGTTGAGAACGGCGAGGCGCGTGCCGCCGACTGCGCCGACCCAGATGCCCTTGCCCGGCGTGTTGGGCGGATAGTTGGCCGGACGCAGCAGGCGCGGCTGTTTTTCTATGTAGGCGACAGCCTCGCGCTTGTCGAAGATGTGGTTGCCGGAGGTCATCACGTCGATGCCATTGGCGAAGAGCTGGTCGGCGGTCTGCGGTGTGACGGAGAAGCCGCCCGCGAGGTTCTCGGCATTCATCACGGCGAAGTCAATCGCGTGCTGTTCGCGCAAGTCCTGGATGCGTTCGAGCACGGCCTGTCGGCCGGGGCGCGCCACCACATCTCCAATCATCAAGACTCTCATCCCGTCTCCATCCTAAAAGACGTAAATCGCGAGTCGTCAATCGTGAATGGAGAACGAGCGTTTTCTATTCACGACTGGCGGCTCACGATTTGACGTGTACGGCAGAGGGGAATCCGCAACGGCCGTTCCGAAGCCGTAATTGAACCTGCGCTAACAGGTGGGAAACCTCTAAAAGCCACGACCTCTGGCACTTCCCTTTCAGTGAGGGAATGCACTGGCCGGTGGCATCGGTAACCCTTTCAACCGGCATTGGCTCAACATAGGAAATCGGTGACGAACCCCGCAGACAAAGCCCCCTCAGCCGAGACCGATACTAGCACAGGCGCGCCCCGCATTTCAGTTTTTAGTTGACGAAATCTTGCTGCCGGAAACTTGACAAGTGGGCGCGGAAAGTTCAAGAGATGGAGATTTTACTGCCCTGCCCCTGCCCCGTCTGCTCGAAGGCCGAACGCGTCTTCAGGAGGCGGTCGAGCATCTCTGCGCACTCGGCGCTGCGCGAGGCCAGTTGCGCGTCGGCATGTTCATGCAGGCGCTTGAGACGGTGCAGTTCGTCTGCGATGTGGAGGGCAGCGAGGATGGCGACCTTGAGCGAATCGACGGTGAGCGTGCCCGAAGAGATTTCGCGCATGCGCTGGTCAACGAACTCGGCGAGGCTGGTGACGTATTCGCTGTCGCCGTCGGAGCGGATGTTGTAAGTCTGGTTGTAGATTTCGACGCGGATGGTGGGCGTGCCGGTCGTGTCGGTGGGGCTCTTGATGGCGCTCATGAGAATCTACGTCGGCCTTTCGTCCGTTTACTTACGCACGGCCTCGGCCACTTCAGGGTCGAGCACGGCGATGGCGTCGAGCATGGCTTCGACCTTCGTGCGGATGGTGTCGCGCTCCGAGAGCAGACGTTCGACCTGTGTCTCCAAACGTTCCTTCTCGTCGAGTAGACTGCCCAACTCGCGCCGGACGGATGAAACCTCGCGTTCGAGCGCCTCCTTCTCCTGCCGCAACGTCTTCGTCAGTTCAATAGTGCGGTAGATTTTATCTTCAAGGTGGGAAAACTTTTCAAGACCGGTTAGTCCGACCATCACACACTCCTCAAAAACAATGCAATCAAAATTGCCGACCGATTATGCGACTTCGGCGGCGCGAGCGCAAGAGCTAAGTCGGAGTCTAAAGTCGGAGGCCGGAAGTCGGAAGCCTCAACTCAGAGAAACGTGTTTCGACATGAGACTTCCGACTTCCGATGCACGACTTGTCACGTCCTCATCTGCGCGCCGAAACGTTCTGCGAGCGTGCTGACGATGTGCGCGTGCGCCTCGTCCACCTCCTCGTCGCGCAACGTCCTGTCGTCGGCGCGATACTCGACGCGCAGCGTCACAGAGCGTTTGCCTTCGGGCAGATTCGCGCCCTCGTAGATGTCAACGAGCGAGATGCCGCGACAGAATTCCAGATGCAGGTCGAGCGCAGCGCGGCGCATCTCTGCGAAGGTCACGCGCCGGTCGGCAACGAGCGAGATGTCGCGCACGATGGAAGGATGACGCGCGAGCGGCGTGTAGCGCGCCTGTCGCGTCTGCGCCTCGCGCAACGCGCCCAAGTCAACTTCGGCGACGAAGACCGGCTGGCGAAACTTGTAACCGGCGGCCGTCTCGTCCGCGAGTCTGCCAAGCGTCCCGACTGTGCGACCGCCCGCGAAGACGCGCGCCGACTGTCCCTCCTTCAAATGGCGAACGCTCGCGGCCTCGAATTCCAGCGAAGCGATATTCAGAGCGTCGGCCGCCGCTTCGAGCGCGCCTTTCAGGTCGTAGAAGTCTGACTCGCGCGCGGGCGCGGCGCGTCCGTCTTCGAGCACGCCGCCCGTTAAGACGAGCGCGAGCGCCTCGCGCTCTTCGGGCAAATCTCCCGTGCGCGCAGCGAAGACTCGACCGGTCTCGAAGAGGCGGACGTGGCGTGTGCCATGATTGAAGTTGTGACGGACGGCGTCGAGCAGACCGGGCAGCAGCGTCGGCCGCATGCGCGTCGCGCCCTCGATAATCGGGTTGTCGAGCGAGACGAAATGCTCGCCGTCGTTTCCACTCTCGGCGACGAGTCCGGGCAAGAGGTCGAACTTCTCATCATGCGACGCTTCGATGAAGCTGAAGCTGATAGCTTGGTCGAAGCCCAGTCCGTTCAAAGCGCGCGCGGCCTCGCGCCGTCCAGACTCGCCCTCTCGATATTCGCCCGCCGCGCCCGAAGCCGGCAGCGCGTCTTCAATCTTCTCGTAGCCGTAATGGCGCGCCACTTCCTCGACCAAATCTTCCTCGCGCTCGACATCGACGCGCCACGTCGGGACACTGAAGGTCATCCCGCCATCGCGCTCCGCAAAGCCGAGCGCCGTGAGGATACGCTGCGATTCTTCGGCCGTGACCGGCAACCCCGTCAAATGCTCGACGCGTTCGGGGCGCAGGGAGACAAAAGCCTGCTCAACCGGCTGCGGGTAAACGTCTATGGCCTCCTCAGTCGCCTCGCCGCCCGCAATCTCGCAGATGAGCGCGGCGCAACGCTCGGAAGCGCGCAGCACCCCTTCGTAATCCGTCCCGCGCTCGAAGCGATACGATGCTTCGGTCTGCAAGCCGAGAGCCTTCGACGTGCGTCGCACGGAGGCGGGCGAAAAGTACGCGCTTTCGATGAGCACGTCGGTCGTCGCGTTCGTAATCTCCGTCTCCGCGCCGCCCATCACGCCCGCGATGGCGACGGCGCGCGCGCCGTCTGCAATCACGAGCATCTCTGCGTCGAGCGTGCGCTCAACGCCGTCGAGCGTCGTCAGTCGCTCGCCCGCTTGCGCGCGTCTGACGATTATCTTTGCGCCCTGCAAGGTCGGCAGGTCGAAGGCGTGGAGCGGTTGACCAAGTTCGTGCAGGACATAGTTTGTGATGTCTGTGACGTTGTTGATGGGACGCTGGCCGATGGATTGAAGTCTCGCGGCCAGCCAGTCTGGCGACGGAGCGACGCGGACGCCGCGCACGACGCGCGCAGTGTAGCGCGGGCACAAGGCCGCGTCCCTTATCTCGACGGAGATGAAATCGTCCGTGCGCCCACGCGTCGCGTAAGTCTTCGCCTGCGGCAGACGCACGCTGACGGCTTCGACGACGGCCGCCTCGCGCGCGACGCCGAGGTGTGAGAGACAGTCTGGACGGTTCGAGGTGAGGTCGAATTCGAG
This sequence comes from Pyrinomonadaceae bacterium, assembly GCA_035942915.1. Taxonomy (GTDB): domain Bacteria; phylum Acidobacteriota; class Blastocatellia; order Pyrinomonadales; family Pyrinomonadaceae; genus DASZCR01. The sequence continues at coordinate 1,586 of DASZCR010000211.1, read as the reverse complement.
CACGAAGTCGTCGCCCGCCTCATGCACGGCATCGACCGCCAGCCCGACCATCGTCAGACGCCGCGCCAACTCGCGCGGCTCAAGTCTCACCTCTGCCAGTTCGCGGAGCCAGTTGTAGCTGATGTTCATAAAGCCGTGACAGGTGATAGGTGATGGGTGATAGGATAAAGAAACAGGATTTCTCCTCTCATCTATCACCCATCACTTATCACTTACTTCAAGTGAATTGTTCGAGAAAGCGCACGTCGTTCTCGAAGAGGAGGCGGATGTCGTCGAGGCCGTAGAGCAGGCCGCACATGCGGTCGATGCCGAGGCCGAAGGCGAAGCCGGAGAACTCTTCGGAGTCGATGCCGACCGCCCGCAGCACGTTCGGGTGAACCATGCCGGAGCCGCCAAGTTCTATCCAACCCGATTGCTTACAGAGGCGACAGCCCGCGCCGCCGCACTTGAAGCAGGAGAAGTCGAACTCGGCGCTCGGCTCGGTGAACGGAAAGTAGGATGGACGGAAGCGCGTGCGCGTTTCGGGGCCGAACATCCGACGGAGAAACTCTGTGACGGTTCCCTTCAGGTGTCCCATCGTGATGCCCCGGTCAACGAGCAGCCCTTCGACCTGAAAGAACATCGGGTTGTGCGTCGCGTCGGGCGTGTCTCGGCGAAAGACGCGGCCGGGCGCGACGACGCGCAGGGGCGGCCGCCGTTTCTGCATGGCGTGAATCTGCACGGTCGAGGTCTGCGAGCGCAAGGCGAAGCCGTCGGTCGTGTAGAAGGTGTCCTGCGGGCTGCGCGCAGGGTGCAGTTCGGGGATGTTGAGCGCCGCGAAGTTGTAGAAGTCCGTCTCTATCTCGCGCCCGTCCTCAACCGCGTAGCCCATCGAGACGAAGATGGCTTCGACGCGCTGGCGAATGAGCGTGATGGGTTGGAGATGGCCGCGACGCGGGCGACGACCCGGCAAAGTCACGTCGATACGCTCGCGCTCGGTCTGCAAGCGGCTGACGTGCATCTTCAGAGCGGCCTGCGCGCGGTCGAGGCTTTCGACGACGTGATTATTGAGAGCCTGTATGCGCTGGCCGAACTGCGCGCGTTCTTCGGCAGGCACGCGCCCGACGAGTTTCATCAACTGCGCGAGCGCGCTCTTTTTCGCCGTGTGCGTCGTGCGCAGAGCGCCGAGGTCGCGCAGCAGCGTCTCGGCTTCGGCGAGCGCGAGCGCTTCCGTGCCGTGCCCGGCGCGAAAGCGCGTGAAGCGTTCAAACTCTCGCTCGAACGCTTCACGCACGGCATCTATTTGTTGTTGGTACTCAACCGATTCGGAACCCACCTGAAAACCCTCGCGGGCGTCTGTCGAAGTCTTCCTGTCGGGGAGACTTTAAGCCGCCGCCTGCTGTTGTCCCGTGCCGTTAATCGCGTTCTTCGCCTGTCCGGCCAACTCTGCAAAGGCTTCGGGCGAATTGGCGGCGAGGTCTGCCAGAACCTTGCGGTCGAGTTCGATGCCTGCGACCTTGAGGCCGTGCATGAACTGCGAATAGTTGAGGCCGTTTAAGCGCGCGGCCGCGCCGATGCGCACAATCCACAGGCTGCGGAAGTCGCGT
>DASZCR010000210.1:0-22907 GCA_035942915.1 Pyrinomonadaceae bacterium | reverse complement strand
ATAACCGGGCAGCATCCCCATCTTCATGTAGGCAGCCATCGCCGTCGTATCCACCGAAGACCACGTGAAGAAGGTGCGCGCGCCTGCTGCCGCGCCCGCTTCCCAGACCTCGCGCAGCATCGGCATCCCTATCTTCTGTCGCTGCAACTCCGGCAAAGCCCAGAAGCCGGAGAGAAACCAGATGGAGTCGCGGACGACGGCGTGACAGACGGCGACGATGCGCCCCTCAGATTCGGCCACGCGGAAGATGCCCGTGCGCCGGATGTGTTCATACATCTGTTCGATGAAACTGCGTTCCGGTAGCGCCGCACCGGCCGCGCCGTGCCGCGCATAGAGGTCTGCGACCGCTTCGAGAAAGACACTGGCCGTCTGCGGAATCTCCGTCTCAAGCGGCGTCCTGTAAATGACGTTCGGCATCATCCCTCCCAGTTTTCGGCGCGAGCCGCCACCGTGTTATATTGCCTCCTGCGTATTCCCCTTCAAGTTTTATCACAACAGTTCGACGCCGCTGCAAGCGTCTGTCAGGGCGGCCGTCCGTGCGCAACGTCATCGCGCCGCACGGCGTCTCTGCGCCCGATGCCGTGGCAGGCGGCCGAAGGCTTTCGGGAGATTACCTGTAGAAATGAAGACCACAGTTTGCCGCACACGCAGACTCATCTGGATGCTCCTGCTTCTCGTCTCGACCTGCGCGGCCGGAGCATCAAACGCCGACGCTCAGCAGCAGAGCAGCGGCCTCGTCATCTCATACGAAGTCGGCATGTCGCGCCCGACCACGCATCTCTATGAAGTGACGATGACGGTCGAACGGCTCAGCGCGCCGTCCTTCGAGGTGCAGTTTCCCGTCTGGACGCCGGGCGCTTACAGGGTCGAAGACCCTGTCCGCAACGTGCAGGAGTTTCGCGCCTCGACGACGAACGGCCAACTGCTCACGGCGACCAAGACGGCCACGAATACATGGCGCGTCGAGACGCGCGGCGCAAACGCCGTCCGTCTCACCTACAAGGTTTACGCCGACTACATGAACGTCAGCGGCATACACCTCGACGACACGCACGCCTTCTTCAACGGCACGTGGCTCTTTCCTTACGTCGTCGGCGCGAAAGACCGTCCCGTCACGCTCAAAATCAATCGTCCGCCGCGCTGGACGAACATCTCGACGGGGATGGACGCCGTGGCGAATCGCCCGGACACTTTCTCTGCGCCCGATTACGACACTTTCGTCGATAGCCCCGTCGAAGTCAGCGCGCATCAGGTGATGCGCTTCGACTATCAGGGTGTCCCTTACGAGATAGCCATTCACGGCACGCACAACTACGACACCGAACGCTTCCGACGCGAGGTCGAAGCCATCGTCCGCTCGCAGGTGGACATGATGGGCGGCGCGCCCTTCCGTCGCTACGTCTTCATCTACCACATGCTGCCCGCCGGTCGTGGCGGACTCGAACATCTCAACTCGACGGCCATCAACCGGCGCAAGTGGGCGGGCAACACCGAAGAGGGTTGGGACTTGCTGCGCGGCGTCACCTCGCACGAGTTCTTCCATCTCTGGAACGTCAAGCGCATCCGTCCTGAGCCGCTCGGCCCCTTTGACTACACCAGACAGGTGCCGACGCGCGACCTCTACGTCTCCGAAGGCATGACGAGCTATTACGGCGACCTGCACATTCGCCGCGCCGGACTCTGGACGAACGAGCAATATTACAAGAAGCAGGCCTCGCTGATTGCCGAACTGCAAGGCAAGCCCGCGCGCCGCTTCGTGCCGGCCGAAGAGTCGAGCTTCAACACGTGGCTCAAACCCGACGACGCGGATAACGTCTCCTACAGCTACTACACGAAGGGCGACCTCATCGGCATGTTGCTCGATTTGGAGATTCGACAACGGACGAAGAACGCGCGCACGCTCGACGACGTTTTCCGCTTCCTCTATGAACGCTACGCGCTGCCGAAACCGGGCTGGCCGCCGGGCGGTTTTGAGCAGGCCGTCGAGGAGGTCGCCGGGTCTGACTTCACGGAGTTCTTCTCGCGTTACGTGGCCGGGACGGAGGAACTGCCTTACGAACGCGTGCTCGGCTACGCCGGCCTCCGGCTCGAAAGGAAAGAGGGCGCGATGACGCACGAGTCGCTCGGTCTGAAGATTGAGACGGAGAATATCGCGCCGGAAGTCGTCGGACTCAAGGTCACGCATGTCAGTTCCGACAGCCCCGCCTTCAACGTGCTCGTCGCCAACGACATCCTACTTGCCATCAATGGCGAGCGCGTCACGGCTGCGACGCTCGGCGCGCAACTGGCGCGCTTCAAAGCGGGCGAACGCGTGCCGATGAGCGTCTTTCGCGGCGACCGCCTGCTCGACGTTTCCATGACGCTACAGGCGCGCCCGGACATGACTTACGCCATCACGGAAGACCCTTCGGCGACGCCTGAGCAGAAGGCTCTGCGCGAGGCGTGGCTGACGGGTCGGCGCGGTTAAAAAAGGCGCGTCGCTGATTGACGGATGAGGAGATGGCTCGACGGTTGGTCAGCCGTAGATGTAAGAGCCGGTCTTCGACGGCTGCCACTCGATGGAGTCAACCGCGTCGTTCGGGTCTGAGGTCACTATCTCCTCGCTCAGGGCATCGGTGCTGATGTTTGCTCCGACGTTGACGTGATAGACGATGCGGCCGGGCGTTTCGGGCGCGTTTTCGCGGTTTATCTGGCGCAACTCGGCGCTGAACTTGTGCTTGCTGAAGACGCTCTTGATGAGCGCGTTCGTCCCGTCAACGTTGCGCGTCGTGACGCGCAACTCCATCGCGCGGAAGAGCAGCGACGACTCGAAGTATTCGAGTGCCCAGAGCGTGACCAGCACGAAGAAGGCGAGGATGACGGCCAACTCAGGACGCGCGACGCCGGTCGCCAGACCGATGCCGAGGCAGGTGAGCAGCACCGTTATCTCTTTGGGGTCGCGGATGTTCGTGCGGAAGCGCACGAGCGAAGCGGCGGCGAAGATGCCGAAGGCGCGCGCCGCGCTGTCGCCGACGACCATCATCAGCGCCGAGGCGACGACGGCCAGAAGTATCTGCGTCTGCGCGACGTAAGGGTTGCGCGCGAGCACGGCCAGATGTCTCTTGCGCGGGCGAAAGGCGAGAAGCGCCGCGAGCAACGCGGCGAGCGCAAACCTCATAAGAATCTGCCCGGTCGTCGGCGCCGCGCCGCCATCGCCCGACGACGCTTCAGAGTCGGTGCCGAACATCCGCGAGAAGAATGAGCCGTTGTGGCCGCCGCCACTACTGCCGTCGCCCTGCGCGGCGGGGGCGTCGCTGCGTTGCGCGCTACCCGGCTGAGTCTGCTGCTGTTGCTGCTGCGCGGCCGGAGTTTGGGTCGCCGTGGCAGCGGCGTCCGTTTGTTGTCGTGCGCGGTTGGCCGGACGGTTGAAGATGAAGTAAGAGAGCAGCGCGCTCACGACAAGAACGCTCACGAAGACCGCGACGAGGCGGGTCGTTTGTTTGTTCATCGGCATATTCGATTAGCGGTTTCGCGCGCGGCTCTCGGCCAATCCCGTCAGATTACTCAACTCGTCAATCCTCACGCGCACGGCGCGCGCAAGCGTCGCCACTTCCGCAGGGGTGTAATTGGCGGCGCGGAAGGCGTCGCTGATTTGCGCGTCCGACAGTTGCGCGAGCAGGCGGCCAATCCAACTCGCTTCCTCGATGGTGATGTCGTCGAATAAATCCTGCCGCTTGCCCTTGTAGAAGAAGTAGACCTGACCGTGCTTGACATCTTCGACGAAGCTGTCGTCGGCATAATCGTCCGGCTCGTTGCGTGTGCGCGCGATGCGCCAGAAGCCGGGCACGTCCAGTTTGACCTTGCCGAAAGTCGCGCCCAAATCGCTGATGATGTAGCGCAACTCAGGACGACCGCCCGTGCCGTCCGCGACCGAGATGATTTTATTGTTCGTGTCCTTGATGTCCCAGTTGTTGAGGAGCGCCATCATGACGATTAAGCCCTGAAGCTCCTTCGTGCCGACGAAAGGGTTCTCCGACCACTTCCACTCGTCGAGGCGCTTGAACTGTTTCGGCCGCGCTTCGAGACGGACGTTGGCGAACTCGCCTTCGCGGCAGGTGCCCCGGTCTTTCGCGTCGTAGGGCGCGCCCGTGATGCGCGCGCACGGCAGCAGGTAGTTGATTTCCGTGTAGTAGCCGACCGCCCACACGAGCCGCACGGCCGCCGTCTCGGCCTGCGCCTCCTTGCCTATCTTCGCCACCCATTCCTGACCGAGACCGTCGCGCACGCGATACTTCTTCGAGTAGCCGCCCGTCTCCTCTTTGAGGAAGATGAGCACGCGTGCGTCGGGCTTCATCGACGTGCCGCCGGGGCCTGCCAACAGGTCACGCGTCGAGATGTCCGACGGCTCGCGCCAGAGGACGGGAGTGCCGCGCTGCATCGCCCTTGCGGCTTCCGCGTCGCCCTGTCTGCGCTGCTGTGCACAGACGATGGACGAAAAAATCAAGATGAGCGCCAGCACCAGCGGCGCGGACGTGCGACCTGCTCTGCTCCTTATGTTCATGCCTGTTTCTCTTTCGGGGAGAAGTTGTCGGGGGAGAGAGAGTGTGTGTCTGTCCGTGTCCTTAAAAGTCGAGACTGATGCTGTCTTCAAAGTATAACTGGCTGTCGAAGAGCTCTTCGCCGGGCGCGAGCGGCACGCGCTCGTAAGAGCCGTCGGGACGCAGCAGGCGCGCCTTGACGTTGTCGCGCAGGTAGGCGGCCAGCACCACGTCCTTCAAATATCGCTTCAAGTCCGGGTCTTCGACCGGCGCGACGACTTCGACGCGGCGGTTGAGGTTGCGCGGCAGCCAGTCGGCGCTGCCGATGTAGACATCTTCTTCGCCGCCGTTGGCGAAGTAGAAGGCGCGACTGTGTTCGAGGAAGCGGCCGACGATGCTCCTGACAGTAATCGTCTCGGAAAGTCCCGTCACGCCGGGGCGCAGGATGCAGAGACCGCGCACGATGAGGTCTATCGGCACACCGGCGGCCGACGCTTCGTAGAGCGCATGGACGACTTCGAGGTCTGCGAGCCGGTTAATCTTGGCCGTGATGCGCGCGGGGCGTCCGGCGCGTGCGTGCTCGGTCTCGCGGCGGATGAGTTCGAGCATCCGCTGACGCAGGTTGACCGGCGCGACGAGCAGCTTGCGATACTCTTTCTGTCGCGAGTAGCCGGTCAGGAAGTTGAAGAGCTCGGCGGCGTCCGCGCCTATCTCCTCGTCGGCCGTCAACATGCCGAGGTCTGTGTAGACGTTGGCCGTCGTCGGGTTGTAGTTGCCGGTCGCGACGTGGACGTAAGAACGCAAGCCCTCAGCTTCGCGCCGGACGACGAGCGCCACCTTGCAATGAGTCTTCAGACCGAGCACGCCGTAGACGACATGCACGCCCGCCTCTTCCAGACGCTTGGCCCACTCGATGTTGTTCTCCTCGTCGAAACGCGCCTTGAGTTCGACGATGGTCGTCACCTGTTTACCGGCCGTGCAGGCTTCGATGAGAGACTGCGGGATGGGCGAGTTCTTGCCCGTGCGATAGAGGCAGATTTTAATCGCCAGCACATCGGGGTCGTGCGCCGCCGCGTCGATGAAGTCTGTGACGGCCGTGTAAGACGTGTAGGGATGATGCAGGAGGATGTCCTGCCGACGGATGGCGTCGAAGAACGAGTTGCGTTCTTTGAGCGCGGCCGGAATGGTCGTCCTGAGCGACCTGTCCTTGAGGTCTGGGCGCGGCAGAGAGTAGAGCGCCATCAACCCCGGCACGTCGAGCGGCTCGGCCGTGACGTAGACATCTTCCTCGCCGAGAGAGCCGAGCGAGTCGCGCAGGTATTGCACCATCTCGACCGGCATGTTGGAGGCGACTTCGAGGCGGACGGGCGTGCCGAAGCGGCGCTTGCGTAGAGACTGTTCGATGGTCTGCAAAAGGTCGCTCGCTTCATCCTCGACCAAATCCACGTCGCCGTCGCGCGTGACGCGGAAAGGGTAACTCTCTCCGACGCGCATGCGCGGAAAGAGCGTGCCGATGTTGCCCGCAATCAACTCTTCGAGACGGATGAAGCGCGCCTCGCCCTCGACGATGGGAACAAGTCGCGGCACGAGCGGCGGAACTTTGACACGCGCGAAACGAGGCTCGACCTTGCCCGTCAGCGATTGCGTGATGCCGTGTTCGGGCACGGGCTGAACCATCAGGCCGAGATTCAGACTGAGGTTCGAGATGTACGGGAACGGGTGCGCCGGGTCAACCGCCTGCGGCGTGAGCACGGGGAAGACGTTCTTCATGAAGTAGGCGTCCATCGCCTCGCGCTCGTCAGCCGTGAGCGACGCGTAGGAGACGACTTCGACGCCGCGCCCGGCAAGCTGCGGCAGCACCTCTTCGCGCAGGCAGCGCATCTGCTCGTCGAACATCGCCGAGAGCCGCTCGCGAATCGTGCTCAGTTGCTCGGCGGCCGTCAGCCCGTCGGGCGAAGCCTCTATCTCTTCGTGCGCTGAACGCTCCTTGAGGCCGGAGACGCGTATCATGAAGAACTCATCGACGTTCGACGAGAAGATGCAGAGAAACTTGAGCCGTTCGAGCAGGGGTTGCGTCGAGTCGAGCGCCTCTTCGAGGACGCGGTGGAAGAACTCCAACTGGCTCAACTCGCGGTTGAACAGAAAATGGGCTGAACGCGGCAGTCCCTCAGGTACGAGCATGTCGGCCGCGTCGTCCTTGAAGCGGTCGGCCAGTGCTGGGATGTCTTTCTTCATCATTGGCTTGTTGTCAACAGCGAGCTAATTGAAAATTCCCTCTTCGTACTTAAGAGCGCACAGCGCGGCCGGGAGTTGTTTGTTGAATTTCTAAAGATTAAGCTTTCCTTCCTCTTTCCTCAAGTCGGACGCGGCCAAACGACAGAAAAGCAAAACTTATTCCCAATCCGCATACGAAGTTGTTCCGAAAACTTAAACCCTGAAGATTCAGCAAGTTGGAGAGAACGAAAGGAGAGCGCGACCGTGCGCGCCGAGTGCATGTTTTTATGGCACAAGGAGGGAGATTCAGGCGAACTCGCGTCCGGGCGCTTCGTAGACGCGGCGCGCCGGGACGCTCACAAGTTCGGAGGTTTCGAGGACGTAGGCTGTTAGACGGTGGCCGTAGACGCAGCCCGTATCGAGGCCGAGAGCATACGGGCCGCGACGCGGCTCAGGCGCAGGCCAGTGGCCGAAGAGCACCGTCTGCGGCCCTTCGTAGACTTTGTACCAAGGTCTCCCCTTGCGGCTGCGCGGGTGCTTGCCGTCAAGCCCGCGCAACTCCGTCAGGTCTTCCTCCTTCTGTGCGTCGAGCGCGACGCCCGGACGCAGCCCGGCGTGGACGACGAGGTGCGAGCCGAGGTCGAGCACGTAGGGCAGGGAGGCGAGATAGGCGGCGTAACGCTCCTGCCCGTCCTTCAACTCGCGGCGAGCCGCCTTCTGCGCCTTCTTCAACTTCACTTCGTCGCCGCGCCAGCGACGCAGGAGCGCGAGGTCGTGGTTGCCGATGACGGAGGTGAAACGCGGGTCGCTCATGAACAGTTCGAGCACCTCGCGATTCTTTTCGCCCTTGACAATCAAATCGCCGACGGCCACGACGCGGTCGTCGGCGTTGAGTCCGACCTTCTCACACAACTCCATCAGTTCGTCGTAGCAGCCGTGAATGTCGCCGACGACGATGGTGCGTCCCATTGTGCTCACTTGGTCGCCGTCGCCGTCGCGCTCTTCTTCTTCTTCTGATTCGTCAGCACGCCCGCGTCAACCGTCTCGGCCGTGCGCGAGATGACCTGAAAGTGCAACTGGTCGCCCGCGATTTCGAGGAGCATGAAAGACATGTCGCGGTCAAAAGCCTTCTCGGTGAGCGGCGAGTTGTCTCTCACGTCGCCTGAGCGCAGTTTGCCGCCCGCGCCGGAGATGAAATAGTAGATGCCCTTCTGCGGTTTGATGCGTTCGTAGAAGTGCTCGTGACCGGCGAAGACGACGTTGACGCCGTACTTGAGGAAGATAGGCTCGACAATCTGGCGCAACTCGGTGCTCGAACCGTGCTTGCCGCCGGAGGAGTAGGGCGGATGGTGGAAGAAGGCTATCTTCCACTCTGAATCGTCCTTCGAGAGTTGCTCTTCGAGCCACTTCAGTTGCTTCTGGTCCATGTAGTTGCTGTTCAGGGAGTAGAAGGCGACATTGCCTTTCTTGAAGCGGTAATACTCCTCCCCATTCATGTTGAAGAGCTCGTAGAAGCGTTGGTTCGACTCGTCGTGATTGCCGAGCGTGGCGTAGAACTTGACCTTGTCGTCGAGCAGCCGCTTGTAGACGTTCTCGAACTTGTTCTTGAAGTCCTGAGCCTTCTCGCCGCCATACATGTTGTCGCCCATCATGAGGACGAATTCGTAAGGAAAGAGTTCGCGGTAGCGCACCATCACGTCGGCCAGTTGGTGCTGCTTGTCCGAACCCGTCCCCGTGTCACCGATGACGAGGAAGCGCACCGAGCCGTCCTTGTTGGGCAGGGTGAGCTTCAGAGGCGCGGCGGAGGCAGCGCCCGCGTTGGCTTTGGTGTTGGCCGAGGAGAGATTCTGGCCGAAAGTGTTTTCGACGAAAGCGCCGGCCGAGAGGACGGCGACGGTCAGTAGACAGGCGAAGATGCGTCTCATGTCAATATTCCCCTTACGCGCGCCCTCGCATCATGGGAGGGCGTTTGTCATGTAGTCGATAATCAGTCCGTTCTCTCTATCGACGAGTAGCATGTTGCGCCCGACAAAACGATACTTCACCTGTTTCGGCAGTTGCGGCAGCCGGAGCAGGAGCGCCGGGGGCATTTCTACCAATTCGTTGCTTTCCGGGTACGGATAGTTTACTCGCAATGCGACGCCTTGCGTCTCGGCCTCCATCACGGCCTCGCGCAACTCCTGCAAGGCGCGCCCTCTGTAGTTGTTCCTGATGGTGGCGCGGATGTATTCGGCAAAGACGGGACTGAAGATTTCGCCGCGTTTGGCATTGCTGCGAGCCGCGCGCACGGCCTGCTGAAAGGCCGTCTTGTGCGTCTCTATCTGCTCCGGCGTGCTGTCTTTGGAGAGTTTCGGCAGCTTCTCTTCAAGCCCCTCGCGCATCGTGACGTAGGCGCGCACTTGCTGGTCGAAGGCGGCAATGGCGCGCATGTAGCGGGGCGCGACGCCGCGTCGCGCCGCCTGTCGCTGCGCGGCAGGTGTGGCGCGTGCGGGCTGCGAGAAGGCGGGGAGAGACAGGCACAGCGCGAGCGCCGCGCCAACGGCGAAAACGGTGCGTGTCTTCATTATTTGTTTCATCAACAGACAGGTTTGCAAACGTAATGCCAGTCTCGCGGACTCCTCACGCCGCGCCGCCCTGAGCCGCAAGCGGCTGTAAATGCTTACAGATACGGCGACGTAAGAAGGAGGCGCGAGATGTCGCTTGCGCGACCCCCTGAACGCTTGTCAGACAGCCTCCGCTACACTCGCCGAATGTTCGGACGCTGCCCGAACGGCGCGCGCGCCGTTGGAAAATTCTCGCTTTGCGACTGTATAATCCCTGACAGCCATTCTCCCACAACACAGAGGCGAGCCGAACTCCGAGGGGTTCGTGTAAACGCCGAACGATACGCAGGAAGGGAAATTTATGTCGCTGAGAGCAAGGGCGTTGCGTGCGCTCGTCTTGACGTTGGTGGTCTTCTCCGGGCTGTCGTCTCCGACGCTCGCCGTCCAGAAGGAGAAGGAGAAGAAGAAGAAGGCTGCGCCGACGGGCACTCCCGTCATGTGGCGCGAGCCGTCGGACATCTCGACCCGTGACCTGTTGGCAGGCCCCGGCGGCGAAGCGATGCGCCCTGACCTGTCGAGCATCACCTTCATCAAAGAGGAAACGGGCGGCTACTCGAAGAAGTATCGCGTCCGCGACGGCGCGGGTCGCGTCTGGGTGGCGAAAATCGGCGACGAGGCGCAATCGGAGACGGCCGCCTCGCGGCTCGTCTGGGCGGTCGGCTATCAGGCCGAAGTCACCTACCTCGTCCCGCGCGTCGAGATTCCGGGCAAGGGAACTTTTGAGAACGTCCGTTTCGAGGCGCGTCCGGAAGAGGTCGAGCGGCTTGACGAGTGGAAGTGGAAGCAGAACCCATTCACCGGTAAGCGCGAGTTACAGGGCTTGAAGGTGATGATGGCGCTGCTTGAAAACTGGGATTTGAAAGACGCCAACAATCGCATCCTGCTCGTGCGCGGCGCGGAGGGCAACGAACTGCACTACGTCGTCAGTGACCTCGGCGCAACCTTCGGCAAGACCGGCACGCCCGGCTCGCCTATGGCATGGCTGCGCAACATTCGCGGCAGCCGCAACAAGCCTGAAGACTTCGTCGAAGACAAGTTCGTGACCGGCGTCGAGGGCGGACGTGTCCGTCTCGACTACGGCGGCAAAAGCGGCGACCTGATGCGCGACATCACGGTCGAAGATGCCGCGTGGCTCGGCGGCTGGCTTGCGCGCCTGAGCGACGAACAGATTGCCGACGCCTTCCGCGCCGCCAACTACACGGACGAGGAAGTGCAGATGTTGACGGATGCGACGCGCAAACGCATCGACGAACTGGCTGCCCTGCGCCCCGGCGCATCGAGCGCCATGCCCTGAGCAGAGCGCGCGCCGCCGTCACACGTCTCCGTAACTAGCGAGCCTATGCTTCTACCAATTCAGCGCAGACGCCTCGCCGCCCTCTCTCTCGTCGTCCTTCTGGTTTGCGCCGCGTGGCCGCTTGCGCGCGCGTCGGCGCAGAACGGACGAGGACGACGCCGCGCCGTCGCCGCGACACAGGTGCTCTGGCGCGACCCCGGCGACGTGTCGGCGCGCAACCTGCGCGACGGCCCCGGCTCGCCTCGACTCGCGCCGACCGCGCCCTTCACCTTCGTCAAGGAAGACAAATCGGGCGAGTCGCCGAAGTTCGACGTGCGCGACGCGCGCGGCGTCGAGTGGCGCGTCAAACTTGGCCCGGAGGCGCAGGCCGAGACGGTCGCCACACGTCTCGTCTGGGCGGTCGGTTACTTCGCCGAAGAGGCTTACTACTTAGAGCGCGCGCGCATCCGCAGGCTGCCGCGTCTGTCTCGCGGCCGAGAGTTTGTCGAGACGGGCGGCATCGTGCGCGGCGCGCGTTTCGAGCCACGACGCAAAAACGTCAGGCGCGGCGAGGAATGGGACTGGCACAAGAATCCGTTTACGGGGACGCGCGAGTTGAGCGGGTTGAAAGTGTTGATGATTCTGCTCAACAACTACGATGCGCGCAAAGCGAATAACCGCATCTTCCACGTCCGCGCGGGACGCAGACAGGAGGCGCGCTATTACGTCTCGGACTTGGGCGCGACGCTCGGCAAGGCCGACGGCTTCGGCGGTCGTCGTTCAAAAAACAATCTCAAGGACTTCCTCTCGACGAAGTTCGTGATGGGCGTCGAGGACGGAGCGGTCGAGTTCGACTACGACACGCGACCGACGGGACTCGGCGCGTTCGCCGTCTTCTATCCGCCCTACTATCGCGGCGAAGTACGGAAAGAGAAGGCCATGCGCGGCATCCCGGTCGCGCACGCGCGCTGGATTGGTGCGCTGCTCTCGCGCCTCAACGACGAGCAGTTACACGACGCCTTCGCGGCCGCCGATTACGACCCGCAGACGAGAAACGCTTACGTCCGCGCGCTGCGTCAACGCATCAATCAACTGACGGCGCTCTAAGGCGCGTGCGGCCGTTTTGTGCGCGCCGACGCGCAACCTTGCCGCCGGTCAGGTCATCAATTAAACTACGCTAACTGCCCTCCGGCAGCGGATTTTTCAGGGGCGCCTCAAACGTCCCCGCACTAAACGGTCTCCAAGAGGTTTTGCCCCGTGAATAGAAGAGTCAACGGCGCGTTCGTGACGCTCGTCCTCCTGCTCTCGCTCGCACTTCCAACCTTCGTCTTCTCGCAACAGACGCAGACGCCGAGCGCACCTCGACGCGGCGATTCCGAGCGCGGTTCGGTCGCCGGCCCCGTCGGCCCGACGGCGCGCACACGCCGCGAACGCACGCGCGTTGACCCGGCAGCCGCTGCCGCCGCAGGCATCGAAGGCGATTTGGCCGAGGCGCTCACCATCATCGAAGACAACTACGTTGACGGCGTCAAACTCGACTACAACAACGTCTTCAAGTCTTCCATCATCGGCATGCTCCGCTCGCTCGACCCGCACTCGAATTTCTACGACGCGAAGGAGTACGAAGACCAGAAGGCCAACTGGCGCTCGGAGTATTACGGCATCGGCGCGACCATCGGCGACCGCCGCGTCGGCGACCAGACGGACACCTACATCCTTGCGACCTTCGAGAAGACCCCGGCCGGACGCGCGGGCTTGCGCTTCGGCGACCGCATCGTCGAGATTGACGGCCAGAGCGTGCGCGGCAAAACTTCGGCCGAGGTGCGCGACCGCCTGCGCGGCCCGCAAGGCTCAATCGTCAAGCTGACCATCGAACGCGCCTCGACGGGCAACCGCGAAATCGTCCAGATTGCGCGCGACGCCGTCAGCCAACCGACCGTCCCCGACTACTACATGATTCGTCCCGGCGTCGGCTACATCGACATGACCGACAGCTTCAACTACACGACGGGTCAGGAGTTCGTCCACGCGCTCGAAGAGCTGCGCTCGCAGGGGATGACCTCGCTCGTGCTCGACCTGCGTAATAACGGCGGCGGCATCCTCGAAGCGTCCGTCAAAGTGGCCGAGCAGTTCTTGCAGCAGGGGCAAATCATTCTCACGCAGAAGGGCAGGGGAGCGCGTGCGACCGACCGCGTCATCCGCTCCGAGAACAGCCAGCCCGACAACTCGCCGCTCGTCGTGCTCATCAACCGGGGCACGGCCTCCGCTTCCGAGATTCTCGCAGGCGCGCTGCAAGACCACGACCGCGCGCTCATCATCGGCGAGACCAGCTTCGGCAAGGGGCTTGTCCAGAGCATCATGCAACTCGACTACGGGACGGCGCTAACGCTCACGACCTCGAAGTATTTCACGCCGTCGGGTCGGCTCGTGCAGCGCGACTATTCGGGCGTCAGTTTCTACGACTACATCTACAATCGCGCGGGCGCGCCCGAAGCCGATGATGAGAAGGCGACTCAGCAGCAGCAGCCGTCGAAACCGACCGGCCCCGAAGCGCACACCGACACGGGACGACCCATCTACGGCGGCGGCGGCATCGCGCCCGACGAGGCGGTCAAGTCGCGCGTGATGAGCGCCGTCCAGCAGCGACTCGTTGACCCGGTCTTCGCCTTCGCGCGCGAGTTGGTCAACGGTCGCATCTCCGGCTTCGAGAGCTACAAAATTCAGCGTCCCGTCGATTTCAAACACAACCTGCAACCGGACGAGCTGGTGGTTGACGAGAAACTGTTCAAAGCCTTCAAGGAGTACGTCGCCACTAAGGGCGAAGCGTACAGACTGACGGAGGCGCAAATCGACAAGCAGCGCGAGTTCGTCAAGCGTCAACTCCGCTACGACCTTGCGACCGCCTCCTATGGCTCGGTCAAGGCCGTGCAGGTCTACATGGCCGACGACCCGCAGGTGACGCGCGCCATCGAATCTCTGCCGCGCGCGCGCGAGTTGGCCGCCGCCGCCATGCGTGGCCGCAATCCACCGCAGAAGTCTTACGAGTAACGTCGCGCGCTCTCTGCCGCGCACGAACAATCAAGAGGGGCGTTGACATCCTGACGTGTCAACGCCCCTCTTGATTGTCAGTTGTTACCCTCTCGGCTAGTCCTCCGTATCGCTGTGCGCCGTGTACATCGGCTTCGACTCCGGCGAGCCTTTCTGTCGGAGGAAGATGGAGAAGATGACCATCGCCAGCACGGAGAGAAACTCGCTCTGCCAGTTCTGGAACGACTCGAACCAGAAGCGCGTCGTCCCTATGTACTGCAAAGGCGTGATGGCCTGAAAGCCTCTGGCATGTGCAAGCTGGTCTTCGTTGTACTCCTCTGCCCCACCGACGGCGTGCAGCCACATCGAGAGGAGGAAGAGGACGAGGAAGGCCAGACCCAGCGAGTTCTCGTAAAGCTTGCCGACGAGGCCGCCGCGCCGGACGGGAGCGGGCGCGTCCGACGGCAGACGCGACTTGGCCGGAACAACATCGAACTCCTCCGTCCGGTAAGGGTCTTTCGATTCGGCCGAACCCTTCTGGTAGAGAAAAACCGTGAGCACGACGAAGGCGGCCATCTGCAAGAACTCGCTCTCCCAGTTCTCGAACGTCGCCTCAATGAAGTGCCCCGTCGTCAGATACTCCGTGTAACTGACCTCCGGCTGCCTGTGTTCTTTCTGCTCCTCGTTGTACTCGCTCAAGCCCGTCACGCTTTGCCCGACGAGCGAAAGGAGAAACAGGAGGAAGAAGACTATCGAAAGACCGTTCTCGCGAAAGATACGGCGCATGTCTTATCGCCCCTCTGCGTCCTGAAGATTGAAAAGAGCATCTGCTTTATTCACCCCGCCCCTTGCACGTTCCCGTGTTCTATCTCCGACGAAAATCTGCGGCCCCGACCGTCACGCCCGCCACCACGCCGACGCGCGGCGCTGTCGGGTTGAGTCCGAAACGCAGACCGCCATCGAAGACCAGACGACGATTGACTTTGTAGGTCACGGCTCCGAGCGCGTAGACGCCGCGCGGCTGCGCCTCCTCGATGCTCTGACCCGACAGTTCGCCCTGCACGCCGAAGCGGTTCTCAAACTCGTGCGAGACGGAGAAGGCTGCCTGCCCGCCGTGTTCCCAACCGGGTGCGCCCTCGCGCCCGTTGACGAGGAAGGCAGCGTTGAAATCGAAGTCCGTGCGGTTGACCTTCTTGCTGAGAAGACCCATCAGACGATGGTCGAAGCGACCCGTGCCGAGACCTTTGGCTTCGCTCGCCGACGGCAGTTTGACGCGGTAGGCGAAGGCCAGCGCCGGGTGGCGCTCGTTATCTTCGAGCGCGAGCACCTGAAAGCCGAGACGCGTGTCGCCCAAGCCCGTGCGGCGGACGCGCGTCTCGGCGTCGGTTTCCGACTTGACGGTGTCGAGGTCGAGTTGGAGCAGCAGCCGTCGCGTCGCAGCGTAGCGCAGTGCGAGCAGCGCCGTCTGTTGTGCGCGAAACTCATCGCTGCGAAACTGGCCGTCGTAGCCGTACTCGACCTGCAACACGCCCGGCTTCTGAAACTCGGCCGGGTCTGCCAGCGTTGGGCGGCTCGGCTTGATGAACTCCTCCTCCTCTTCCTCCTGCGGCGTCTGCGCCGGAGACTGTTCATCGTAGAGACCGCCGCTGAAGCTTGAGCGCGAGTTGGAGAGACGACGCGCGGGCGCACGTCTCTGTGCCTGTTGCTGCGCGGCCGCGCTCGCGGCGGCTGCGGTGACGAGTGTCAGCGTCGCCAGCAGCGCCGTCGCCATCCGGCGCGCGGCCTTTGTCCGATTGATGTTCATCGCTTGCCCCTTACTATTTGCGGCGTCTCTGGTCGCCCCTGTCGCCCTGACCGGAGGGAACCTCCTTCTTCGCCGAACGCTTGATGTCCTGCGAGAGTGAGCGCCCCACATCGTCCGATTCGTTGAAACGTCCGCGCTCGTCGCGCCGCACGAAACGCTTGTCGCGCCCCGTGTCTATCAACTCGCGCTTTGATGAAGAGCTCTTCGAGCCGCCCTTCTTGCTGCTGGCCTTCTGGCTTCCACCTTTCTTGCTGCTTCCGCCCTTTTTGCTTCCGGCCTTCTTAGTTGCCATCTTCTCGGTTGTGCTCCTTTTCGCTGTTTGTGTAGAACGAAAACTTGAGTGGGCGTTAACGCTTGCGCCCCTTCGCCGCGCGGCGTGGCGGCGGCGCATTCTTCGAGCCTTCGGCCGAGAGCCGTTCATCGACTTCGGCGACCTCGCGGCGCGCACGTCGCATCCGCTCGAACGTGCATTGAGCAGGCTCTTTATCGTCTCTCAGCCCGATGAAAATCGGCTGCCTGAGTTTTCTGTCGGCCGTCCACTCCGCAAACTTGACCTCGCAGACCAGCGACGGCTTCACCCACTGCACGGGTTCGTTCGTTGGCGGCGCTTCGTCGAAGGGCGCAGTCTTGCGTTGGAGGCGGCTCATCAGACGGTAGGTCTGTTCGAGCGTCTCGCGGTTGAAGCCGCCGCCGACGTGGCCGACGTAGCGCAGACGCCCTTCGTCGTCGTGGAGTCCGACGACGAGCGCGCCGAAGAGCGGACGCGCGCCGCGCGGCGCTGTGTAACCGGCGATGACCACCTCCTGCCGGAGTTGCGTCTTAATCTTCAGCCAGTCGTTGCTGCGGCGCGCGTGATAAGTGCTGCCCTGATGCTTCGCCATGATGCCTTCGAGGCCGAGGCGCGCGGCGCGGCGAAACTCGCGCTCGCCGTCGCCCGTCGTGTGCGCCGAATACTTCAGCGCGTCGCTCTCCTCGATGAGCTCTTCGAGGAGCGCCTTGCGATGCAGGAGGGCGGCCGGTCGGAGGTCGAAGCCGTTGTAGTAGACGAGGTCGAAGGCGCAGTAGGCGACGCGTTGCGTGGCGGCGAGGCGCGCAATCTCCGCCTCGTCCTTGAGGCCGACGCGCGATTGTAGAAGTTGAAAGCTCGGACGGCCGCGCTCGTCAAAAGCGACTATCTCGCCGTCGAGAATGGCCTGCTCGGCGTTCAGGCGGGCGGCCACTTCGGCCAACTCCGGATAACGAAAACTCATGTCCTTGTCGTTGCGCGAGATGAAGCGTGCGCGCCCGGCCTCGATGTAGCAGAGTGCGCGCACGCCGTCCCACTTCGTTTCGTAAATCCAGTCGGGGTCGGAGAAGGGAGCGTCGACGAGCGTGGCAAGCATCGGGTCAACGCGCGCGGGCATCGGCGCAGGACGCGCGCCGGGAACCGAAGGCAACGTCTGCGACTCGTCGAGATAAAGCGCGGATTCGGACTGCTGCGCCTGCGACGCGCGTCGGCGCGACGTGCGCGCGGCGGCTTCGGCGCGCGGCGCACGCTGGCGCACACGCGCCGCAAGAACCGTCTCCAGATGCCAGTCGTCTTCGGCAAAGTCGTCGCGGCTCTTGATGAGCAGCCATTGCTTATCGCGCCCCTGCATCTTCAGCAGCACAAACTCGCCGCGCAGCTTCGCGCCGCGCAAAGAGAAGCGAAGTTTGCCCTTGCCGAGTTGCGCGAGCGCGTCTTCGTCGCCGTGCACGACGAAAGTGCCTTTGTCCCAGACGCGCACTTCGCCCGCCCCGTAGCTGCCTTCGGAGATAGTGCCCTCGAAGTTGATGTAGGAGACGGCGTGGTCTGGGACGGCGACGGCCAGACGCCTGTGGCGCGGGTCGAGCGAAGGGCCTTTCGGCACAGCCCAAGACTTGAGCGTTCCGGCAATCTCCAATCGAAAGTCGAAATGAAGGACGGAAGCGTGGTGCTCGTGGACGACGAAGCGTCCAGTGCTATTTTGAGAGAGAGAGCTTGTTGATGTGCTGCTGGTCTTCCCGCCTCGACGTGTGTCTCGCAATCCCATCCTCATCTCCGAGGGCAAGAGGGAATTAAGACTTCAAAGGGGGTCGTTAGGGGAAGATAACACAGAAATAGCAATCCATCGGTAAATCTTCTGTCCGATACCGTACTCGAAACCGATGCTCCGGCGTCACTTGTTGTCGGCAAACTGCTGCGCCTGCGGTTGAGGTTTCGGCTCCTCTTCATCGTCGCGCCGGGCAGCGCGTTTCAACTCTTCGAGGTCAATCTCGTCGGATGTTCGCGTGTCGGCTTTGAGCAGGCGGCGCATGGTTTCGAGCGCGTGCCGGTTCTCTTCGGGGTCGTTCGAGGCGACGCAGTCGGAGGGAACGACGAGGTTGAAGTCGCGCATGTAGGCGTCGTTGGCCGTAAAGAGCACGCAGATATCTGCGGTCAGACCGGTCAGGATAAGCGTCTTGACCTGTAGATAGTCGAGCAGGATGTCGAGCGTCGTCGAGAAGAAGCCGGAATGTTTGGGCTTGAGGACGAAGTAGTCGTCCTCTGAGGGACGGAGGATTTCGGCGAGCGGCTGGCCGCAGACACGGTCTTCGAGACAATGCTTGAGCAGCTTGTTGAAATCCGACTGCCAGCGGCCGAAGTTGTCGTTGACGTAGATGACGGGAACGCCCGCCTCTTTAGCGCGGCGTTTCAGACGCGCGAGGTTCTCGGCCATCGGCAGCGCATGAGTTAACAGTTCGCGTCCGCTGTCAAACTCAAGGTCGTTAATCACGTCAATCAACAGCAGCGCCACGTCTGCCTTGTCCGGCACGTTGCCGTGCAGGTCTTCGTTTTTCGCAGGCATCCCGGTCTTAAGCCCTCCCCCTGAAGGAAGTATAGACCAAGAAGAAGGCAGAAGGCAGACGAGAGACGCGACCTGTCTTGTCTGCCTTCCGCCTCTTTGTCCTTCGCGTCTGTGCGTCGAACGGAAGACGCGAAGAAGCGGGGTTTACGACTCGTAGGCGAGGACGGGGGACTCGCGGCGCTTCCATGCGCCGAGCAGCGCGCCCATCATGAGGAAGCCTGCGAGATGGTAGCCGTTGTTGATGAGGTAGAGGCCGAGCGGCCGGTTCTCGAAGAGGACGGTTTCGAGGTTGCTCGTGAGGACGAAGCCGAGGCAGAGCCAGAAGCCCGTCCGCGCGCCGTCAAGCGCCGTCTCGGAGCGCGTGAAGCGGACGAAGTGTGCGAGCACGTAGGCGAGGACGAGTGAACTGATGAAAGCGCCCGCCACCAGCTTGCCCGTCCCGGCCGCCTGAATCGCTTCCAACTGCTGCGGCGTCCAGCCCGTCAACTCGATGAACTTGCCCGCAAACAGCAGCGGCGAATACCAGAGCGCGCCGAGCATCCAGTAGAGAATCGCCGAGACGAGCACGGCCGTGTAGTTGATTCTGAGCATGAGAGTCTTTCTCCTTTCGCTTCCCGTGCGCGTGTTGAGGGGAAGCTCTATGTCGAGCCTGCTTCAATCGGTCGCGCGGGGTTCGGGTTGCAATATGCCGAAGGTGTTGCCCTCCGTGTCTTCGCAGTAGGCGAAGTGGCCGACGCCGGGGATGTGCATCTTCTGCGTCACGGCGCGCCCGCCGTGCGCCTGTACCTTCTCGATAAAGTCGTCAACCGAGGGCACGTCGATGGTGTTGACGTGCGCGGTGAAACCCATCCCCTGATGTCGCCTGTAGAGGCCGCCGTTGATGCCGCGCTCGCCTTCGTCGCCCGTCTCAATCAGCCAGTATTCCTGCGAGGCGTCGATGCCGCCCCCGCTCTCGCCCCACTTGCGCGTCTGCCAGCCGAAGACGTTGTTGTAGAAACGACAGGCGCGCTCCGGCTCGTCCACACTGATTTCAAAATGCACCACTCTAGGCATCCTGTGTGCTCCTTGCTGCGAGCGTGCAGGCAGAAGTCGTCTGAAGCCCACACGCGCGGGTTGAATTGTCGGCGAGGTTGGAAATGCGTCTGGCGCGGGCTGCTCTCGGCCGCCGGCCGTTCGTGGGAAAACTTTAAGAGTGTGCGCCGCTCAGTGTGACGAGCGAGAGGGTCGCGCCGCTAGGGTCGTTGATGACGCAGAAGCGGCCGACGTTTGGAATGTCTGTCGGCGGTACGCAGACCTTGCCGCCCAGTTCTTCGGCGCGGCGCGCGGAGGCGTCCACGTCTGCGACCGAGACGTAGGCCATCCAGTGCGACGGAGCGTCGCCGAACTCCTTGCCCATCTGGAACATGCCGCCGATGGGTTTGTCGCCGCCTGCGGGGATGAACTCCGTGTAGGCGAAGCCTTCGACATCGCCGCCCTTGTAACGCCAGCCGAGCAACTCGGCGTAGAACTTCTTGGCCGCCTCGACATCGGTTGAGGATAATTCGTTCCAGACGAAAGTTCCCGTGGCCGGGATAGTGTGTTCAGCCATCGCAAGTCTCTCCTTCAGATTTTAAGTTCGGATTGGTGGTAGAACTGTTGCCAAAAAAGAAAGGCGAGTCCCCTCGCTTGAGATGAACTCACCTTTCAAACCACCCCTTGCTCGTAGACTGCCTGCGAGGGACTGCTTGTGTTCCTTCTTAAAACTTGTTCGGCTCTTAATGCGCGGCGAGCCATTCACTGAAAATTTCCGCCTCTTCCTGTTTGCCACTCCAACGCGCGCGGTTCTTACCCGTCAGCGCGAGCACCATTGCCTGATGCTGTCCGGCGCGGTCGCCGAGGCGCTCGAAATAGTTGTAGAGGCGGTCGATTTTTTGCACGCTCTCGCGCGCCGCCTCCGGATTTTTGAACGACAGCACGTTGCGGAAGAAACGCGTGTAGACGTTCTGCTCGCGCGCCGTCGTCGTGTAGAGGTCGAAGTAGCCGGTCAGGTGTCCGGCCTGCTGCAAGACCTGCGCGACGTAAGAAGGCCGCGCCGAAACCTTGCGCACAATCTCTGCGATATCGGTCGTGCCAGCCTCGTAGAGCGAAAGAATCTGCTCCTTCTTCGACTTGTGCTCGAACGACTCTGTGGCAGGAGCAGCCTGTTCATCAGTTGCGACCGACGCGGAGGCCTGTGGCTCGTCCGCGTACTCGATGTCGAGCGAGAGCGGCTGCTGCTGCGCTTGTTCCTGAATCAACTCTTCAGTCGTCATCTCTTTAACCCTCCCGGGCGGCGGGCTGAAAGCGTCGGCGGACTCATCTGCCGAATCTCTCGGCGACCGACCCGACGCTTTCCGCCAACAGCCCCTCTCTGTTCGTCCTTAGCTGGCGCGACGCATGCCGCCCGCCGCTTCGCCCTGAAGGTTCTTCAGGTGGTCGATGAAGCTCGACGCGGCGCGCTTCGACAACTCTTCCGTGCGGCAGCGCAGAGCCTGCTGGCACTCCTCTTCCACATCGACCCCGGCCTCACGCGCGAGCGCGCGAATCATGCCGAGTTGCTTCGGCGTAACGAGGTCGGACATCGACTTGGCGAGCGGGTCGCGCGGGAAATCTCCGGCCTGCGGCCCCGCGCCGTTCGACTCAATCACGTCCGACTCTCTCTGGTAGAGGTCGCGCGCGATGCCGAACTTGATGGCCGCGCGCTTCAAGGCGTCGTGCTCGGCCTTCTTGATGCCGGTTTCGTTGTCGGCCGTTCCCGTCCCGACGCCTTCGCGCGTCACGCCGTCGATGGTGATGGCGCAGGTGACGGCAACCATGTCGCCAATCTGCACGATGCCGCGCACGGAATGTGACCAGGTGGGGGCGACGCGGTCGAGCAGGTCTGCGACCGTGTGCCACTCGACGTATTCGACCATGTGCTTCTGGCCGTTGCGGTCAGTCCAGCCCTCGCGCGTTTTGACGAGCGCGCGGTCAATCGGCTGGCGCAGCGTGCGCAGCGTGTTGGTGAAGGCCAGCGGGACGACCGCGCCGTTGCCTGCGTGCATGGCCTCGTGCTCCTCGGCCGTGATGAAATCGTCGTTCGGCTGCTGCTGCTCTTCGACGTGAACTGTCTGTTGCTTCTTGCTCATCTCTTGCTCCTCTTCGTAACTGTGTTGCGCGAGCGAACCCGTCAGAAGCAACTCTTCAGAAGCTTCCTCCGGCTCGTTCTGCTCCCGTGCGAAACGCGGCGTGCGCCGTGGCGACCGCAGAGTCGCCTCTGTGGCGGCGTCGCGTTTCTCGGATGCGTCTTTGTCGTTTGTGTTGGGCGTGTCGTTCACGCTCTGCTGCACGGTCGCGACCTGTGGCGGCGCGACGGACTTCTCCTTCGGCTGCTTGGTGACGGCCTCAGAACTTTTGTTCAGGAGCGAGTGCTTGACGGCCAGAATGTGCTCGCAACGGAAGCCCGGCTCGGTGGCCGACTGCTCCTCGAATTCGAGGCACGAGCAGCGCACCTTGCCGGCATCGTCGCGCCACACTTCGTAGCTCGAACGGCGTCCGCGCAAAGTCGGCGTCGTGACGCGGAAGCGGTCGCCCTCGCGGTTGACCAATCCCATCGCGGCAATGCCCTGTGCGCGCTTGTCGCGCATCATCGCTTTTTTGTCGAGTACGGCTGCCATCGCCTCTCTCCTTGCTCCAAAATCCTTCAAACTAAACTTCAGGCCGCGCGCTCCGCAGGCATCTCCGACATCGTCGGCTCGACCGCCTTCGGCGGTTGATGAGAGCCGCGCTCCTGTAGACGCCGTTCGAGGTCGATGATGCGCGCTTCGAGTTCTTCGACGCGCCGACCCTGCCGGTGAACCGTCTTGAAAAGGCTGTCGAACGTCTCCCAAATATGCTCGGTCGTCACGGCCTTCAGTCTCCTTGAATCTCTCTCCTGACGGCTCCTACAAAAACCGTCTTGTTTCATACGTGAAACAGTGTATCACGGTTCCATCCCTGTTGCAAGCATAAAACAAAGTCTTGCGTTCGGGATTTTACTGTGCTATTTTCTCGAATTGTGAGGGCTTGGCCGCGTCCTGAATTAGATGCGCGCGGAAGCCCGAAGGAGGCCGAAGGAAATGGCAGAAACGTCGAAAAGTCTAGTAAATACGGTCGAATTGGGACGCGCCATCCGGCGCAAGCGCGAGGAGTTGGGTCTCAGTTTGAGGGACGTGGCCGACGAGACGGGAGTCTCTGCGTCGACGCTCTCGCGCATCGAAAACGGCACGGGCAAACCCGATGCGGACAACATCGCGCGTCTCACGGGATGGCTCAATATGCCGATGGAGCGTGTCATGTCGGGGCGTGCGACGACCGACGGACGCGAGGCGGCCGCGCCGGTCGTCTACTTCCCGCAGGAAGCCATGCCCGACATCGTCGAGGCGCATCTCAGAGCCGACCGTAACCTGACGCCGGAGACGGCCAAAGCCCTCTCCGAGCTCTTCCGCGTCGCCTACGCGCAGTTCTCCCATCCCGGCCAGGACACGCGCGGCCGCAAGGGCCGGAAGTGACGCGGCGGTCCCAGGGCTAAAGTTTCATGAAGGGCGCTTGACCTCAGCCGAGTTCGAGCGCCCTTCGTCCGTAACC